>CAZASR010000107.1:0-9849 GCA_964487765.1 uncultured Devosia sp. | reverse complement strand
GTTCGATTCTTGCTCTTGAAAGGGCCGCAAACGATGCCCATGCGAGGCCATATTCGATGAGTTCGAGCACCGATTATCGCGCCCTGCTGCCGGGAAACCGGCGCCCGCTGCGGCTGGCGACGCTGGTCGGGCTGCGCTGGCTGGCCATCATCGGGCAGACCGCGGGCGTGCTTTTCGTCGCCTGGGGGCTCGGCTACCCGCTGCCGCTGGTCGAATGCCTGTCGGTCATTGCCCTGTCGGTGGTGGTCAATCTCGCGCTGATCCTGCGCTTCGGGACCAGCGACCGGCCCTCGGCCACCATCGCGACGCTGCAGCTGGGCTACGACATCCTGCAGCTGGGCGGGCTGCTGTCGCTGACCGGCGGCCTGCAGAACCCGTTCTCGCTGCTGTTTCTGGCCCCCGTCTCGGTCTCCGCCACGACCCTCCCGCAGCGCTCGACCCTGATCATTGCGGGCCTGGCGATCGCCGTCGCCTCGGCGATTTCGGTGGTCCACATGGACCTGCCCTGGGACCCCGAACGCCGGATCAGCTTCGATCGGGTCTATATCGTGGGCGTCTGGGTGTCGATCGTGTGCGGCGTCGTCTTCATCGCCGCCTATACCAACCGGGTGGCCCATGAGGCGCGCCAGCTCGCCGATGCCCTCACCGCCACCGAACTCGCCCTCTCCCGCCACGAACAATTGAGCGCCCTCGACGGGCTCGCCGCCGCCGCGGCGCACGAACTGGGCACGCCACTCTCGACGATCGCGCTCGCCGCCAAGGAGATGAAGGCGGACGTTCCTCCCGGCCCGCTCGCCGATGACGTCGACCTGATCATCGCGCAACTGGCGCGTTGCCGGGCCATTCTCGCCAAGCTGAGAAGTCTTCGCAGCGGTGAATCGGGCGATCCGTTCGCCGCTTTGCCGGTGGGCGAGCTTCTCGAAGAGGTCGCCAAGCCGTTGGAGGGCCTCGGGAAATCCATCTTCATCGAAGTGATGGACGGGCCGGACGAGCCGGTGTTCACGCGCAACGCGGGGCTGCTCTACGGTCTCGGCAATCTCGTCGAAAACGCCACGCATTTTGCGAAAAGTCGCGTCGATGTCGATGCGAGCTGGGACCGCAGCACCATCACCGTCACCATCGCCGATGATGGTCCCGGCTTTCCCGAAGACCTCGTCGCGCGCCTCGGCGAGCCGTACCTCACCACCCGCGCCCGCAACACCGCGCCCGATGGCGATGCGCCTGGCGGGTTGGGCCTCGGCATCTTCATCGCCAAGACGCTGATCGAGCGCAGCGGGGGGCGCCTCGCCTTCGACAATACGAAGCAGGGGGGCGCGCGGGTGAGGATCACCTGGCCGCGAACCGCCGCCGACGGCGCGCGTTGATCGCCAAGACTGGCGTTTTATTCCGGGAACGCCTAAATGAGCAGCAATGAGTAACGCCGACGATCTTCTGGCGGCCAGCGACCGCACCCTGCTCCTTGTCGATGACGACAAGGCATTTCTTGGCCGCCTCGAGCGCGCCATGGAGAGACGCGGATTCGACGTGCGCAGCGCCGATACCGTCGCCGCGGGCCTGAGCGCCGTGGAAGCGGCGCCGCCGGCTTTCGCGGTGGTCGATCTGCGTCTCGAGGATGGTAACGGGCTCGACGTGGTCGAGGCGTTGCACAAGAAGCGTCCCGATGCGCGCGCCGTGGTGCTGACCGGTTATGGCAATATCGCGACGGCGGTCACGGCGGTCAAACTCGGCGCGGTCGATTATCTGAGCAAGCCTGCCGACGCCGACGACGTGATCAACGCTCTGCTGGCGACGGGCGAGCACCCTCCCGCCCCACCGGAAAATCCGATGTCGGCCGATCGGGTCCGCTGGGAGCACATCCAGCGCGTCTACGAGCTGTGCGACCGCAATGTGAGCGAGACCGCGCGCCGCCTCAACATGCACCGCCGCACCCTCCAGCGCATCCTCGCCAAGCGCGCACCCAAATAGCGTCCGATTGACTGCTAGCGACAATCACTTATATGGTCGCGCCATATACCTCGTTCATTCGTCCGTGATGGAACGCACTTCGGTGCTACGAGTGGGCGAGGTTTTTTATTGGGGTGGCTGTTGACCTCGCGCGACGCGATATTGGTGGATGGCGGTTTTATTCGCATCAAGCGTCGGCATCGAAATCATCGCTCGGATTTATCTCGATCAGCCTGGGCACGGCGTGAAACGCGATCTCACGGCCCATACCGCCCTCGTTCTCCAGCATGACAACAGCCGAGGCATGATGCAGCAATGACCGTGACCATTCATTTCCACGGGGCCTCCGGCACCGTGACCGGCTCGTGCTATCGCGTGGTGCATCCGGGCGGCCAGTTCCTCGTCGATTGCGGCATGTTCCAGGGCAACAAGTCCGTGCGGGATCTCAACTACAAGCCGTTCCCGTTCGAGCCGCGCGGCATCGAATTCCTGCTCCTCACCCACGGGCATATCGACCATTGCGGGCTGCTGCCCAAGCTCACCGCCAATGGCTTTAGCAGGCCCATCTACTGCACGCCCCCGACTTCCGGCCTGCTCGAATTCCTGCTTCCCGATTCCGCTGGCATCCAGGAGAGCGAGGCGGAACGCGAAACGCGCAAGCGTGGGCGCCGGGGCGACGCGCCGGTTGACCCGCTCTACACGATGGAGGACGCCGACACGGCGCTCGGCTTGCGCGAGACGGTCAAGTACGAGACCTGGATCGAACCCGGCAAGGGGGTTCGCGCGCGCTACTGGAACGCCGGTCACATCATCGGCTCGGCCTCCATCGAGGTCGAAGTGCTCGATGCCGACGGCAAGCCGGTGCGCCTCCTGTTCTCGGGCGACATCGGGCCGGATGAAAAGGTGTTCTACCAGGGCCCCGACGCGCCCGCGGGCTTCGACTACATCGTGAGCGAATCGACCTATGGCGGGCGCGAACGCACGGACTACACGCTCGACGAGCGCCGCGAGACGCTGAAGGTGGAGATCAGCCAGGCCCTCGAGCGCGGGGGCAATCTCGTCATTCCCGCTTTCGCGGTCGAGCGCAGCCAGGAGCTGCTGCACGACATCGGCCTCTTGATCAAGCAGGGCGAGATCTCGCCTGCCGCCGTGTTTCTCGACTCGCCGCTGGCGAGCAAGGTCACGGGGGTCTACAAGAAGTACGCCGCGATGTTCGAAGACAGCATGCTCAGCGCCGACGAGCTGTTTTCGGATTCGCGTTTCCGCATCGTGCAGGCCGTCGATGAGAGCAAGGCGATCAACCAGATCAAGGGCGGCGCCATCATCATATCGGCGTCGGGCATGTGCGACGCCGGCCGCATCAAGCACCATCTGCGCAACAATCTGCCGCGCGCCAACGCCACGGTGCTGTTCGTGGGCTACCAGGCCCCCGGCACGCTCGGCCAGATCATCCTGTCGGGCGCAAAGGCCGTCCGCATTCATGGCGACGAGGTCCCGGTCCGCGCCCGGGTCCGCGCCCTGGGCAATTACTCGGCGCATGCCGACCATAGCGAGCTGATGAGCTGGATCACGGCGCGCCTGCCGGCGCATGGCGCGATCTTTTTGACCCATGGCGAAGATGAAGAGCGCACCGCCCTGAGGCAGGCGCTGCTCAATTCGGGCATAGCCGGCGACCAGGTGATCCTGCCGCAGCTCGACGACGCGGTGGAGCTGCGCGCCGGCGGCGTCGAGGCGCTGGTCAAGCCCGCTTCCCGCCGCATCGACCTCAACCAGCTCGAGGCCGACTGGCACAATGCCTATGCCAGCTTCATCCTCGACCTGAGCGCGCGGCTGCAGTCGGCGGCGAGCGACGAGGAGCGGCTGCGGCTCATGGCCGGCCTGAAGGCCAAGCTCGGCGTCCCCCCGGCGGTGCCCGTCCCCACGCCGATCACCCCCGTCGCCGCCAGTGGAACCGTGCTCCACGCCGAACCAGCGGGGGAATAGCCGCCGGCGGCGGCTTTCCTTCCTCCCGGCACGCGCCGGACGCCGCGCCTCACACCGAAGGCTCGCCGCTGCTCTGGGGGTCCATCAAAACGTGCACGCGGTCGGCGCCGAGCCGGACGAGCCTGAGCATCATGGCCTTGCGCCGCGCCGGCGCCAGGGCGTGCTCGAGGGCGGGGCGCAGGATTTCGGCGCCGTGCAGATCGGCCGCGATCAGCCCCTCCTCCGCCGGGAAGATGCCGGCCTCCAGCTCGGGCGGCTTGGCGAAGTAGAAGCGGTCGCAATAGTCCTTGTAGTTTGGCCATTTCGCGTCGACGCGATAATCGACGAGCGAGCTCTTGATCTCGACGATCCAGATTTCGCCTTTCGGCCCGACCCCGAGCACGTCGGCGCGCCGGCCATTGGCCAGCGGCACTTCGGCGAAGCAACAGAAATCGTAAGTCGCGCGCAACAGCCGCATCACGCCGCGCTGCACGCGCAGCGCCGTCGGCGACTGGCGGAGGTCGACGATCTGCGGCAGCTCAGGCATCGGCGGCGGCCACCTCCCGGCTGTCGCGCCTGGGCTCGAGCGCACCGCTCAGGAGCAGCCCCGCGACGATCACCGGCAGCACCACCAGATAGCTGATGCGGATGCCGAAATGCTCGGCCACGAAACCGAGGAGCGGCGGGCCGAGAAAGAACACCACGAACGAGACCTGCGCCAGCGCCGCGACGTTCACCGCCGACGGCCGGTCGGTGCGCTGCGCCGCGGCCGATACGGCGAGCGGATAGACGCAGGAGCAGCCGAGCCCGATCATGCCGAAGCCCACGATCGCCAGCCACGGATAGGGGGCGACGCCGATGATGAGGCTGCCGCAGGCGGCAACCGCCAGCATCGCGGTGGCCACCGCGCGCGGGCCGTAGCGGTCGACCACCGGATCGGCGAACAGCCGGCCCAGTGCCATCAGCGCGGTGAAGGTCGTGAGGCTGAGGCCGCTGACGAAGGGGGCGACGTCGAACGCATCGCGCATATAGATCACCGACCAGTCGATGCCCGTGCCCTCCACGAGGAACGCCGCGATGCCGATGATGCACAGCGGCAGCAGGCCCAGATTGGGCAGGGCGATGCGGTGTTCGCCCGCTTCATGGTGCCGCCCATCGGGCCGGGCCGGCGCACTCGTCATGCCCGGCAGCAGCACGAGGCTGACCAGCGCCACCAGCACGAAGGCGGCGCCCGTATGCACCGTCACCGGAACGCCGGCCTGCCGCATGGCCGCGGCAACCAGCGCCGTCACGAAGAAGCCCAGGCTCCACATGCCGTGCGCCCGGTTCATCACGCGCTTGTCGAGCTGCGCCTCGATGCGGTCGGCCTCGAGGTTGAGGTTGATCTCGAGCAGCCCGGCGAGGATGCCGGCGACGAACAGCGTCGCGAACACCAGCCAGGCGGTGGGCAGCCACGGGATCAGCGCGTAGCAGAACGCCGTTCCAAGCACCGTGACGATCGCCGTCAGGCGCGCGCCCATGCGCTCGATCCAGCCCGAGCCGAGGCTGAGCGACACCAGCGAGCCGATCGCCATGCCGATCAGCGTCAGCCCAAGCTGGCTCTCGCTCAGGCCGAGGCTGGTCTGGATATCGGGCAGCCGCCCCAGCATGGCGCCGAGCGCGAAGGCGAACAGGAAGAAGCAGCCGAAGACGCGGTAATGCGGTTTGATCATCTTACTCGACACGGCGCGGCAGCGGCTTGCTGCCCAGAACATGGGTGAAGGCAAAGCTCAGCACGACGAGCGGCAGGCCGATGCCGAAGCTCCAGGCGATCCCCCAATGCTGCGCGATGAAGCCTAGAACCGGCGGCGCGAGGAGAAATGTCACGAACGACGTCTGCGCCAGCGCCGCGACATTGACCGCTGCCGGCCGGTCGGTGCGCTGCGCCGCCGCCGACATGGCGAGCGGGAAGATCGCTGACGAGCCGATGCCCAGCAGCGCGAAGCCGAGCAGCGACTGCCATTCGCCCAGCCGTAGGAACACCAGCACGATGCCCACCGTCATGATGGCGAGCAGCACGCGCGACACCAGCACCGGCGAATAGCGCTCGACGAAGCCGTCGGCGAAGAAGCGGGTCACGCCCTGCGCCAACGCCCCCAGCGTCACCGCCAGGGCCGCGGTGAAGGGCACCGAATCATAGACCGAGTCCATGTAGATCACCGACCAGTCCATATAGCCGCCCTCCATCGCCATGGCCGCGAGCGTGACGGCGACGAGCGCCATGATGCCCAATGTCGGCGCGGCGAATTTGGGTTCGTCGCCGTGGCTGCCGGTGCGTGCCGGGGCCGGGTGGAACCGCCCCAGCACCAACAGCGTGAGCACGATCACCAGCGGGATCATCGCGAACACATGCAGTTGCGGCGACACGCCGCGCTGCGCGATGACGCCGCCGACCAGCCCCGCGGCGAAAAAGCCGAGGCTCCAGAAGGCATGGGCGCGGTTCATGAGGCGCCGGCCGAGCAGGTGCTCGGTGCGGTCGGCCTCGAGGTTGAGGATGATCTCGATGCAGCCGATCACCAGCCCCACCGGCACCAGCAGCACGAAGAACCACAGCGGGTCCGGCGCCAGCGTCGCCATCGCGTAGCACAGCGACAGGAGCGGGATGAACCACAGGATGGAGCGCCTGTAGCCGATCTTTTCGAGCAGCGGCGGCGCGAAGGTCAGCGAGATCAGCGTGCCCACCGGCGCCCCGATCAGCCCGAAGCCGAAGGCGCCCTCCTCGACCCCCATGAAGTTCCTGATATCGGCGAAGCGGGGGAAGATATTCCCCATGGTGAACGAGTATATGGCAAAGGCGCCGAACACCTTGTGGTGGGGCGCGAGGTCGAGGCCGAACTTCATCTGGAGAAACGCTTTCGGGAGGGGAGTCGGCGGAACCTAGAGGATTAATTCCGCGTGCGAAAGCAGACCTTTTGCCACCGAAATCGTTTCAGATCGAAATCGTTACACCACCACCTGGAGGTCGTCGCTGATGACGTCGATGCCGGTCTCGGGATTGCGCACGATCTCGATCCGCCGGAACTGTCCGCCCCCATGGTCGCTCCCGGTGGTCCGCAGCGGCCCGCCCATGCGGTTGCGCCGGTCGGGACCGAAATAGGTCGCCGTTTCGTAGTAGGTCTGGATGCGCCCGATCTGCCGGGCGATGCGTTCGCTCGCATCGTCGCCGCCGATCGGCAGCGCGATCACGTCGTCGAAGCCCATGGCGACGCATTGCTTGACCGTTTCGAGCGAGGGGTCGCGGGCGAAATAGATCAGCGGCAAGAAGCGCAGCTTGAGGCTGGGCGAGAACCGCACCGCGTCGGCAAGGGGCTTGAGCGCGCGCACGTCCCGTGTCGGTGCGCACAGGAAGAACGCCAGCGGCGTCTTGCTGGTCTGCCGCTCGGCCCGCGCGGCGCCCTGGTAGCGCTGCACGGAGTCGAATCCGATGGCGCGGGCCAGATCCATGAGCGCCGCCCCGGCCCCGTCGCGGGGACCCACGATAAACGCCGAAGCCTTCACGGACGATCTCCCCAAGCGGCGCCGTGCCGGCCGCCTCAGCGACCGGCATTGCCGTGTGCATTCCCAGGGCCAAGTCTCCGCCGGACAGGGTGAATTTTTCGTTAAGGCCGCTTCATGGCGCCGGCGAAGAGCGGCGCATGCGCCCGCAGCAGCCGCCCGATGCGGTCGAGCACGGTGCGCACCTCGCGGCTATGGCGCTCCTCGTGATGGCTCACCAGCCATTGCTCGGTCTCGAGCTCGGGGATCGGGGCGGCGACAATGCGGACCAGCCGCTCGTCGCTGTCGCCGGCAAAGCAGGGCAACACCGTGAGGCCCGCGCCGGCCGCCACCAGCTCGCGCACCGAATGGGCGTCATTGCCGCGCGTCGCGATGCGGTCGCCATGCCGCGCCATCAGCCAGCGCGAGCTCTGGAGATTGGCGCCGTCGCCGCCCATGCCGACGAACAGCCCCGCCTCGACGCCATTGATCAGCTTGCGCCCCGAATAGAGCGCATGGGCCACGCGCCCGACCTGCTGGCCGGCGAGATTGGTCTCGGTCGGCCGTTCGCTGCGGATGCCGATATCGGCATTGCGCCGCCCGATATCGATCTTCTCATAGGCGGTGACGAATTCGAGCCGGAACGGGTCGGTCGCGCTCCACAATTGGTCGATCTGCCGGGCCAGAAAATCGGTGGTCCAGGCTCCCGCCGAGATGCGCACCACGCGGTCACCAATCTCGCCATCGCGCCAGCGCGTCAGCGAGCGCATTGCGCTCTCGACCTCCTCGGCGCGGCGCAGCAATTCCTCGCCCGCCCGGGTCAGCGTGTAGCCCGAATGCGCGCGGTGAAACAGCGGCTCGCCGATCTGGCGCTCGAGCGCCGTCACCCGCCGGCCCAGCGTCGCGGCGCTGCGTTTCGTGGTGCCGGTCGCGGCGCTTAGTCCCCCGAGCCGGGCGACGTCGAGAAACAGGCGCAGATCGTCCCAGTCGATGCTCATTTCATTTCTGCAAAACTCATCGCGTTCCTGTCCGTAGCGGAAAGACCGGTCCATGCGCAAGTATCGTCGGTGCCGCTGGCGCTTCGCTCCCAACGGGGCCCGGCGGCCATTTCATTCCTGCTAAACCTGGAAAGGAGCAAGCCATGCTTGAGCACCTGCTGCATCGCTTCGACTCGTGGCGGGCCTACCGCCGCACCGTTTACGAGCTCACCCGCCTCCACCCGCGCGACCTGGCAGATATGGGGCTCGAAAGCCCGACCCTGCGCGCCATCAAGATGCGCGCGAAGGCCGCCACCCGGGAGGCCTGCCGGTGAGCAAGATCACGCTATGGAACGGCCGGCGCGTCGCGCGCATCGGGGTCGGCTGCTGGGCTATTGGCGGGCCGTTCTTCATGGACGGCCGCGCCGATGGCTGGGGCGAGGTGGACGACGCGCAGTCCACCCGCGCCCTTCACCTCGCCTATGATCTGGGCGCCCGCCTGTTCGATACGGCGGACGCCTATGGCACCGGCCACTCGGAAGAAGTGCTCGGCCGCGCCTTCGCCGATCGCCGCGGGGAGGTGGTCATCGCCACCAAGTTCGGCTTCACCCACGATCGGGCGACGCGCCGGCTCACCGGCACCGACGTCACGCCGGCCCATATGGAGCGCGCCCTCGCCGCCTCGCTCGAGCGCCTCGGCACGTCCCATATCGACCTCTATCAGCTCCATGTCGGCGATGTTCCCGACGGGGAGGCCGACGCCCTGGCCGAGGCGCTCGAAGCGGGCGCCGAAGCGGGCGATATCGGCGCCTGGGGCTGGAGCACCGACGACGCGCATCGCGTCGCCCGCATGCTCGCCTATCCGCACTTCAAGGCGGTGCAGCAGCAATTGAGCGTCCTCCACGACGTGCCCGACCTACGGCGCCTCGCCGAGGAGAACCGGTTGGTCAATCTCAATCGCTCGCCGCTCGCGATGGGCGTTCTGACCGGCAAGTACACGGCCGCGAGCCGGCTTCCTGCCACCGACGTGCGCGCCGCCGGCCATGGCTGGGTGCGTGACTTCGCCGACGGCCGCCCCACGCCGGAGGCGCTGCGCAAGCTTGAGGCCATCCGCGATCTCCTCACCTCGGGCGGCCGCACGCTCGCGCAGGGCGCCCTGGCCTGGATACTCGCCCGCTCCCCCGTCGCCCTCCCCATCCCCGGCTTCAAGACCGAGGCGCAGATCCGCGAAAATCTGGGCACGCTGGACAAGCCCCCCCTCTCCGACGCCGCCATGCAAGACATCGACGCCCTGTTGCGGGAACCGGCCTAGCAGCCCCAGCCCCACTCCATAGCCAACTCCCGGGAACGCGCAGTCACCCCTCTCCCTCCTCGCGGCGAAGCGGTGGGGAGGTGTGACCGCGCAGCGGTGGGTGGGGCGCCGCTGGCGCGAAGCGAGGAAGAGGACCACGTC
>CAZASR010000106.1:0-10073 GCA_964487765.1 uncultured Devosia sp. | reverse complement strand
AGCCGCCGCTCTATAAGGTGAAACGCGGTTCTTCCGAGCAGTATCTCAAGGACGAACGTGCGCTCGAGGACTACCTCATCAGTGGTGGCACCGAAGAGGCGCGCTACGTCACGCAGGCCGGCACCGTCCATACGGGGGGCGATCTTCTCGATATCGCGCATCGGGCGCGCGACATCGTTCACCAGGTCGACAGCTTCAACACGCGCTATGCCCGCGACATTCTCGAGCAGGCCGCGATCGTCGGCGCGCTCGATCCGGACGCGGTCGCCGATCCGGCGCGCTTCCCCGAGATCGCGCAGCGCCTCGCCAACCGCATGGATCGGGTTGCCGACGAGGTCGAGCGCGGCTGGACCGCCGTGTCCGACGGGCAGGGCGGGATCGTCCTGTCGCGCGTCGTGCGCGGCGTCACCGAGCGCCACGAGCTCGATGCGGCGCTGCTGGCCTCGGCCGATGCGCGCAAGATGCGCCAGATGATCGCGGGCACCGGCGAGCTCTATCGCGGCGTCGGCTCGCTCATCCGCAAGGACGCATCGACGCCCGTCTATGGACCCTCCTCGCTGTTTGCCGCAGTCGCGGCCGCGGGACGCAAGGGCATCTCGCTGCAGCGCTACAAGGGCCTGGGCGAGATGAACCCCGAGCAGCTGTGGGAAACCACGCTCGACCCCAATGCGCGCACCCTGCTCAAGGTCGAGATCAAGGACAGCGACGACCACGACCGCCTGTTCTCCGAGCTGATGGGCGACCTCGTCGAACCGCGCCGCGACTTCATCCAGACGAACGCCCTGAACGTCGCCAACCTCGATATCTAGCCCGGCGCCGAATTTGCTTCAGTTGACCATCAACTGCGGTGCGGACTCGGGCAGGACGATGGCAAACTGGCGCAGGCGCGGCGTCGTCCCGGCGCATTTACCGTCATCGCCGCAGGCGACCGTCGTTCCCTTCACGGTGTCGACGCAGGAGGTGACCGTACCCGCCTCGGTGAGTTCGCGGTTGGGGCCGGTACAGGCATTGCGCACCTGCTCGCGTGTCCCATTGAAATGGTGTTCTTCGGCAGCGCCTGCTGCATTCCCGGCAGGGCAATGCCCGCGACGAGCACGAGAACCTAACGAACGGACTTCTGCATCTTGATCTCCTCCGGTTGCCGGAACGGGCCTGCGCCGGGCCAGCTCAGGGACGGTGCGCGTCGCCCGCTGAGGGTTCGTTGAACCGCGCGTTCATCTTCATGCCGGCGCAGTTCGACGCACGGGACTGAGCGGTCGGAATCGGCGTCAGTTTTCGCCCCGTCTCTTGTCTCGCAAGTCATTGTGAAAGCATGGGATTCCGGCCCTGACGGGGCCGGAAACAGGGCAAGTTACGCACGGTGGTTCCGAGCGCGGTTAAACTCGTCGGTTGTGCCAAACCGATCGAGGGATTTCGATGACCGCCACCGCCCGCCTCAACCTTCCCTACATCGCCCCGCTGCAGGCGCAAAAGCAGGTGACCTACAACGAGGCGATGGCCGCGCTCGACCAGCTCGTGCAGCCCGCCGTCAAGAGCCGCACCCAGGTCGCGCCGCCGGCCTCGCCTGTCGAAGGTGACGCCTATCTCGTCGGGCTCTCCGCCACCGGCGCATGGGCCGGCAGGGATGGCTGCTTCGCCGCGTGGCGCGACGGCGCCTGGAGCTTCCTTACCCCGGCCGATGGCTGGCTGGCCTATGTCCTCGACGAGGGCACGCTGGCCGTGCGGCGGGACGGCGGTTGGACCGGCCTGGTGCTGCTCGACACCTATGCGGAAGGCACCTGGGCGCCGGCCCTCAATTTTGGCGGCAATGCCGTGGGCATGAGCTATGCGGTCCCGCCCGCCGGGCGCTATACGCGGATCGGGCGCACGGTTTTCGCCACCGGCTCGCTGCTCCTGTCCGCCAAGGGCTCGTCCACCGGCCCCGCGACGATCGCCGGGCTTCCCTTCGCCTCGGCCGATGACGCAATACCGCATGGCGGGTCGATCGGCTTCGTTACCGGGCTTGCCGGAATCAGCGGTGGGGTGACCGCCATGCTGCCGCCCAATATGGATCGACTGGCGCTCTACCAGTCGAGCGGCGGTTCCGGCGTGCCGCTCGCCGAGGTCAATTTCACCAGCGGCGCCATGCTTGCCGTCAGCGTCACCTACGACGTGTAGTTGCGGGGGCGGGGACAAGCAGGTAGGCCTTCCGGGTCCTGTTTCGACCCGGAGAAGTGCCTGCCTCATGACCTCCTCCCCTGCCTCTCCCATCGATCCCCAAAAGCTCGACAAGCTCGCCCAGCTCGCCATCAAGGTGGGCCTCGGCCTGCGCGAGGGCCAGGATCTGTTCATGACCGCGCCGACCAGCGCCCTGCCGCTCGCCCGAAAGATCGCCGAATATGCCTACAAGGCCGGCGCCGGGCTGGTGACGACGATCTTTTCGGACGAGCAGATGACGCTGGCCCGCTATCGCCACGGGCACGATCTGAGCTTCGATCGTGCTCCGGGCTGGCTCTATGAGGGTGTCGCCAGGGCGTTCGACGAAAACACGGCGCGCCTCGCCATTTCGGGCGACAACCCGATGCTGCTCGGCGGCGAGGACCCCGAGAAGGTCGGCCGCGCCAACCGCGCCAATTCGAAAGCCTACCGCCCGGCGCTGACCAAGATCGTGGGCCACGAGATCAACTGGTCGATCGTGCCCTATCCCGGGGCGTCCTGGGCCAAAGTGGTGTTTCCGGATGACCCCGAGGATGTGGCGGTGGGCAAGCTCGCCGAAGCGATCTTCGCGGCGACGCGCGTCGATGCCGACGATCCGGTGGCAGCATGGGAGGCGCACAACAAGGCGCTGCACCAGCGTCGCGAATGGCTGACGGGCAAGAATTTCGCCGCGCTCAAATATTCGGGCCCTGGGACTGACCTGACGCTCGGCCTTGCCGAAGGACACGCCTGGAAGGGCGGTGGTGGCGTCGCCCGCAACGGCATCCGCTGCAATGCCAATATCCCGACCGAAGAGGTGTTCACGACGCCGCATCGACTGCGCGTCGACGGCGTCGTGGCGGCAACCAAGCCACTGAGCTACAACGGCACGCTGATCACCGACATCACGATGAAGTTCGAGGGCGGCCACATCACCGAGGTGAAGGCCACCCGCGGCGGCGACGTGCTCGAAAAGGCGATGGATTCCGACGAGGGCGGCCGCCGCATCGGGGAGGTGGCGCTGGTGCCGCACTCCTCCCCCATCAGCCAGAGCGGAATTCTGTTCTACAATACGCTGTTCGACGAGAATGCGGCGAGCCACATCGCGCTCGGCCAGTGCTACTCCGACTGCTTCGTCGATGGCGAGACCATTACGCCCGAGGACGTTGAGCGCCGCGGCGGCAACAAATCCGTGATCCATATCGACTGGATGATCGGCTCGGGCGAGATCGACATCGACGGCATCGGGCAGGACGGCAGCGTGACGCCGGTGATGCGCAAGGGCGAGTGGGCATAACGCATCATGGCGCTCAACACGCAGCAGCGGCTCGACCGGCTCAAGGTCCGGCTCGACGAGCTCACTTACTGGCGCGTCCGCGAGGCCATGGCCGTCAGCGGCTGGACCCTCGACGGCCAGCCCATCGCCCTTGGCGGCGCCTGGCCCGACCGCAAGGGGGTCCACATCTTCGCGGCGGCGGCCGAAGTGCCCGAGCACTGGCCGCTCGAGGAAACCCGCCTGGTTCTCGATCTGGGCGGCGAAAGCTTTGTCACGCTCAGCTATCCCAATCGTGACAGCGTGTCGTTCGGCGTCGACCCTTTTCACCGCGAATTGCCGCTGCAGCGCCGCCAGGTGGCGATCGCGGCCGACGCGACGGCGCGCGAGCCTTTCGGCGTGCCGGTGCGCGCCCCGCGGCTCAATCGCGCCCAGCTGCTCTGGCTCGACCTGCCGGTGCATCATTTCCACCTGCTGCTCACCCAGGTGGCCGAGACCTGCGCTTCGCTGCCGGGGCACGATGTCGTGCCGCATCTGCTCGCGGCCGCCGAGGCCGCGCAGCGCGCGCTCGACTGGCCCTCCGACACCGAAACCTACATCGCGCGCACGGCCCCTTCGCCGCAGCAGCAGCGGATCTGGGAATTGCCCGAGATCGCCGACAAGCCGGCGGCGCTGGATCAGGGCCAGCGCGCCAGCGTGACCGCGGCGCATGAGCAACTGGTCGCGGCGCTCAAGGCGCTGCAGCGACGCTACCCGCAGCAGGGCGAACTCCTGCTCACGGGACACGCGCATATCGACCTCGCCTGGCTGTGGCCCTATGCCGAGACGCGCCGCAAGATGCGCCGCACCTTTCACACCGCGCTGGGGCTCATGGAGACCTCCGACGAGTTCCGCTTCAACCAGTCGACGGCGCATTATTACGCGCAACTGGAAGAGGACGACCCCGCGCTTTTGCAGCAGATCAAGGCGCGCGCCGCTGCCGGGCAATGGGAGACGATCGGCGGCATGTGGGTCGAGCCCGACACCAACATGCCCACCGGCGAGTCGCTGACACGCCAGATTCTGTACGGCCAGCGCTACTTCGAACGGCATTTCGGCCGACGCCACACCGTGTGCTGGTTGCCCGACTGTTTCGGCTTTTCCGGCGCGCTGCCGCAGCTTCTCAGGCAAGGCGGCATCGGCAGCTTCTTCACCATCAAGGTCAACTGGTCGGAGACGAACCGCATTCCAGCCGATCTGTTCTGGTGGGAGGGGCTCGATGGCTCGCGTGTCCTCGCGCACACCTTCGACAATCCGCATGGCGGCTACAATGGCGAGCTGCAGCCGGATGCCTATCTCAAGACCTGGCGCAATTTCAGATCCAAGGCGCTGCACGGCACCTCGCTGCTGGCCATCGGCTATGGCGATGGCGGCGGCGGCACGACGCCCGAAATGATCGAGCGTGAAGTGCAGCTCCGCGATTTTCCCGTGCTGCCCAAGGCGCGCTGGGGCCATGTCGCCGACTATTTCGCGGACGCGCATCGGCGCAGCAGGGAGGTGAAGCTGCCCGTGTGGTCGGGCGAGATTTATCTCGAGCTGCACCGCGCGACGCTCACCACGCAATCGGGCGTCAAGCGTCTGCACCGGCAGGCCGAGCGCGCACTGATCACGGCGGAGACGGTTGCCTCGCTGGGGCATATGCTGGGCGCCGCGGCGCCGGCCTCGCTCGAGCCGCACTGGCGCGTCGTGCTCAAGAACGAATTCCACGACATCCTGCCCGGTTCCTCGATCCGCGAGGTCTATGAGGATGCCGAGCGCGAGCTGGCGGGTGTCGTCGCTGCCGGCAAGGCCGCGCAGGACGCGGCGCTGGAGGCGATCGTCGCGCAACTGCCCCGGGGCGACGGGGAGCGGTTGCTTGTCGTCAATCCGTCGCTGTCGGTGCGCCGGATCGGTGCCAGCGCCGAGACGGTGCCGCCGCTCGGCGTCGCGGTGGTGGCACGCGATCTGCCCGCCGTCGCAGGCCTGAGCGTGAGCCCGGGCCACCTCGAGAACGGCATTCTGAGCGTGGCGCTCAACGAGGACGGGACCATCCGCTCGATCCTCCACAAGCCCACCGGTCGTGAAGCGCTTGCCGGAGCGGGCAACCAGCTCTGGGTCTATTCTGTCGACAAGCCGCGCAACTGGGACGCGTGGGACGTCGAGGACGACTACGCCGAAAAGGGCGAGCAACTGACCGGGCTCGAGTCGGTCGAGGTGGTCGAGCGCGGGCCGGCCCGTGCGGCGGTGCGGATCGTGCGCACATATCGCGCTTCGACCGTGACGCAGACCTATGTGCTTGCCGCCAACAGCCCGCGCCTCGACATCGAAACGACGCTCGACTGGCACGACCGGCGCACCTTCCTGCGCACGCTGACGCCGGTCGCGGCGCGCAATGAACGGGCGAGCTTCGAATGCGCCAATGGCGTCGTCCGCCGGCCCACGCACCGCAACACCAGCTGGGACCAGGCGATGTATGAAGCGGCGGCGCATCGCTTCATCGATCTGAGCGAGCCCGGCTTCGGCGTGGCGCTGCTCAACAATGCAAAATACGGGCATGATGTGCGCGGCAATGTGCTCGGCCTGTCGCTGCTGCGCACGCCGATCTATCCCGATCCGCTCGCCGACGAGGGCACGCAGAGCTTCACCTACGCGCTCCATCCCCACGCGGGCGACTGGCACGAAGGCGGCGTTCGCGAGGAGGCCGAGGACCTGAACCAGCCGCTGCTGGCGCGGCAGGTCACCGGCCTCGCGCCGGGCGTCATGACGCCGCTGCGCGTCGCCGGCGTGCCGGCCGCGATGTCGGGGCTGAAGCCGGCCGAGGACGGCACGGGCCTGGTGTTCCGCGTCTATGAGCCGGCGGGCCGTCGCGGCGACTTCGCCGTGATGGCGCCGGGCTGGTCGGCTGCGCCGGTGACGATCCTCGAAGAGCCGCAGGCGCGCGACGCCCCGCTCGAGCTGATGCCGTTCGAAGTGCGCAGCTGGAAGCTGACGCGCTGAACGCGGGCTCCGCCGCCGCATCACGCCGCCAGTCGCCTTTGGCAGCGCTTTCAGGTAGGAAGGAGCCACGATTGGCGCGTGACGGCATTCGGGGTGGTCCTCTATGAAGAGGGTGGAGCAGGCGGGGGCGGGAGTGGCAGCAAAGCATCGCGCGACATTGTCCGACGTGGCGCGCGAGGCCCGCGTGTCGCCGGTCACCGTGTCGCGCGCCATCCGCCATCCCGAAATGGTCTCCGAGGCGCTGCGCCAGCGCATCGACGCTGCGGTGTTGAAGCTCAACTACATCCCCAATCATCTGGCGAGCGCGCTGGCCTCGACCCGCACCCAGATCGTGGGCGTCATCGTCCCCTCGCTCACCAATGGTGTGTTCGACGATTATCTCGGCGCCATCCAGGATGTGCTCAATCCGGCCGGTATCCAGGTGCTGGTGCTCAATGTGCGCTATTCCGAGCTGCAGGAAGAAAAGGCCATCGAGACGCTGATGGGCTATCATCCCGAGGCGATGATCGTGGCCGGGGTCGACCAGACCGCGCGCTCCCGCCACTTGCTCAAGAATTCGGGCGTGCCGGTGGTGCAGACGATGGACATCGCCGACAATCCGATCGATCTCAATATCGGCCTCGACCATCGGGAGGCCGCGGCGGCGGCGGTGCGCTTTCTCCATGCCCAGGGCCACCGCAGGATCGCCCATCTCACCGCCCGCGCCGATCCGCGCGCGCGCCGCCGTCTCGCCGGCTATCAGCGCCAGATGGACGAACTGGGGCTGTCCACAGAGGGTCTCGTCGGCGCCTCGCCGCAACCCTCCTATGTCGCCATGGGCGGCGAGCTGTTTTCGCAGATTCTCAACGACGTGCCCGATGTCAGCGCCGTGTTCACCTGCAATGACGACCTCGCGCTTGGAACGCTGTTCGAGTGCCAGCGTCGCGGCATCCGGGTGCCCGGGGATGTCGCCATCATCGGCTTCAACGACCTCGATTTCTGCAACGCCTCGGTGCCGCCGCTGACGTCCGTCTCCACCGAACGCCGCGAGATGGGCACCTGGGCGGCGCGCTCGATCCTCGAGATCATCCGCGGCGGCGGCAAGCGCCCCAAACAGCCCATCGTCGATGTCGGCTTTTCGATCAAGGCCCGCGGCAGCACCGCCGCCATCGAAATTGAGCCGGAGGTGCGGCGCGCCAGGGCGAAGGATGTTGCAGGCTAGAACTCGAGGCGCTGCGACCGGTCAGGAAATCTTCCCGCGCCGGAGCGATTCCTTGAGCGGCGCCGGGCGCTCGACGCGGGTCTTGATCCTGACGATCTGGCCGCTCTTGCTTGCCGTCTCGAACGCCTCCATCACCTCGAGCACATGCAGTGCAAGGTCGCCATTGCAGCGGTGCGGGCGGTCGTTGAGGATGGCATGGGCCATGTCGGCGACGCCCAGCGACCGATAGTTCGCGTCCGCATAAGGGAGCTTGACCGGAACATCGTCCCATTCCGCCGCACGAGGCTTTGCCGTCTTCACCTCGCCGCCGAAATGGTTGGGGTCGGGCACCTGCATGCTGAGCTCGGTGCCGTAGATCTCGATCGGCTTGTGCGTGTGCTTGGGCACGTCGAAGCTGAGCGAGACCTGGACCAGGGCGCCGGATACAAATTGCAGCGTGCCGGTGACATGGGTGAACACCTTGACCGGCATCATCTGGCCCTTCCTGGGTTCCGAGCGGATCGGCCGCTGCCTAGCCGGCGTGAGGCTCATCGCCTGCACCGCCTTGACCGGCCCGAGCAGGTTCACGAGGTCGGTGATGTAATAGGGGCCCATGTCGAGCACCGGCCCGCCGCCGATGTCGTAATAGAAGGCCGGGTCGGGGTGCCAGTATTCGTGGCCGGGCACGCCGAAATTGGCGGTACCGCCGATGATGGTGCCGAGCTTGCCGCTGTCGACGACGGCGCGCGCCTGCTGGTGGCCGCCGCCCAGAAAGGTGTCGGGCGCCGAGCCGATTCGCACGCCCTTGCGCCTGGCCGCCGCCACGAGCGTCCTGGCTTCCGCGAAATTCACCCCCAGCGGCTTTTCGCTGTAGACGTGCTTGCCCGCCGCAATAGCCTCGAGCCCGACCGCGACATGTGCCCGCGGGATCGTCAGATTGACGACGATGTCCACGCTGGGGTCGGCGAGCAGGGCGTCGACGGTCGCGGCTTTGACGCCGAATTCGGCGGCCTTCTTTTCGGCGACCTCCGGCTTCATGTCGGCAATGCCGCGAATGTCGAGCACCGGGAAGGTCTTCATCGCCTTCAGGTACTGGCTCGAAATATTGCCCGCGCCGATAATGCCGACGCCCAGACGCTGCCTTGCGGCCATTGGTGGTGTCCTCCGAAATGCTGCTGAGGCGTCGTCCGCGGATCGGGACGCGCCGCTCGTCCTCGCCGCCCATCTTTACTGCCTGCATTTGAACAGGGAAGGGGGAGTGAGGCACGTACCGCAGATTTTCTGTCGCACCCGCCCCGACTTTGGGTGCCAGGCTCACCGGCAGCGGGGGCGGCATTCCACCGCTGCGCAAATCCCTCTATAGCCGGCCCATGCCGCCGCTTCCGCCGACCTTCGACTATCGCCCGCCCCCCGGTCTCGACATCGTCCACGAGGATGAGCGGCTGATCGTGTGCAACAAACCGAGCGGCCTGCTGACCGTCCCAGGCAAGCATCCAGCGCTGGCCGACAGCCTCGAGACGCGGGTCCAGGCACGCCGCCCCGATCGCCCCGACGCCAAGGTTGTGCACCGGCTCGACAAGGATACCTCGGGGCTGATCCTACTTGCCTATGACAAGCCGGCGCTCGGCGCGCTCGGCAGCCAGTTCGAGCACCGCGAGGTGACGAAATATTACGTCGCCCGCGTCTGGGGCGAGCTTGCCGGCGACAGCGGCCTCGTCGATCTGCCGCTCGCCACCGACTGGGAGAACAAGCCGCGCCAGCGCGTTGACCATGAACGCGGCCGGCCGAGCCGCACCCGATGGGAGGTACTCGCGCGCGAGCCCGGCGGCGTCACGCGGCTGAAGCTCGTGCCCCTGACCGGCCGCACGCACCAGCTCCGCGTCCACATGGTGGCGCTCGGCCATCCGATCCTCGGCGATAGTTTCTACGCGTCCGGCGCGGCGCTGGCGGCCGCCGGCCGGCTGCAGCTCCACGCCGAGATGCTCGGCTTTGCCCACCCCGACGACCGGCGCTGGCTCGAATTCGTCGCCCCCGCGCCGTTCTGATCGCGGGCACCGGGTGCCGCCACAATCTCTCCCCGAAATTTCCCATCGGGGGCCGCATAGGCTTTCTAGCAGTGTCGCCGGGGCTCCCGATCCAGGAGTAACGTGATGACCGACAGACCGGACGAAACCGAGCCGCTCGAAGACACCCTCGCCGAAGGCATTGCCGCCGTGATGGAGGCAAGCGAGGAACCCGCCACCCCGCCGGCGGACCTCGCGGACCTGTTTCTCGAAGAACTGAACCGCCTGTGGGCCGATCCCGCGCCGCTGTCGCTGAGCTGATGACCGCCAGGCGCCCGTCTTGCGCTCGCTCCCGGGGTCGCGTATGCGTGGCCCCCACGCACCCGTAGCTCAGCTGGATAGAGCGTTGCCCTCCGAAGGCAAAGGC
>CAZASR010000105.1:0-10108 GCA_964487765.1 uncultured Devosia sp. | reverse complement strand
TCGGCATCGAGCGCTCGGAGGCGGGCGAGTACATCAAGACCTATTTCGCGCGCTTCCCCGGCATCCAGGATTACATGGCGACCCAGCGCCGGCGCGTGAAGGCCGACGGCTACGTCACCACGCTGTTCGGCCGCAAGATCGCCTTCCCGAACGCAAACTCCTCGCATGCCGCCGAGCGCAGCTTTGTGGAACGTGCTTCCATCAATGCTCCGATCCAGGGCAGCGCCGCCGACATCATCCGCCGTGCCATGATCCGCATGGAGCCCGAGCTGCACAAGGCCGGCATCAAGGCCGACATGCTGCTCCAGGTCCATGACGAATTGATCTTCGAGTGCGACGAGGGCCACGAGGACGCCGCCATGCCGGTCATCCGCCGCATCATGGAGAACGCGGCCCACCCGGCCGTCAACCTTACCGTCCCGCTCCAGGTCGACGCCCACGCCGCGCACAATTGGGACGAGGCGCATTAGGGCCGGCCTCCGGCGTCCACACGCCCCGCGCAAAACAAGGCCCCGCCGCAAATGGGCGGGGCCTCTCAGTCAGGCTCTCTCAAGCCTGATCGTTCAGCGATCGATCAGTGCCAGGTCTGGCTGTTGTACCAATTGTCGATGTCCTTGCGCACATCGTCCTTGGCCTTGCCATAGCGTTCCTGGAGCTTGCCTTCGAGCTGATCGCGCTTGCCGGCGATCATGTCGAGATCGTCGTCGGTCAGCTTGCCCCAGTGCTCCTTGACCTTGCCCTTGACCTGTTTCCAGTTACCTTCCACACGGTTCCAGTCCATCGGACGTTCTCCTCTCGTTCAAGACCTTGTGGAGATAAAACGCCCAAGCCCGGCTCAGCGTTCCAGCGCCGCCACCGCCTGCCGCAACGTGGCGAGCGCATCGGCCCGCCGCCCATCCGGCCAGGCAATGCGCACGCGCTGCACCGTCCCGCCATTATAGCGCGACACCATATAGTCGGCCTCGCTCAGCGCCCCCACCTCCGCCTCCGGCACGGTCACCGCCTCGACCACCAGCCGCGGCCCCGCCTCCCGCATTGCCGCGAGCTCCATCACAACCCCGAGAGCCGGCTCCTTCCGGGCCACCGCTGCGCGCGCCGCCAGCACATCCTCCGTCCCCTCCCCGATCGCCGCATCGACACGCAGCACGGCGAGCATTGCCCGCTTCCGCGACAACGGCGCTCCCTCGAACGCCGCCAGCGCCGCCCTTATGGTATCCCGTTCTACCATCGATGTTCTCTCGGCATTCGCGGCTCTTTGGCCGTCTCCCTTGATGGGAGAAGGTGGTCGAAGGCCGGATGAGGGTGACGCCGCTTGCGCTGCGATTGCGACGGGCACCCGCCCGCGCCGCTTCACCCCAGATGCTTGTGAAACCACGCCAGCGTGCGCGCGCTCGCCTTGGTGCAGGCGGCTTCGTCGAAGCGGTCGGGCCGGTCGGAATTGCAGAAGCCGTGCTCGGCGTCATAGGTGTAGATGTCGACCGTCGGGTGCTGCTGCTTGAGCAGCTCCACCTGCTCGAGCGGAATGCCCTTGTCGCGCGTGCCGAAGTGCATCTCGGTGGGCACGCGGGGCGTGAGGTTGATGTAGTTGGGCACGCCGCCGCCATAATAGCCCGAGGCGGCCGCGACCCCGTCCACCTGCGCGGCCGCGCGCCAGCTATTGGCGCCGCCGAAGCAATAGCCGGTGACGCCTACCTTGCCGCCCTCGGCCGCCGCACCCACCGCCGCCTTCATGTCGTTGAGTGCCGTCTCCTGGCTATAGCGCTGCAGGATCAGCGAGGCCGAGCGCGTATAGTCGTCGCTCTCATAGCCGAACTCCACGCGGTCGAACATCGCCGGGGCGATGCACAGATAGCCATGGCTCGCCCACCGATCCGCCACCTCCCGCACCCACGAATTGAGCCCCCAGATCTCCCCAAACAACACCACCCCGCCCCGAGGTTTCCCCGATGGTTCGGCGCGATACGCATTGAGCGTAAAACCATCGGACGCGGTGAGGGTGATACGGGGCATGGGGGTCTCCTTTAGCTCTTGCTTACCCTGCACCACCGTCTAGTAGGCTAGTGAGTCTATCTAGAGCTGCAAGGCCGCTTCCGATGATCGAGTGCTCCAGCTTCGCATACGTTGGTCGAAATGTGCTCATTATTGGCGTGGCTTCCCCTCCGATGTACTCTTGAAAGCGGCCCGCTGCGTTCTTCCGCCTTCCCCGCTCGAATAGCTCTCGGTACCGGCGAGGTGTCACGCCGTAGAAATGTTCGAAGTCAACAGCTTCATACCTGGTAAATAGGCCGCGATCAGAACTGTCGATTGATACTGAGTCAAGGTGCAGCTCAGCCACCAAGTTCTTGGGGTACGGCTCTAGGTAGACGACCTTGGCGATGCCCGAAGCAACAATATGCTTGGCGCACATATGGCACGGGAAAGTCGTCGTGTAGAGAATAGAACCGTGAACGGCCGAACCGCGCCTTGCCGCGTCCATCAGCGCGGACATCTCAGCATGTACAACCCGGCCGTACTCCAAGGCATCCATGACCCTTGAGTCTTTCACACGCGGGACCGATGCAAACTCTTCATAAGTACCTTCAAACTTCGCATGCTCTTTGACAATCTCAAAGAACTCGCGCGCGACAGTTGATTTGAGATCATCGTTTATATCGCCTTCGCGGGTATACTCTCTAGCGTCGAAACCCGGCTCGTCGCTCCAATAGGTGCCGCCTCCAGCCTTGGGCACTTCGTTCGACCCCATGGCGATGATCTCGCCTCGGTCAGTAAAGATTGCAGCGCCTACTTGCCGCGATAGGTCTAGCGTCCTCAGCGCAGACGCTTTTGCGGCGAACATTCCGTATTCTGTCTTGGTTGGCGAAACACGGTTTGAACCAAAAATTAGCTCGCAGAAGCGCTCCAGTTGGTGGTGGATTGGTTGTTCGGAAACCTCAATATTGACAATAAAGTCCGCCGTATGGAACGTTTTTCTAACGCGTTGACCATGTGGTTTGGATGCTTCGTTTTCGTCGTCGGCAACCAGTTCGAAGGCCATGCTCTCAGGTGTCTTGCCAGGAATCGTAGCCATGTCCTTCACTATTCGAGCAGCGATGTGTTTTACGCGAGTCTCTCTGCGCGCATACACTGAGACTTGGAAGAAGAGCGGTCCATACACATCCCGCAGCAGGTTGACTTCCTCCGGCCGCTTCAATTGGTCGACGATGAAAACACGCCTCTCATAGTTTTCTTCCGTGAGCCTTGGTTTGGTATTCTTGAAGTGATCGCGCCTCTTGCGAGCTATTTCGAAGATGGCTGACGCGGCTAGAATGGCGTCCTCGTCGAACCGCTCTCTGAGTTCATCGCCAAATGCGATGTAGCTGGATATTCGTCCGAAGTAGCCGCTGGATGAAAGACGAGCGTTTCCCTTCAGCTTCCGGTGTAAGACCGGAAACACGTCGGTCACCTTGACGAAGAAGGGCTCATAATCCTTCTTCCGAAACAAATCGGCCAACGCTCTTCTCGTAGGCGAAAGATCGACTCCTACAGGCGCCACCAGCCCGATGACGACCTCTGGAAAAGGAATCCTACGTAGCATGCTTTTCCCCCAAAACGTGTTAACCAATCAGTAGAGAAAGGGTATGATCCTGTTTACCGTCCTAGGGAGATTGCTCGATGTCGAAGCTCAAGGAATACGTCGAACAGTTGCTTCAAGATTGTGATGATCAATATAAATCCTGGTTGAGCAAGTCTGAGCGGGAAATGAGTGAATCTCCGTTCGGGTTGTACGAATCAGATTTAGATAACCGGCAGGACGAATCCGTTAGCGAAGATCCCTCTGAACCACTCTACGTTCAAGGGTAGCGCTTGGCCGGCGCGCTTAAAACCGCGCCGCTGCTCCAGTTCAGCGATCGTGAACCGCAACACGCGAATGCCTTCGCGCGCGAGCCACGCGCTGCGCCGCTCGTCATAATCCTCCCGCCCCTCATGCACCGGCCCGTCGATCTCGATGCACAGCTTCGCCTCGGCGCAGTAGAAGTCGAGGATGAACGGTCCGACCGGATGCTGGCGGCGAGAGTGAGGCCCGCGCTGGTTGCGGCGGAGCATGGTCCACAGCGGGCGCTCGGGTGCGGTCATGTCGCGGCGGAGCCTGCGGGCGCGGTGACGGATGAAGTCGGGTGCGCGCATGGTCCCCCCTTAAGCCGGCGGCCCGGGCGGCTTCGCCTCGATATGAGCCCCGAACCGCTCGTGCAAGCGGCTCCCTCCTCCACCACGCTAAAGCGTGATTCCCCTCCCCCGCAAGCGGGAGAGAAGTCCCGACTGAAATATTGCTCCAGTGACCAAAACTTGTCGCCGCAACGCCCTGAGACTCCTGGGCACTCCGGGTTTATTTGTCCGACTTATCCCCGTCCTTCCAGCCTGTGGTACTCTCCCTGCGCTGTCACCGATAACCGTGGCGTACTGACGAGGTGCGGGTGATGGCGGTGGGAAGGCCGTGGTCGCGCGGCCTGGGGTTCCTCGCGGGATTGCCGTGGCTGACGTTACGCCCACGGCGCTCACCGCTGGTGCCCGACACTTCCCATCGCGGATGTGCGCAGGGCGTCTCGCCCTGTCTACCAGAACCGGAGGCGCCCTGCGCACTCCGCCCGCGGCACCTTATTCGCCGCGGCAGACAGTAACCCGGGCCCGTGAGCCGACACCAAACCCCGCGACATCCTCCTCCCCTCACGCCGCGCGCGGTGCCCCGCCGATCCCCGTCGAGCCCATGCGTACGTCGCGAAAACTGTCGGTGATGAGCTGGCTCAGATAGATCAGCAGCGCGCAGCCGATGGGGAAGCCGATCTCGCTCGCCACGGTGCCGGCGACCAGCGCCCAGTCGCGACCGGCGCCGTCGAGGCTCGTCGCGAGCAGCGTCAGCGCCGACACAAAGCCACCGAAGACGAGGCCGATGCCGGCTCCGGCGCCCAGATAGGGCAGCAGCCGGCTTTCCTTGCGCTCGACCAGCACCACCAGCACGAAGGCCAGCAGCCCGTATTCGAGCGCCCGCACCGCGCCCACCACTTCGACCGAGAGCATGGCCGGCGCGGTCGAGGCCTCGACCAGGGCGGCGACGACTTTCTGCGTGCCCTTGGCGGCGGCCAGGCCGATGGGCGCGACGACGAGCCCGATGAGGCCGGCCAGCACGGCGCGCGCCCTGGCCACCGAGACGCCGATGGCGACGCCGGTGCACACCAGCACCGACCAGGCGACGGTACTCGCGAGGTCGGCGACGAGGCCGGCGCCCGGCCAAGCGCCGCCGGCGAGGAGGCGCGCGACGACGATCAGCGCCTGCATGGCAAGGCCGAGCCCGATCGCCGCCACGGCGACGACGCCGACGGTGCGGATGGCGCGGGCGGCGCGATGCGCGGCAGCCGTGCGCGGAACAATGCGTTGCGGTCGGGCCATGTCACAAATCCAAAGGCCGTCCGGCCGCGCAGCAGGGCCGGCGGCGCGGGAGTCGGGTCAGCGTCACGAAAGGCGGAGCGGGGGAAGGCGCGCCGCGCGAGAAGGGTGCGCATCTGCGGCCGGGCGGCTGAACCGGGGCTGAACGGGCGCGGGCATGCTAGTGTCGCCGCCATGTTCGAGCATTTCCTCGAGGCGCAGCAGTCGGTCTATGCCCAGGTGCTGGCCGAGCTCCGGGCCGGGCGCAAGGAGAGTCACTGGATGTGGTTCATCTTCCCCCAGCTCACCGCGCTCGGCCGCAGCGCGACGGCGCTTCGCTACGGCATCGACGACCTCGGAATGGCGGCGGCCTATCTCGGCCACCCGGTCCTCGGCCCGCGCCTCGTCGATTGCACGCGCACGGTGCTGGGCGTCGACGGCCGCAGCGCGCACGGGATCTTCGGGTCGCCCGACGATCTCAAGTTCCGCTCCTCGCTGACCCTGTTCGGCCGCGCCGAGCCGGACGAGCCCGCCTTCGCTGCGGCGCTCGCCAAATATTGTGGCGGGATGGCGGACCCGCGCACGCTCGAGCTCCTCGATGGCTGAGCCGTCTTGTTCTGATCACGATCCTCGGCCCATAATCGCGGTGCGGCGCGAGTGAAGGAGTACGAGGTGAAGCAGCTTCTGTGTGCCGCGCTGGGCGCCGTGATGGTGTTCGCGCCCCTCCCCGCCGCGGCCGAAACCAGCCTCACCGCCTATGACGCGGTGCGGCGGGCGCTCGTCGCCGTGTGGGACGAGTTGCCGCTCAGCGTGCGCAACGCGACGCTGGTGACCGGCACCCCCAGGGGCTTCGGGCAATATGAGAAGCGCGCCGGCAACAGCTTCAAGCCGGACGAGCCGGTGACCGTCTATGCCGAGCTTTATGGCTACGGCGTCCGGACCAAGGCGGGCGGCGGCTATGTGCGCACGCTGAGCGCCGATCTCGCCTTGATCGACGCGAGCGGCGCGGTCAGGGCCAACCAGATCGGCTTCTGGCGCAGCGCCGAGGAGTTCAGCGAGCGCCCGCTCGAGATGCATCTGAGCTTTTCGGCCACGCTGAGCGCCTTTCCGCCGGGGGACTATACGCTGCGCTTCACCGTCCACGACGAGTCGCGTGAGGAAACCAGCTTCGACGTGCCGATCGTCCTTGCCGCGGAGTGAAAGGTGGCGCCGGGCGCCAAATCGTCCTACATGGCCGGCATGACCGCCCTCCAGCCCTTTGCCGCCGTGGTGTTCGACATGGACGGCACGCTGCTCGACACCGAGCTGGTGTTCCGCCAGATCGTGTGGGACGTGAGCCGCAGCCTCGGCTTCGACATGACCGACGACATCCATCTGGCGATGGTGGGGGCCAGCAACGAGGCGACCAGCAAGCTGCTGGTCGAGGCCTATGGCGTCAGCTTCCCCTATGCCCAGTTCGAGCAGGAGTGCCGGCGGATCATGCGCGGGCGGATGGCCGAGGCGGTGCCGGTCAAGCCCGGCGTGACGGAGCTGCTGCGCGAATTGCGGGCGCGGGACATCCCGATGGCGGTCGCCACCTCCTCGCGCGCCGCGCATGCGCTGGCGCATCTGGGCACCGCCGGGCTGCTCGACATGTTCGAGAGCGTCGTCACCCGCGACGACGTGGTCCATCCCAAGCCCGACCCCGAACCCTATCTGCTGGCCGCGGGCCGGCTCGGCAAGGCGCCGGCCGAATGCCTCGCCATCGAGGATTCGCTGATGGGGGTGCGCGCGGCGGCCGGTTCGGGCATGCAGACCGTCATGGTCCCCGACTTGATCCCGCCTACCGAGGAAACCCGCCGGCTGTGCGCTGCGGTCATGGAGTCGCTCCACGAAGTCCGCAGCGCGGCTTTTGCCACGGAAGCGGCGTGAGACGTTTCGGCGCAATTTGAATTAACTGTGCGGCCATCTGGTAGCGCGCCGGTCACCACCCCAAAATCTCAGCAAACTCAGGGCTTTCCCGTAGCCGGGGGAGCCGTTAACCTCGACTTAGGAACCTAACAAGTATGGTTAAATCCAGGTAAATTTCGGTTCCATCGGCGGAAAAGCTCGTCTAGGGTGCGCTCCGCTTAACGGCCATAGCTGGGGCTGCCTTGGGGGGCGGGTCCGGGGGAAGGACAGGGATTGAGGGCTGACGCGCTGCCTCGCGCGCTGTTGACGGTGATGGCCTTGGGCGCCGCTGCGCTCATGGGCTTTGTCGTTTCCGCCCCGGCCCAGGATCTCACCGTCGCCTATGTCACCCCGGCCGAGCTCACGCCCGAGCTTGCCGCCTCGCGCCTGGCGCCGCCGCCGGTGGCATTGCGCGGTTCGTTCACGGCGCAGCAGCCCGAACTGACCAACGAACTCCTCGCCGCCTACGTCCAGCGCCAGCAGGAGCTCAAGAGCTTCGACAGTTTCGACGTGGTTCCTACCACCCTCACGCAGGACGTGCTGCTGAGCTATATCGACCGCACGCGCGGCACCAATCTCGCGCTCAGGGCCATCGACACGATGACCTCGCAGCCGGCGCTCAATCCCGACATGCTCGAGGTCTATGCGCAGAAGAAGTTCGTGCCGACCGCCAAGAAGCTCAAGCTCAGCAAGCAGGAGCAGCTCTGCCTGACGCAGGCCATCTATCATGAGGCGCGCGGCGAGAGCGAAACCGGCCAGTGGGCGGTGGCCAACGTCATCATCAACCGCGCGATGAGCAAGAAATTCCCCTCGACGCTGTGCGGCGTGGTGTTCCAGAACGCCGACCAGGGCCGCTACAGGTGCCAGTTCACCTTCGCCTGCGACGGACGCTCCGACTTCGGCACTGAGACGGGCGCCTGGAACCGGGCCACGAGGATGGCGCAGCTCGCCTATCGCGAGTTCCAGGTCGGCGAGCGCCCGGGCGTGGTTCCCAATTCCGCCCTTTATTACCACACCACCTCGGTCGCCCCGAGCTGGTCCAACAAATTCCAGCGCGTGGCCGCCATCGGCTCGCACGTGTTCTACGCCGCCGACTGAACGGCCGCCACAGCCGGGAGGAGCGAACCCGCCGCCGGCGGGTTTTTTGTTGCCTACTCCGCCGCCGCCGTCTCGCGCTCGAACCGCCGCATATTGCCTTCGAACATCCGGGCGAGGCTCGCGGCCGCGGTGTCATAGGCGCCCGGATCGGACCAGTTCGCCCGGGGATCGAGCAGGCGCCGCGGCAGGCCTTCGACCTCGAGCGGTACGTCGAGACCGAAATGGGGATCGCTGCGCATGGC
Source organism: uncultured Devosia sp. (assembly GCA_964487765.1). Classification (GTDB taxonomy): domain Bacteria; phylum Pseudomonadota; class Alphaproteobacteria; order Rhizobiales; family Devosiaceae; genus Devosia_A. The sequence continues at coordinate 1,442 of CAZASR010000105.1, read as the reverse complement.
GGCCCCGTCGAGTTCGCCCGACAGCGCGGCATTGACCAGCCGCCGTGTCGCCGCGATGTCGATGCGCTTGCCCACGCCATAGGCGCCGCCGATCCAGCCCGTGTTGATGAGCCAGACCTTGGCGCCGCTTGCCGCCAGCCTGGCCGTGAAGAGTTCGGCATAGACGAGCGGATGGTGCGACATGAAGGGCGCGCCGAAGCAGGCCGAGAAGGTCGCGGTCGGCTCGGTGACGCCGCGCTCGGTGCCCGCGACCTTGGCCGTATAGCCCGACAGGAAATGGTAGGCGGCCTTTTCGGGGGTCAGCCGGGCGATCGGCGGCAGCACGCCGAACGCATCGGCCGTCAGGAAGACGACATTGTCCGGGGCCGGTCCGCGGCCGCCCGGAGCCACCGCTTCCAGCATCCCGAGCGGATAGGCTGCACGCGTATTCTCGGTAAGCGACAGATCGTCGAAATCCGGCTCGCCCGTCGCCTCGTCCACCGCGACATTCTCGATGACCGTCCCGAAGCGCTTGGTCGCCGCGAAGATTTCGGGCTCGGCCACCGCACTCAGATGTGCGGTCTTGGCGTAGCACCCGCCTTCGATATTGGCGACGCCGCTGTCGCTCCACGAATGCTCGTCGTCGCCGATGAGGGGCCGGGCCGGATCCGAGCTCAGCGTCGTCTTGCCGGTGCCGCTCAGCCCGAAGAACAGCGCGGTGCGGCCATCGGGTCCGATATTGGCTGAGCAGTGCATCGGAAACACGCCGTGCAGCGGTGCGTGGAAGCTGAGCAGCGAGAACACCGACTTCTTGATCTCGCCGGCATATTGCGTGCCGCAGATCAGAACAATGTTACGGCTCATGTCGAGCGCGATGATCGTGCCGCTGCGGGTGCCGTGCCGCGCCGGATCGGCGCTGAAGCCGGGGAGGTGGAGAATCGTGGCCGCCATCGGGGCGCCATCGCCGGCATCGCGGATCAGGAGGTTGCGGATGAACAGCGCGTGCCAGGCGGTTTCGGTGACGACGCTGACGGCCATGCGGAATGCGGGGTCGGCGCCGGCCGACAATTGTTCGTGATAGAGTTCGCGTCCGGCGGCATGGGCGAGCATGTCCTCGAGCAGGCGGTCGAACTGCGCCGGGGTCATCGCCGCCGCGCTTTCCCACCAGACATGCGGGTCGGTGAGGGCGTCGCGGACGATGTATTTGTCGTTGGGCGAACGGCCCGTATAGGCGCCCGTGGTCACCGCCAGGGCGCCCGAGGACGTCAGGCGCCCCTCGCCCGCCACAAGTGCGGCGGTGACCATTTGGGCCCGATTGCCGCCGCTACGGATCGTCGCAATGCCTTGGAGGCGGCGCAGTAGAACCCCAGTTTGAGCCATTTCACCCTCTACTCACTCCCTCATCGAAGGGCGCAACCTCTAGGAGATGCGCCCGTTGCGGGGACAGAGGGCAATCGGTCGTA
>CAZASR010000104.1:0-10202 GCA_964487765.1 uncultured Devosia sp. | reverse complement strand
GCCACCCCAGAACAAGCCCACCCCCGCCGAGCAAAAGACCTGCCGGCAGTTCCTCGTCCGACGGCTCAATGAGCAGAAGCCGAAGGCCTTTCTCGCCCTCGGCCGTATCGCGCACGATTCACTGCTGACGGCGCTGCAGGTCAGGAAGTCGGCGCATCCCTTCGCTCATGGCGCCGAGCACGTCCTCCCCACGGGCGCCCGGCTCTTCGACAGCTATCACTGCTCGCGCTACAACACGAACACGGGCGTGCTCACCACGGCGATGTTCGAGGATGTCGTGGGCCGCGCCGCCGCCTTCGTCAGCCGGCCTTCTTGATCGCCGCCGTCAGCGCCTCGTCGATCCGCGCCTGATCTCGGGAACGCGGCGAGGATCCTGGCCTGCAGGTCCGGCGGTGCCTTTTCTATCGGCATGGTCCGCTTGAAGTCTTCCTCGGTCCGCTCTTCCGGGACATATCTCATCATCTCCTGCAGATGCGCTCGACGAAGGCTGATGACTCTTGTCGGGTCGGCTCCATTGGCAAACGCGAGGCTGTACGCTCGATTGTCGATGACGCCCCACGCACGGAAGCTCCAATTGCATATACAATAAGCTGATATCAGCCGTGCTTGAGTAGCCGTGCCTTTTCGCGGTTCCAATCGCGGTTCCGTTCGGTTTCGCGCTTGTCGAAGCTCTTCTTGCCCTTGGCGAGGCCGATCAGCAGCTTGGCCTTGCCGTGCTCGTTGAAATAGAGCTTGAGCGGCACGATGGTGTTTCCCGCGCGCTCTACCCCCTCGGCCAGCCGCTGCAGTTGCTTTTTGGAAACAAGCAGTTTCCGCGGCCGCTTCTCGTCGTGGTTGAAGCGGTTGGCCTGGACGAATTCGGGGATGTGGGCGTTGATCAGCCACAGTTCGCCACGTTCCGGCGAGGCGTAGCTCTCGGTGATCTGCGCCTTGCCCAGGCGCAGCGACTTGACCTCTGAGCCGGTCAGCACGATGCCGGCCTCGAGCGTATCGAGCACCTCGTAGTCGTAGCGGGCGCGGCGGTTCTCGGCCACCGGGCCCGTGGTGATCATCGTCGATTTGGCCGCGGGTTTGGGCATGGCGCAAAGCCAATAGCCGATAGCGGGTCGAAAGCGAACCCCGTTCGCGGCTCGCGCCGCGACAGGTCAGTTGGGCAGGATGCCCGCGTGCGACATGGCGGCGTCGATCGCGTCCTCGCTCGCTTTGGTCACGGGCACCACCGGCAGGCGGAATTCGTTGCGACAGAGGCCGAGCCGGCTCGCGGCATATTTGACGCCGGCGGGGTTGTTCTCGAGGAACAGTGCCTTGTGGAGCGGAGCGAGCCGGTCCTGCAGCATCAGCGCGTCGGCATAATTGCCCTGCTGGCAGGCATTCTGGAACTGCGCGCACAGCCGGGGCGCGACGTTGGAGGACACCGAGATGCAGCCGTGGCCGCCATGGGCGTTGAAGCCGAGCGCCGTCATGTCCTCGCCCGAGAGCAGGATGAAATCCGGTCCGAGCTTCGCCCGGGTCATCGAGGCCTTCTCCATGCTCGCCGTCGCGTCCTTGACGCCGGCGATATTGGCATGGGCTTCGCGCAACCGGGCCATGGTGTCGACGGTGACGTCGGTCACCGTGCGACCCGGTACGGAATAGAGGATCACCGGAAGCGAGGTCGCCTGCGCCACGGCCGAGAAGTGCTGGAACACTCCCTCCTGCGTCGGCTTGTTGTAGTAGGGCACGACCGACAGCACCGCGTCGGCGCCGATGTCCTCGGCGAAGCGCGTGAGCGACACCGCCTCGTCGGTGGAGTTCGACCCTGCCCCCGCAAGGACCGGCACGCGCCGGTCGGCGACTTCCACCGCGATTTCGATGACGCGGCGATGCTCCTCGTGAGTCACGGTCGGGCTCTCGCCCGTCGTCCCCACCGGCACGACGCCGTGGGTGCCCTCCCTGATCTGCCAGTCGATGAAATCCGAGAGCGCTTTCTCGTCCACGGCCCCGTTCGCGAACGGAGTGATGAGCGCCGTGATCGAGCCTCTGAGCATCGGGAGTTACGTCCTTGGTTGTCGGCGGTCCGGGCAGCGGCCGCCGGTCAGAATGTGGCCAAGGCTTTTCCGCCCTTTGGCCATAGTCGCGCACCATAGTTCGCGGCGTTCGGCGGAACAAGCAGTGTCCCGCCGGGCAACCCACAAGGACCGCGCGGCAAGGGAATGTTCACCGTGACAGGCGACAATCCGGGCTGCAAGGGTGGGGGCACCTTGTTGGAACATGTACTGAGGACCAACAGGACGACACCATGTTTACGGCGCTGGGGAGCCCGAAGGGTGCCCTGCTCGGCCTGGCGGCCGCCGCACTGATCCTCGCGATCAGCTACTCGATCTCCGCCGCACCGATGGGCGGCATCGACGTCGTGCGCGTGGCGCCGCAGCCGCGAGCGGTGCCTGCCGCCGTCGCGTCCGCAGATGCCGTGATCGAAGTCGCGAACGCCAATCTGGATCAGGCAGCCACCGGCGCCATCACCGCGACGCCCGAGCCCGATTCCGCGCAGGCGATGCCGGCGCCGCTCGGCTCGGCCGCGTTTGTCGATGCCCTCGGACTGATCGGGGACAAGGATTACACCGGCGCCTTCGAAGCGGCGCGCGCGCTCACGAATCCGGTCTAACGGCGCAACATCTAATGGGCGGCCATCTACTATGGTGGCGGCGCCATCCCCCCTGAGCAGATGAAGGCGTTCGAAGCCGAGGCACCGGACTTCGTCAATGACGGCGTGTTCAAGACCCGCCTCGAGCAGGCGCTGATCAAGGCCGGGTCCAGTTCCGCGCAGATCATCGACTATCTGGGCGGCGCCATGCCCAACACGATCGATGCCCAGATCAAGCTCGCCGCTGCCTATGTCGCCGACGGCCAGACCAAGCGCGGCGCCGCGATCGCGCGCTCGATCTGGGTCGAGCAGTTCCTCGACAAGGCCACCGAGGCGCGGATGCTCACCAATTTCGGAGACATGCTCACGGCGGACGACCACTGGGCCCGCGCGATGCATCTGATGATGCACGATCGCGCCACCGGCACCGAGCGGCTGTTCAAGTTCCTGACCCCGGCGCAGAAGTCTCTCGCGGTGGCACGCAACGCCGTCTCGCGCAACGCAAAGAACGCCAAGGCGCTGCTCGACGCCGTGGACCCGGCCTACAAGTCCAACCCCATCTATTACTTCTCGCGCGCCCAGCGTGCCCGTCAGTTCGAGCTGTGGGACGATGCCATTGCCTATCTCAACAAGGGCAAGGGGACGGACCCGGACTCGGCCGAGTGGTGGTACGAGCGCCGGACCCTGACGCGGCAATTGCTGTCGCTCGGCGACCCCAAGCGGGCCTACCAGGCTGCTGCCGGATATACCGACGGACCCGAGGGCCGCGTCGTCGAAGCGCGCTTCCATTCCGGGTGGATCGCGCTGAGCTTCCTTGACGATCCGGCGAGCGCCGCGACCCACTTCGCCAGGATGGCCGAGGTCTCGACGCTGCCCGACTCCGTCACCCAGGCCAATTACTGGCTCGGTCGCGCCCTCACCGCAGCGGGCAAGGCCGAGGAAGCGAAGGCGGCCTTCGAGACCGCCGCCAACTATCCCACCGTCTATTATGGCCTTCTCGCCCGGCAGGAGCTCGGACTGAAACCAGTGGAACTTCGTTCCATGCCGGCCTGGGAGGACAGCGAGGCGGCGTTCGACCAGAACGAGGTCGTGCAGGCGGTCAGGCTGCTCGCCGCCAACGGCGAGACGGACAAGGCCGCCGCCCTCCTCCGCACCCTCGCCAACCGGCTCACGACCGGCGGCGAACTCGTGCTCGCCGCCCGGCTGGCGCAGTCCATCGACGCCCACAATCTTGCCATCGCGATCGCCGACATCGCCGACAGGCGCGGCATGCCGCTCGACCTGTTCAGCTTCCCCAAGGACGGCATTCCGGCCACTCGGGTCGCGGCCCTCGACGCCGCCGCCATCTATGCGGTGGCGCGGCAGGAGAGCCGGTTCCAGGTCAATGCCGTTTCGTCGGCCGGGGCCCGCGGCCTCATGCAGCTCATGCCGGGCACGGCCAAGGAAACCGCCGGCAAGCTCGGCCTCTCCTACTCGGCCAACAGGCTCACCACCGATCCGCTCTACAACACGCGGCTCGGCGCCTTCTATCTCGACAGACAGCTCGAAAGATATGACGGCTCGCTGCTCCTCGCTGCCGCCGCCTACAATGCCGGTCCGGGGAACGCCAACAAGTGGATCGCGGCGTTCGGCGATCCTCGCTCGAGCCAGGTCGATCCGGTCGTGTGGGTCGAGCTGATCCCGTTTCAGGAGACCCGCAACTACGTCAAGCGCGTCTTCGGCAACTACATGGTCTATCGCGCCCGCCTCGGCTACGATGATCGCGACCTGAGCAAGGTCATGCACTCGATCAGGGGCTAGGCTGCCCGTCGGTCGTTCGGCCGCTGCCCGGCGTAGCCTTTCGCCTTCGCCTCGCCTACAACTCCCGGCATGCCGCGCGCCCGAACGATCCCGCCCGACCACAAGCCGCTCACCGGCCTGCCCGTCCAGATGATCACAGTCGGTCCGGCGCGTGAACGAATGGCCGTGCATGTCCGCGGCGCCCTCGGGCCCGGCCGGACAGCCATCGTCTGCGTCGCTGGCTACAACCGGAACATGGCGGACTGGGCGGACTTCGTCCGGGTCGCCGGGCAGAGGCTCACCGAGGCGACGCCCTTCATCCTCGTCGACCTCAAGGGGCGGGGCCGCTCCACCGATCGCCTCAGAACCGCGTCCTATTCCTCGCTGCTCGATGCGGCGGATCTGGTCGAGGTGACGCGCGCCCTCGCCGTCGAGCGCGCCGTCTTTGTCGGCCAGGGCTATGGCGGACAGGTGCTGATGGCGCTCGCCGCGCGACGCCCCTCGCTGATCGCGGGCACCGTCCTGATCGATGGCGGGCCCGTTTCGGATTCACGCGGGCTCGTCAGGCTGCGCGTCACGCTCAACGAGCTTGTCGGCGTGCGCGGGGAAGCGAGCCTGCGGCCGATGCTGCGCCGCATGGCCGCCGCCGATTATCCGGGCATGCCCGAGGCGGTGCTCGATGCCGTCTCGCTCCGCAGCCATTACGTCGACAAGCGCGGCCGCCTGCAGCCGCTGTTCGATCCGGCGCTGATCAAGCTGCTCGAGCCCTTCGATCTCGATGACGTGCTGGTGGCCCAGTGGCCCTTGTTCGACGCGCTCACCTGCGCGCCGTTGTTGATGATGCGCACTCAGCTTACCCAGCAGCTTCGCCGCGAGACCTTCGAAGAGATGATGAAGCGGCGGCGCGATGCGGAGGCGTTCGTCATCGAGAACCAGGGCTCCCCCGCCCTGCTCGACACCGCCGAAGACGTCGAGCCGATCACCGATTTCATCCGCCGGATCGGCGGTGCCCGCAAGGCGGCCTAGGAGGCGACAGCCGCGGCGAGGTCCCGCGCCTGCTGCTGCCAGTTTTCGCGACCGATGCGGCCGCGGGCAAACACATGGTTCTCCATCCACAGCACCTGCGCCTCCGACCAGCCGGCGATCTGGTCGAAATGGAAGACTCCCAGATTGTTGAGCGTCGACTCGTCGAGCGCGCCGAGCCCCTCGATGCGCTTGAGGTCGTCGGCGACGCCATTGCGGGGGCGCGACAACCCCTTCGGCCGCGCCCGCTCGACCGTCTGCGCGTCGATCCCCGCCTGGGCGAGCACCTGTTCCACCGCGGTCTGGGCCGCCGCAACGGCCGCCCCGACATCGATGAGTTCGGGTGCGTCCGGCAGGGCGGGCGTCCCGGTGCGCGACCAGCCGCCCTCGATCGCGCGCATGGCGGCGTCTTCGTCGACGTCGGCGGGTGGTGGCGGCGACTGAGGCAGCACCGGCTCGCCATAAGTGGAATCCGGTCCTACCGGGCCCAGGTCGAAAGCCAGGGCGACGTCCAATTGCGACGTCGGCGCGCCTGCGGCCTCCTCCGCGGCAGCTTCGGCGGCCACCGCCGGCGCGCTGCGGCCGCGGACCTCGCCACTCCAGGCTTCCCCCGGTTTCATCGCCGGGGCCGCGGTCAGGATCACCTCCGGCTCGGCCTCGGGTCCGGGCTCGGGGGCCGGCTTCGGCAGCGGTTCGAGCGGCTCCACTGCCATGGGCGGGGGCGGTTCGGTCCTGGGGATCGCAACCGGCATGAGCGGCGTCACGGCCGGGGTCGACTCGGCCAGCGCCGCTGCATGGGGGGGCACCGCCGGATCCGGCGCATCCTCCGGTTCGAACACAGCCTCCCGCGCCGGCTCGGGGGCGATGGCGACGGCCTGCGGCGCCGGCTCGGCGGCGACCGCCGCGTCCGGCGGTGGCGCGACCTTGGGCAGCGGCCCGATCACCGGGGCCTTCACCAGTGCCTCGGCGGGCGCACCCGTCACCGCCGCCATGCGCTCGCGGGGAACCCCGGCGACCGGCGCGGGGCGGCGCGCGACGAGGCGGTGGGCGGCATAGCCGACGAGCCAGCCGAGCCCGTAGGCAACGGCCAGGATCGCAGCGACTTCCGCGATGTGCATGACGCTTGCCATCGCTGTCGCTTACTTCCCGGCGCCGTGGCTGAACCAGCCCGCGCCGATGCCGATCACCAGCGCGCCGAGCGCATAGGGCCAATAGAACCCGGCAAGATAGAGCAGCCCGTCCATTTCAGTCCTCGGTGATCGAGAAGGCGATGCGCCGGTTGGCCGCCTTGCCTGCGGGCGTGTCGTTGTCGGCGATCGGCTGGGATTCGCCATAGCCCTCGGCATAGAGCCGCTCGATGCCGATATTGCGCGCGATGAGCGCTTCGACCACCGCTTCGGCGCGGGACACGGACAGGGCGAGGTTGAGGTCCTCGGCGCCGTCGGAATCGGTGTGCCCCTCGATATGCACGGAAGCGTCCGGGCAAAGGCTCAAATCGGCGGCGAGCTCGTCGACCACCGGCAGCGAGTCCTCGGTCAGGGCGGCGCTGCCCGAGCGGAAGGTGATGGCATTGCGTCGCTCCAGTCCCGCCACGCGCTCGCGGCAGATCTCGATGGGCGTGAGCACGCCAATGAACACCGACCAGTCGGCCCGGTTGGGCAGCGCCTCGATCGACGCCGTCAGCGTGTCGCGCACCGACGCGTCTTCCACCATGCCGCGCAGCCACCAGCGCGCGCCATCGAAGCCGAGGCGCCCTTCATTGACCTCGACAAGCGCCCGCAGCCCGGCAATGCCACTGCTGATGAAGTCGTCCGGCAAATCCTCCTGCGGCACCAGGCCGTCGGTGGGAACGCCGCCCGCGATCACGCCATAATAGGCGGCGGTCGCGGCGGCCGGCACGGCGCCGCTGAGTGCAATCGGCTGGCCATTCTCCTTGCCCGCCTCGAACACGAAGCGCGACGGCAGCGGATCGACAATTGTGAGCGAGCGGTCGGCATCGGCCACCGGTTCCGCAGGCGCCGGTTCGGTGACCGCCTCCTCAGCCTGGAGCGGCTCCACGGATGGCTCGTCGGTCTGAACCGGCTCTTCCGCTGCGACTGCTTCCGTTCCGACCGGCTCGGCGGAGGGGTCCTCGCTCGGCGAGGCCGGCGGAACCGGCTCGGCCGACGGCCCGGACACGATCAGCTCGGCCGAAGGCTGCTCGGCCGGGGGCTCGAGCGACACGATGGCGTCCGATTGCGGCTCCTCCGATGGCGGCTCCGAGGGCGACAGCGGCTCGCTGCTGCTCGGCTCGGCAACGGCCGGCGCGGGGGGCGTGTAGCCGTCCAGAACGCTGGTCCACATCGCGCCCTGCCGACTGCCCCCGGCCAGTGCGGCGACGGCAGCCTCGCCCTTGGCCCGCGAGGCGGCGCTGCCCGTCAGCACCCAGCGGCTGCCGTCGAACGCGGCCCTGCCCTGGCTCATCTGCGCCAGCGCATCGAGGCCGGCCAGCAGGTCCTCGGCGAAGCCCGCAGGCTCCCCCGAAGCAATGGCGGTCGCATCGCGGGTCACCGTGCCGGCATGCACCGCGGCGAACGCCTTGAGCGCTTCGGTCGGCACGTGGCCGCTGAGCTCGATGCTGCCATCGGGTCCCTTGCTCGCCGCCCACAGATAGGGCGTGACCACCGGCGCGGAGTCGCGCGCCTGGATGGCGACCTGCCAGTTGGCGGCGTCGATCTTGCCGGCCAGCGCGGACTGGATGGCGTCACGCGTCGCGGCGTCGTCCACCTCGCCGGTCAGCGTCCAGCGTGTGCCGTTGAGGCTGAGCGAGCCTTCGTTCAGCGCCAGCAGCGCATCGAGGCCGGCGGCGGCGCTGGTGCCGAAATCGGCGGGCGCCCCGGCCCCGAGCGCTGTGCCGTCAAGCGCTCCCGCGGCACGAACTCCGAGATAGGATTTGAAGGCCTGCGACGGGGCGAAGCCGGTGAAGCTCACCGCGCCGTCGGCGGATTTCTGCGCGCGCCAGGCATAGGGCGAAATGATCGGCAGCGTCGCGGCTTCGGCCGGCGGCGGCAGCCGGACCTCGTAGCTCCAGCCCTTGGTCCGCAGCCCCGCTTGCGCATAGGCGGCATCGGCGGCGAAGGCTTCGATCGGCGTGTCGACAGCACCTTCGAGCGACCAGGTGGTGCCGTCAAAGCTCAGTGTGCCGGTGTCGAGCAGCGCCAGCACATCGAGGCCCCTGCCAGCGAGGTCGGCAAAATTCGTGGGGGCGCCATCGGCGGGATCGGCGGCGTCGGCGGCAAGCGCGGCGACCCGCATGCGCAGCTGGGCACGCACCGCGTCGTCCGGAACATAGCCGGAGAATGTCGTTCCGCCTTCCGCCGACTTCACCGCCGTGAAGGTGAACGGATTGGCCACCGGCGGCCGGATCTCGACAGGGGCGAGGGTGAAGCCTTGCGGCGCGCCCTCGGCGACCCGCGTGCGCAGCGTCTCGAAGTCGGCGACGGAGGCGGCGCGGCCGGTCAGGCTGAGACGCGATCCCGCGAGGGCGAAGCGCCCCTCGCTGACATGGGTGAGCAGATCGAGGCCATAATCGAGCCCCGACGCAAAAAACTCCGGGGCGCCGCGGCCGAGGTCCACCGCGTCGAGGTCGGCCCCCTCGATGGCAGCCAGCCGGTCGCGGGTCGCGGCATCGGGCACAAAGCCCGCAAACGTCAGCCCCGCCCCGCCCTTGTCGATCGCGAGCCTGAAATCGGCGATGCGGGGCGGCTCGAGCGCTGCAACGCCGCCCGCTTTGGCGACTGCGGCGGTGACCGCTTCGGCCACGGCGGCGCTTTCCGGCGCGCCCTCGAGTACCACGGTGCCGTCGCTGATCGACACGTCACCTCGCTCCAGTTGCAGCAGAGCCTGCAGCACTTCCATGACCTTGTCGGCAAAACCTTCCGGCGCACCTGAGGCGAGGACGAGGCTCGTCGACACGGTCACATCGTTCGGCGCGAGAGCGCGCAGTTCGGCCACGAGCCCCTCGTCCGGGATGTTGCCGGAAAGCGCGAGGCTGGTGCCGTCGAAGCTCGCCGTCCACACATAGGGCGAGGCGAGCGGCGGCGTGATCTCGAGTGCGGCGAGCCGGACGCCGGCCGGCACCGATCCGCGCAGCTGCTGCAATTGGCCGTAGGCATCGATCGACCTGGCGCGCCCGGAAATGTCGAGCGACAGATCGGCGAGCGCGATCCGGCCCTCGTCGAAGTGCCTGAGCGCCTCGAGCCCGAACTTCGCCGCCGCTTCGAAGGCGTGCGACTCGGGCGCACCCGACAGCAGCCGCGTGCCGTCGCTGGCCTCCCCCGCCGCGGCCAGGATGGCCGCATGCACCGCGGCGCTGGGATAGCCGCCGGACAGCGTCACCGCGCCCGATTCGATCGTCGCGGCGAAGGGGAACGGGCTCACATATTCGGCGAGCACCACTTCGGAGGAGACGGCACGAACGCCTCGCACGTCGGCCACTCGCGCCATCGCATCGTCGATCATTTCCTGCGTCGTCGCGGTCCCCACGACGAAGGCGTCACGTCCCTCGATGCGAACGGAAGCCCAGTCGAGTTCGTCGGCGGACAGGGCAGCGGTGGAGCGCGACCCGAGGTCCGTGGCAATCGGGGCGCTGGTCATGCCGAGCGCCAGCGCCGTGCCGCCGATGACGGTGACCACGCCCGGAACAAGCAATTTCAGAACAATGCCGGCCATTATGCCCCCGAACGCTGCCGCCTGCTTCGGAGCGGCTGCGATAGCAGAAGCCGAAGCGCGAATAAAT
>CAZASR010000103.1:0-10211 GCA_964487765.1 uncultured Devosia sp. | reverse complement strand
ACAGCGACCGCGTCGAGCAGGCGCATCTGCGCGAAAAACTCAACGACATCGCCTCTGAGGTCAGCCGCCTCGTCTACGCCGTCGAGGGCGACGTCCCCGCAAGCGACGACACCCTGCTCGACCGCGTTCAGAAATACACCGACGAAGACCTCTCGCAGCCCGCCGAACCCCGCGCCCCCGAACCCGTCGGCCAAAGCGCCGTCTCGGACCGCCTGGCCGCACTAAGGGAAATCCAGAACCGCAACTAGCAGCCTGCAATCCTCCCCCCGCTTGCCGGAAAGGAACTGCCATAGGCGGTGGACGGGAACACCGTAGGCGGTGGAGGGGAGTTTCGCTCGCGCGAGAGGGACGAAAGCGGCCCCTCGAGGCCCAGCCTCCCCTACTCGCTCACCACCGGAATCTCCCGGATCATCTCCCCCGTGCGGCCGTCGAACACCCGCACGCTGGTCATCAACCCGGCTTTGTAGGTCAGCGTCACCTTGCCGTCGGCGGCAACAGCCGATACCACCTCGGCGCCGCTGGGAATCTTCAGCGACGCGATGACATACTCGGCGCCGGTCGAGCCGCCGCTGCCGCCGCCCATATTCACCGACCGCCAGATCAGCGCCCCGCCGATCGCGAGGAAGCCCACGATGAGCAGCCCGATCGAGAACATGAACGATCTTCGCGCCCGCGCGATGACCGCGCGTGCGTCGGGCGGGATGTCGTGGGGCTGAGTGTCGCTCATGCAGGCATCCGGAACTGAGGACGAGGAATACGAAGTCACCGTCACCGCCGATCAGGCCGGCGGCCGGCTCGACGCGGTGCTTGCGGGCCAACTTGCCGCCTTCTCGCGCAGTCGCCTCAAGGACCTGATACTGGCGGGCGCGGTCGCGATCAATGGTCAAACCGCCACAGAACCGAGGACGAAGGTCAGGCCCGGCGATCTGCTGGTCCTCACCGCCCCGCCGCCGGAGGACCCGGACCCCGAGCCCGAGGACATCCCGCTCGACATCCTCTACGAGGACAGCGAGCTGATCGTCGTCGACAAGCCGGCGGGCCTGGTGGTTCACCCCGCCCCCGGCACGCCCCGCGGCACACTGGTTAACGCCCTGCTGTTCCACCTGAAGGGCGGCCTGCCCGGCATCAACGGCGTCAGGCGCCCCGGTATCGTCCACCGCCTCGACAAGGACACCTCGGGCGTCATGGTCGCCGCCAAGACCGAGGCAGCCATGACCCATCTGGCGGCCCAGTTCGCCGATCACGGGCGCACTGGCCCTCTCCATCGCGCCTACACCGCCTTTGCCTGGGGCCACGTCCAGGCCGGTCGCGGCAGCGTCGATGCGCCCCTCGGCCGCGACCGCAACAACCGGCTCAAGCAGGCCGTGCGGCAGGACGGGCGCGAAGCCGTCACCCACTACCAGACTCGTGCGCGGTTTGGCGCCGTTGGGTGGGATATCACCCAGCTCCGCTGCGAGCTCGAAACCGGCCGCACGCATCAAATCCGCGTGCATATGGCGCATATCGGCCATCCGCTCGTGGCGGATGCCCTCTATGCCCCTGGATATGCTACAAAATCGCGGCGGTTGCCGGATCGCCTCCGCGCCGTCGTCGAAGCCCTGGGACGCCAGGCCCTGCACGCCGCCGAACTGGGCTTCCAACACCCAACCAGCGGGGAGGAAATGTCTTTCACCGCCCCCCTCCCCCCCGATCTCGCCGAGCTCGCCGCGGCCCTTCAAGACTACGACAGGGCCCGCGCCCGCTAGGCACGAATTTCGCGGAACCGGCCCGGTGTCCGGGCATTGCGCTCCCAGCCACCGCCTTATCAAAGCCGGTTTTCGACCTATATCTGGTGTACGTCCACCGGTGTGCCGAAACGGACGCCGGGGCAAATCCCGCCGCGAATACGCGGGGGAATTTCTGAAAGGGGTGCTTCAATGGCCCAGTCAAATCTGCCTGTCCTCTCTGCCGAGGGCGGCCTGTCCCGTTACCTCCAGGAAATTCGGAAATTTCCGATGCTGGAGCCCGACGAGGAGTTCATGCTCGCCAAGCGCTACAAGGAGCATGAGGACCCCGAGGCAGCTCATAGACTCATCACGTCCCACCTGCGGCTCGTGGCCAAGATCGCCATGGGCTATCGCGGCTATGGCCTGCCCATTTCCGAGGTCATCTCGGAGGGCAATGTCGGCCTGATGCATGCGGTCAAGCGCTTCGAGCCCGACAAGGGCTTCCGCCTCGCGACGTATGCGATGTGGTGGATTCGCGCGGCCATCCAGGAATACGTCCTGCGCTCGTGGTCTTTGGTCAAGATCGGCACCACGGCGGCGCAGAAGCGGCTGTTCTTCAACCTGCGCAAGGTGAAGGGCCAGATCGCCGCGCTCGACGACGGCAATCTGCATCCGGACCAGATCAAGCAGATCGCCACCACCCTCAACGTCACCGAGGATGACGTCGTTTCGATGAACCAGCGCCTCAGCGGCGACGCCTCGCTCAACGCGCCCATGCGCGCCGACGAAGGCGCCTCCGAGTGGCAGGACTGGCTCGTCGACGATACGCCCGATCAGGAGTCGACGCTCGGCGATTCGCAGGAATACCAGGAGCGCATGGGGCTGCTCAGCAACGCCATGGCCGACCTCAATGAGCGCGAAAAGGCCATCTTCCAGGCCCGTCGCCTCAAGGATAATCCGGCGACGCTCGAAGAGCTGGCGCAGGAATACAATGTCAGCCGCGAACGCATTCGCCAGATCGAAGTCCGCGCCTTCGAAAAGGTCCAGGAAGCCGTCACCCACGCCGCTCGCGAAAAGGCCCGCGAGCAGGCGCGGGAACGCGCGTAACATCCACCAGGGACTTCTCTCCCCGCTCGCGGGGGGAGGAGCCTTTATCCCACCATCGCGCTCGCCGCCGCGGCGACCCCGAACAGATGGTTGCGGTCGAGCACCAGCAGCCACGGCTTCGTCCGGCTCTCCGGTTCGATCCGGAATGGCCCGTCCACCGCTTCGTTCGACGTCCCCGTCCGTTCTCCCGGCGCCAGGCGGACGCCGTCGAGGGGATAGTGCAGCCCCACGCTGCGTTTGAACCGCAGCGGCAGCAGCGGATGCACCGACACGCGCTCGCGCGGCGCCACCTCGAAGCTGAACGGCCCGGTCAGCGCCATCGCGAGGTCCACCTCGTCCACCAGGATGATCACGCGCTCCTTGGCATGCCTCGTCACCGCATCGAGCGCCGCGAGCGTGTGGTCGAAGCGCCCGCCCGTCATCCCGAGCGCGATCGTCACCGGCGCCTTTGTCGAGTAGAGCGCCTTTTCAAAGTCGGTGGTCTCCTGCTCCGGAATCCGGACCAGCCGCGTTCGCCCGAGCCACTCATCGACATTGGCGAGCGAGTCGAAATCGCCGATGATGGCCTCGGGTTTGAGCCCCGCCGCAACGATCTGGTCGGCCCCGCCATCGGCGCCGACGAGGTGGCCGCCGGTCAGGTAGAGGTCGCGCAGCAGGTCCTGGTCGACCCTCCCGCCGCCCACGATCACCAACAGACCGTCGTAGGGGATGATCTGCGGGGGGAGGGCGCGCTCTTGCACGGTCGCAATTCTCGGACTAGATCAAAGGGGTCTCGCTGGGGTGCTCCGGAGACGGAGCTGAGAAACACCCATTGAACCTGAACCAGGTCATGCTGGCGGAGGAAGGTCGAGATGGCAAGGGCGCTCACCGGCGCTACACCATTTGCGCTACTCTTCAATGCATGGCCGCAACCCGGGAAGGATGACGGCATGCACCGTTTCGCGCTCCTCACGCTTGCGGCTCTCCTCGCTTTCGGCCAACCGGCCGTCGCGCAGGACAAGCCCACCCTCACCGTCTATACCTACGATAGCTTCGCCGCCGAATGGGGCCCCGGCCCCGCGCTGAAGGCAGGCTTCGAGGCGATTTGCGATTGCACGCTCACCTACGTCGCCGCTCAGGACGCCATCTCCGCCTTCCGCCGCATCCAGCTGGAGGGGAGCACCACGAAGGCCGATGTCGTCGTGGGCCTCGACAATTTCATTGCCGGCGACGCCCGCGCCAGCGGCCTGTTCGCAGCCCACGGCCTCGATCTCAGCGGCCTCACTTTGCCAGGGGGCTGGTCCGATCCGGATTTCGTTCCCTTTGACTACGGCTATTTCGCCTTCGTCTACAACACCGAGACGGTGTCTGCGCCGCCCGCGTCGTTCGAGGAACTGATTGCGCTGCCTGACAGCTTCAAGATCGTGGTGATGGATCCGCGTTCCTCGACGCCTGGCCTTGGCTTGGTCGTGTGGATCAAGCAGGCTTATGGCGACCGCGCGGCCGAGATCTGGTCCGGCCTCAAACCGCACATTCTCACCATGACGCGCGGCTGGTCCGAGGGTTACGGCCTCTTCCTCGATGGCGAGGCCGACATGGCCCTGAGCTACACCACGTCGCCCGCCTATCACGCGCTCAGTGAAAACGATTCGCGCTACGCCGCCGCGATATTCAGCGAAGGCCATGTCGCGCAGATCGAAGTTGCGGGCATTCTCGAATCCTCACCCGATCAGGATCTCGCGCGCCAGTTCCTCGCCTACCTGGCTTCGCCCGAAGGCCAGCAGGCGATCCCGCAGACCAATTGGATGTTCCCGGTGGTCGATCTCGACCTGCCCGACCCTTTCGGCGCACCGCCCGAAAAGGTGCTGGCGATCGACGAGGCCACGGTCACGGCCAACCGCAATGCCTGGATCGAGGAAGCCCTTGCCGCGATCCGCTGATCGCCGGCACGCCCGCCTCGCCGTTCCCTATCGGCCGCTTCGCCTTTCCGGCGGGGCGGCCCTCGCGGCGACCATCGCTCTGCTCATCGGAACAGTGTTCTGGTCGATCCTCGCTGCCGCTTCGGGCCAGCAGCCCTCCGGCTCCCGCGCCGATATCGGCTATCTCATCTACATCACGACGCTGCAGGCCGGCCTCTCGACGGTGCTCTCGCTCATCGTCGGCGTCGCCCTTGCCTGGGCCCTCAACCGTCTGCGCTTCGTTGGTCGCCCGCTGATCGTCGGCCTGTTCGCCTCGGCGATCGTCACGCCCGGCATCGTCCTCGCTTTCGGCCTTCTCGCCGTATGGGGCCGCGCCGGCTGGCTGGGCGGGCTGGGCGTGCCGATCTTCGGCCTCGGCGGCGTTGTCGCGGCACATGTCATCCTCGATGCCGCTTTCGCCGCACGCGTCCTTCTCGCCCGCCTCGACGCCATTCCCGCGGCAAGGCTCAAGACCGGCCAGAGCCTCGCTTTGTGGCCCTGGACGCGCTTCGTCGTCATCGACTGGCCCGCGCTCCGCGGCACCTTGCCCGGCCTCGCCGCGATCATCTTCCTCCTCGCCTTCACCAGCTTCCCCATCGTGTTGCTGCTCGGCGGCGGCCCCGCCGTGCAGACCCTGGAAGTCGCGATCTATGCCGCGGCCCGGCTCGACTTCGACCTGGTGATGGCCGTGCAGCTCGCTCTGGTCCAGATCGCTATCTGCTCGGCCATCATCGTCGCCAGCTCCGCTCTCGTACCGGTGTCGACCAGCCTCGATCGCCCTGCCACGCCGCGCTGGCAGGACGCCGGCCTTGCTCGCGCCCTGCAATGGCTCGTACTCGCCCTTGCGCTGTTCGGCTTCGCCGCCCCGCTGCTCGCCGTCCTCGCCAACGGCCTCGCCGGGCTCACCGAAGTGCTTGCCGATCAAGCCTTTTGGTCCGCTGCCCTCACCAGCATCATCGTTGCCACCACCTCGGCCCTGCTGGCGCTCGTGCTCGGTCTCCTCCTCGCCTCGGCCCGCGCCGCCGCCACCTCGCCCATCGCTCGCATCGCCATCGGCGCCCCGGCTTACGCTTATCTTGCCGTCCCCGCGGTCGCCCTGGCGCTCGGCGCCTTCCTCTTCGTGCGCAACCTTGGGGTTGCGCCTGATGCCGCCGCGCCGCTGATCGTCGTCGTCGCCAATGCCCTGCTCTCGCTGCCTTTCGTCATGGCCGCCCTGGCCCCGCCCTTCGATGCCATCACCCGCAGCCGCGGCCGGCTGATCCGCTCGCTCGGCCTCGGCGGCCTGCGCCAGTTCACCGCGATCGAGTGGCCACTGCTCGCCCGCGACGTCGGCCTTGTCGTCGCGCTGGGCTTCTGCTTCTCGCTCGGCGATCTGGGCGTCATCGCCCTGTTCGACACGCAGGACTTCGTCACCCTGCCGTTGCTGATGGTGCGCGCCCTGGGCGCCTACCGCACCAACGACGCGGCCACCATTGCCGCGCTGATGCTGGTTCTCACCATCGCCGCCTTCATCGCCCTCCCCGCTCTGTTCGAAAGGCTCAGCCGTGCTCGCGCTTGATCACGTCACCTTCGGCTATGGCGCAACGCCCACCTACGACTTCACAATGGAAGCATTGGCGGGGGAAGTCACCGCCATCCGCGGCGCGAGCGGCTCCGGTAAGTCCACCCTGCTCGATCTCGTCGCGGGCTTCCTCACGCCCGCTTCGGGCACCATCGAGATCGATGGCGCCAGGGTGGATGCGCTTCCGCCCGAACAGCGCCCCGTCTCGATCCTGTTCCAGTCTGAAACGCTGTTCGAACATCTGAGCGCCAGTCGCAACGTCGCGCTCGGCCTGCCGCATGCCGATCCCGCCCGCGTCGGCGCGGCCCTCGCTGAGCTCGGTCTCGGCCACCTCGGCGGACAGCGCGCCGCCACGCTTTCGGGCGGCCAGAAGCAGCGCGTCGCGCTCGCCCGCACCTTGCTGCGCGACAAGCCCGTCCTGCTGCTCGACGAGCCGTTCTCCGCCCTCGACGACGAGACGCGCGCCGCCACGCGCAGCCTCGTGCAGTCGCTCACCCGCAAACAAAAATGGGCCACCGTGCTGGTGACCCATCATGCCGACGACATCGGCGCCATCGCCGATCGCGTCTATTTGCTCGAGACGGGGCGCCTAACCCTGTGACGACGGCGGCGCCGATGCGCTGCTCCATGTCGCGAAGACCTCGCCGAACAGCTTCTGCGCCGCATCGTCCTTTTCGAGGGTGATGATCGCGCGCTTGCCCGAGGCGTAGATCAACGCGAGGTCCATCCATTTGCGGGTCGTGAGCAGGTTCATGTTCGCCGTGGCGTCCTCGGCCGCCGCGCTGAGCGCAAACAGGAACGAATTGCCGACCACGCGGGCCGACGCCCCCACCAGCGGCGCCCCCTGCACCAGCTCCTCGTTCTTCAGCAGCACGCCCGGCAGTCCGGCGATCGAGCCGCCGATGAACGTGTCGGAGACGGTGAAGTTGATCTCCATCAGATGGCTTGCCGGCAGGCTCGGATCCGAGTTCTTGCGGATCAGCACGTCGACCGAGAGGTTTCGCGCCGGAATGTTGGCCTTGCCGATGAGCGTGGGCTGCCCCAGCTCGTCCTGCCCCCTGCTCCAGTCCACCGTACCCGAGAACGGCACCGCGCCGGTGGTGCCGTTGTCCGACGCCTCGAGCAGCAGCGATTGGCTGCCCGCGATAGTCGAGGGGTCGATCGCCGCGATCGCGCGCTCGGCCGTGTCGGCCTCCGCGCTCGGCTCGCTCCCGAGCCGTTCCTCGATCTTGGCGTCGCCCGTCGGCGATTGCAGCGCCAGCGGCTCGACCGATTCCGTCGCCGGTGTGTCGGTCACGGCGGGCAGTCGTTCATTGGCCTTGAGCTCGGTCGCGGGCGCCGCCGCGGCGGGCGTCTCGGTGTTGCCCGGTCCGGTCGAGTCCGGCGTGACGGGCGCGGTGGTCGCGGCCGTCGTCACTGCCGGCGCGCCCTTGCCGAACATCTGGTCGAGATTGATGTAGCCTTCCTGCCAGGCCCAGAAGCCCGCGCCGCCCGCGCCGATCAGCAGCGCCGCGAAGATGATGAGGAAGATCGTGATCGCACCCATGCCGCCGCGCTCGCGCTGCGAGCGGGGAATGCCGTCAAACGCACGCGCCGCCTGGGCCCGGCGGGGATTGGCGAATTCCTTGGCCGGCCGCGGCGCCTTGGCGGGTCGCTCGTGCTCACGCTCCACATGGCCGCCGCGATCGCCGCGGCTGATCACGAGATCGGTGCCCGTGCCGCGGCCATTCGCCTTGCCATCGGCGCGGCCGTTGAACAGCTTGCGCGCCGGCGGCGCCTGCATCGGCTCGTCCTCGTCATCGAGTTCGACTTCCGATTCGGTGTAGTGCGCCGGGCGGGTCTCGCCGCGCGCCTCGCGATCCAGCGTCGCAATCGCGCGGTCGATCGCGCCCTGCGGATCGGCCGGTTGCTCGACCTCGACTTCGCGCACCGCCGCCATGGCCTGCACGTCTTCGTCGACGTCGAACTCGATGGGGTCGACCTGCCGCGCCGTGGCCGCCATGCCGCGGCTGCCCTCGCGGCGCGGCTCGATCGTTGGCGCGCGCCGGCCAGTGTCGATGGCGACGCCAAACCCCGGCGATACCGCCCCTCCACGCCCCTTCGCCGCCTCGGCGCGCGCCACGATGGAGGGCAATTGCCGCGGCTCGTGCTTTTTGATCGGCAGCTGCGCCGGCGGCTCGTCATCGGCCTCGTCCCGCTCGGGCTCGGACCGCGATTTGACCAGCACCGGGTGCGATTTCGGCGGCCGCTTGGCCTCGGTGGCCGGTTGGCGATCGCGCTCGGCGGCCGCGATGATGTCTTCGATCGAAGCCGAATCGTCGGTTTTGCTCTTGGCCACCAGCTCCGGCTTGGGCGGCCGCGCCGGCTCTGCCTTGGGCAGCGCCTTCTGCGCCGGGGGGTGCCTGCCCGCGGCGGCATTCGACTTTGCCGGCGTCTTGGCTTCGGCCGCCGGCTTCCTGGCCTCGGCCGCGAACACGGGCGGCAGGCTCGGCGGCTCAGCCGTCAGCCCGGCGATATTGGCCTCGCTCGCCTCCTGCTCCACCTGGCGGATGCAGTCCTCGAGCTGGAGGCGATGGGTGGTGATGTCGCGCGCAGGAAGAGGTGGATTGATCGCACGCAGCTGCCCCACCAGGGCGGCGCGCGCCTTTTCATACACGGCCCGTCTGGCTGCCCCGTTGTTCTCGGGCAAAGCCTCTACGGCCCGGCGTAGAAGTTCCTTGTAATCCGCCATTCGCTACATTCGCTCAATTTGCGCGGGAGTTGTAGCCAAAAAACCTCAGTCTTGGAACGGGTCTTGCACGAGGATGGTGTCCAGCCTCTCTGGACTTGTGGAGAGCATGGCGACCGGCGCCCCGATCAGCTCCTCGATATATCGCACGTACTTGACGGCCTGGGCCGGGAGTTCTGCCCAGCTTCGCGCCCCTGCTGTGGTTTCCTGCCACCCCTCGAGTGACTCGTAAATCGGCTTCACAGCCGCCTGTGCCCTCATAGAGGCCGGCAAGTAGTCAATTTTTTGTCCGTCGAGCTCGTAACCGACGCAAACTTTGATCTCTTTGAGCCCATCGAGCACGTCGAGCTTGGTGAGCGCGATGCCGGTAATGCCGGAGGTGCGGACCGTTTGTCGCACCAGCACGGCATCGAACCAGCCGCACCGCCGCGCCCGGCCGGTATTGACGCCGACCTCGCGGCCCACCGTCGCCAGGTGCCGGCCGACATCGTCGTCGAGTTCGCACGGGAACGGCCCCTCGCCCACGCGCGTCGTGTAGGCCTTTGTGATTCCCAGCACATAGCCGATCGCCGTCGGTCCAAGCCCCGAACCGGCGGCCGCCTGTCCCGCGACCGTGTTGGACGAGGTGACGAACGGATACGTGCCGTGGTCGTTGTCGAGCAGCGCCCCCTGCGCCCCCTCGAAGAGGATGCGCGCGCCCGCCCGCCGCTTCTCGTCGAGCACCCGCCAGACCTGGCCGACATAGGGCAGGATCTTGTCGGCGACGTCCGTCAGTTCCTCGTGCAGCGACTCTGCCGATAGCTCCGCCAGCCCCATCCCCCGCCGCAGCGCATTGTGATGGGCCAGCAGCCGCTCGATCTTGGGCATCAGCGTCTCGGGTTCGCCCAGATCGCACACGCGGATCGCCCGGCGGCCCACCTTGTCCTCATAGGCCGGCCCGATGCCGCGCCGGGTCGTGCCGATCTTGAGTCCGGAATTCGCATTCTCGCGCGTCGCATCGAGGTCGCGATGTAGGCTGAGGATCAGCGGGGCGTTGTCCGCCACCTGCAGCATCTCGGGCGTCACCTTCACGCCCTGTCCGGCGAGCTTCTCGATCTCGCTCAGGAAGAACTGCGGGTCGAACACCACGCCATTGCCGATCACGCTGAACTTGCCGCGCACGACGCCCGAGG
>CAZASR010000102.1:0-10304 GCA_964487765.1 uncultured Devosia sp. | reverse complement strand
GGCCTTCCTGCATGATGCCGATGACCATGCCGGCGATGATGTTGATGAAGGTGATCAACAGGCCCGCGATGGCGTCGCCACGCACGAATTTGGAGGCGCCGTCCATGTTGCCGAAGAAGGCGCTCTCGGCCTCAAGCGTCTTGCGGCGCTCGCGGGCGGTGTTCTCGTCGATGAGACCGGCGCTGAGGTCGGCGTCGATCGCCATCTGCTTGCCCGGCATGGCATCGAGGTTGAAGCGCGCAGCGACTTCGGCAATGCGGCCCGACCCCTTGGTGATGACGATGAAGTTCACGATGATCAGGATCGAGAACACCACGACGCCGATGACGAAATTGCCGCGCATCACGAAATTGCCGAAGGCCTCGATGACGTGGCCGGCGGCGTCGTGTCCGGTGTGGCCTTCGCTGAGGATGAGGCGGGTGGTCGCGAGGTTGAGCGCGAGGCGCAGCATCGTCGCGATGAGCAGCACCGTGGGGAAGGACGAGAATTCGAGCGGCGTCTGGATGAAGAGGGCCGTCATCAGGATGAGGACGGAAAAGACGATCGAGATGGCGAGCAGCACATCGAGCAGCATCGCCGGCAGCGGCAGGATGAGCACCACGATGATGCCCATGATGCCCACGGCAAGACCGATATCGGTCGAGCGCAGGGATTTGTTGAGCTCGCCGAGCGTGGGGAAGCGGAAGCCGCGACCGGGCGTGGGGGCGGAGAGGTCAGCCAATCTGACGACCCCTCACCCGGCGCCGTGCGCCACCCTTTCCCCGGCGGGGGGAGGGACCGACGACCGAGAGCCCCAAGCCCATCACGCGCTCTTCCTCACTTCGCCAGGGGCGGGGACGCGGGTGCCTTCATCGGCGTATTGATTGAGCTTGTTGCGCAGGGTGCGGATGGAGATGCCGAGGATGTTGGCGGCGTGCGTGCGGTTGCCGAGGACGTGGTCGAGGGTTTCGAGAATGAGGTCGCGCTCGACATCGGCGACCGTGCGCCCGACCATGGAGCGCGAGATGGATTCGGCGACCTGCGCGGCCTGCGTCGCGATGCTGGCGGTGCGCACCACTTCGCCCAGACCGACGCCGTCGGGCATGACGATGGCGTCAGGGCCGATCTCGTCGCCCTGGCTGAGGAGAACCGCACGATGGAGCGTGTTCTCGAGCTCGCGGACATTGCCGGGCCAGGGGGCGCGGAGCAGCGCGGTGCGCGCCTCCTCAGTCAGCCGGCGCGGCGGCAGGCCGTTGGCCTTGGCATATTTGGCGACGAAGTGATCGGCAAGCGCCGCGACGTCGCCGGGACGGTCGCGCAGCGGCGGCAGTTTCAGGTTCACGACGTTGAGACGGAACAGCAAATCCTCGCGGAACGCGCCCTCGCGAACGGCATCCTGAAGGTTGCGATTGGAGGTCGCGATGATGCGGATATCGACAGGAACGGGACGCGAGCCGCCGACGCGATCGATGACGCGTTCCTGCAGGGCGCGCAGGAGCTTGGCCTGGAGGCGCACATCCATCTCGGAGATTTCATCGAGCAGGAGCGTGCCGCCCGAGGCTTCCTCGAACTTGCCGATGCGGCGCGCGACGGCGCCGGTGAAGGCCCCCTTCTCATGGCCGAACAGTTCGCTCTCGAGGAGGTTCTCTGGGATGGCGGCGCAATTGACCGAAATGAAGGCGCGGGCGGCGCGCTTCGATTTCGAGTGCAGATATTTCGCCATCACCTCCTTGCCGGTGCCGCTCTCGCCGGTGATGAGAACGGAGGCATCGGAAGGAGCGATCTGGCCGGCGAGGCGCACGACGCGTTCCATCGCCGGATCGCGGAACAGGAAGTCGGTGCTTTCGCGCGCCACCGCCGCGATGACCGCGGCAATGAGCTCGGCGTCGGGAGGCAGCGGGATGTATTCCTTGGCGCCGGCGCGGATGGCGTTGACGGCGGCAGCGGCATTCGTCTCGGTACCGCAGGCGACGACTGGAATGTGAATCCGCTCGCCGTCCAGCGCGGCGATCAGGCCGGGGATGTCGACCATCACATCGACGAAGAGAAGGTCGGCACCGCGGCCGGCGCGCAGCGCGTTCATCGCGATCTCGATGCTCGCGGCGTGCTGGACCTTCGCGCCGCCCTGCATGGCGAGCCTTGTGGCTTCGGAGAGCTGGCCCTCGAGGGCGCCGATGATGAGCAGACGCATCTTGGTGTTCCCTAGTCTTGCGCGGCCGAGGCGGGCCGGCAGTTATTTGTCCCGAACGCGCTCATGCGGGCTTGACGATTTCAGTCATGGTGACGCCGAGGCGGTTTTCGACGAGGACGATCTCGCCACGCGCGACGAGGCGCTCATTGACGAAAATCTCGACGGCTTCGCCGACCTGGCGGTCGAGCTCGACGACGGCGCCCACATCCATCTTGAGGAGGCTGGCGACGGGAATGCGGGTGCGGCCGAGGACGACGGAGATGCGAACGGGGACATCGAAGACGGCCTCGAGATCGGCCGCGGTGCGCTCGGCGGCCTGACCGGGACCGTCGCGCTCGGGCGCGGCCATTTCCTCGAGGCTGAGAGTCTCGCCGTCGCTGCCGGTTTCGTTGCTCATGAGGATTGTCCTCCAGATGGCGTGCTGCCGCCGCGGGCGGCAATGAATTGCGCGATGCGCCGGTCGATCTCGGCCTCGAGGGCGGCGCTGTCGCGGACGATGCCGCCATCGGCCCATTCGAGCCGGGCATCGCCGAGGCCGATTTCCGGTTCGCCGATGACGACGAGGCGGCCGGCAAAGCCGGAGGTCGCGATCCGCGCAGTGGCGATCTCGCGGATGGCATCGGCGAGGTCGGGGTGGCAGCGGATGACGAGGTGAGGGACGGCATCGAGCGAGGCGAGGCACTCGGTGACGAGGGCTTCGATCTCGGCGGTCGGCTCGCGATCCATGAGATGACGCGCCAGCTTGCGGCCGATGGCGGCGGCGAGCGAGACCGCGTCGCCGAGGAGGGCACGGCGAGTGTCGTCGCTCGCGGCGCTGAGGGCAGCGGTGTGGTCGGCAAGCGTGGTGGCGGCCGTGGCAATGGCCTGCGCGGCCTTCGCCGAGGCCGCGCGCTCACCTTCGGCGAGGCCTTCGCGGCGTCCTTCCTCGCGCGCATTGGCGAGGAGGGTCGCGATGGCGGTTTCGGTCATCACGGCGTTGCGCTCGGCGCGATGGCCGAGGTCGAGATCGAAGCGGAACCTGGTGGGCGAAGCGCTGGACATCATGCCACCATCTGCTCGTCGCCCTTGCCCTTATTGATCACGATCTCCCCGCGGGCGGCCATGTCCTTGGCGGTGGAAACCATGCGGCTCTGGGCTTCGTCGACATCCTTGAGCCGCACCGGGCCCATGGCGTCCATGTCGTCCTTGAGGAGCTTGCCGGCGCGCGCCGACATGTTGGAGAAGAAGAAGTCCTTGACCTGTTCGTTGGCGCCCTTGAGGGCGAGGGCGAGATCCTTCTTGTCCATCCTGGTGAGCAAGGTCTGGATGGCGGCCATGTCGAGGCGGGTCAAATCCTCGAAGGTGAACATCAACGACTTGATGCGCTCGGCCCCTTCGCGATCCAGTTCCTCGAGAGCGGTGAGGAAGCGTGCTTCGGTCTGGCGGTCGAAGGCGTTGAAGATTTCAGCCATCTGCTCGTGGCTGTCGCGGCGCTTGCTGTGCGAGAGCGTCGACATGAATTCGGTGCGCAGGGTCTGCTCGATCTTTTCGAGGATTTCCTTTTGCACCGGATCGAGCGAGAGCATGCGCTTGACCACGTCCATCGCCAGATCCTCGGGCAGGGCACCGAGCACCTTACTGGCGTGTTCGGTGTCGATCTTGCTCAGCACGACGGCGATGGTCTGGGGGTATTCGTTCTTGAGATAGGTGGCGAGAATGTCCTCCTGAACGTTGGAGAGCTTCTCCCACATATTGCGGCCGGCGGGACCTCGGATTTCCTCCATAATGGCATCGACGCGGTCGGGCGGGAGGAACGAGGCCAGGAGGCGCTGCGTGGTGTCGGAATTGCCCGCGACCGAACCATTGGCCGAAATGGCGGTGACGAACTCGGCATAGAGCGAATCCACCATGTCCTGCGTGACCGCGCCCATGCGCACCATGGTGCGCGACAGGATCTTGATCTCCATCTCGTCGAGTTCTTCGAGGATGGGACGGCCGAAATCGGGGCCGAGCGACAGCAGCAGGACGGCGGCCTTCTCGTCGCCGCTCAACTCACGATGCTGGGCATCGCCGCCAATGACGAGCTGGCGGTTCATGGCGGTGGTGACCGACGGGGCCTGAAGCTGGGCAGTCATGGGCTAACTCACGTCGCGCTCGAGAGCCAGTCGCGCACGATGAGCGCGGCCTGCTTGGGGTTTTCCTCGACCAACTGGCCAACGGTCTTCATGGTCGCCGCCTGGGCCGCACCGAGCTGGCGCGCGTTGTTCATCCAGGCCGGAACCTCGGGCCGGGGGGGCCGCTCCTCGTCCATTTCGGGAAGGGGCGGCACGTTGGGACCGGAGGCGGTGGCGGGCACGAGCGGCCCGCCGATCTCGGCGCTGGTCGGCAAGGCGAGCGGCTGATCCTCGGGCGAGAGCACACGCCTGAGTAGCGGTCGCATGACGAACAAGACGAGCGAGAGGGCGATGACGAGGGTCACCAGCATCTGCGCGCCGGCGATCAGGTCGTCGCGGGTGAAGTCGAACAGGCCGGGGCTTTCGGTGCCGAGCACCGGCGGGGTAGGGCCATCGGCGAATTGCAGATTGGCGATGGTGATCTGGTCGCCGCGCGCTTCGTCGAAGCCGACGGCAGAGCGCACCAGCGCCTGGATCTGATCGAGCGTTGCCTGGTCGCGCGGCGTGTAGGCCGAAGCCCCCGAGGCGTCGGTGGTGTAAGTGCCGTCGACGACGACCGCGACGGAGAGACGCTTGATGGCGCCCGGATCGGTCATCTCGGTCGAGTTGATCTCCGAGATTTCGTAGTTGGTGACTTCCTCGGTGGTCGAGCCGATTTCGGTCTGGAGCTGGCCGCCGGTCGTATTGCCCGATGCTCCCGGAAGCTGCGTGGAGGCGCTGACTTCGCCATCAACGTTGGGGGCGTTGGTGGAGTTGGCGATCTCCTTGGTCTGCGTGGAGCGGACGACGGCGCTGTCGGGGTCGAAGGTCTTGGCAGTCCGCGTCACATGGGTGAGGTCGAGCTCGGCGCTGACCTGCACGCGGGCGCGGCCATTGCCCACGATATTGGCGAGCAGGTCCTCGACGCGCTGCCGCAGGCGGTTCTCGACGGCGACGCGACGCTCCTGCGCCTGGCCGGCGAGCAGGGTGCCGTCTTCCTCGGCGCCGATGCCGGCGGCGAGGAGATCGCCGGTGTCGTCGACGATCGATACGCGGTTGGGCGTCAGCCCCTCGACGGCGGAGGAGACGAGATGCTGGATGGCGCGGATTTCGCCGGTGGACAGCTCGCCGCGGACGGAGAGGACGATCGAAGCGGTGGGATCGTTCTTGTCGCGCGAAAACAGCGCACGCTCGGGCAGGACGAGGTGGACGCGGGCGGATTTGATGCGGGCCAGCGAGGTGATGGTGCGGGCGAGCTCGCCCTCGAGGGCGCGCACATTGTTGATGTTCTGCACGAAGCTGGTGGCGCCCAGCGTGTTCTGCTGGTCGAAGATTTCGTAGCCGACCTGGCCACGAGTGGGCAGGCCGCTGCCGGCCAGCGACATGCGGATGGCAGTGATCTGGTCGCGCGGCACGAGAATGGTGTCGCCGTCGCCGCGCAACTCGTAGACGGTATTCTGCTGCTGCAGCTCCTCGACGATCGCCGCTGAATCCTCGAAACTGAGGCCGGTGTAGAGAGGAGCGAGCTGGGGCGTCGAGGCCCGCATGATGAGGAAGGCGAAAAAGCCGAGCATGAGGACGGCGACGACCGCCATCGCGGCAAGCCGTTGCATGCCAAGGCGATTGAAGAGCTGAGTTAGTCCGTCCACGTCCGAGCCCCGATTTCGGGAGCGCCGACGCGTCCCCGAACCCCCACTAGGCAAGAACTACCTAGCTGATGGTAAAGAAGGTCTTAACGGGCCGTTGCAGAATGGGAGCAACGGCAGAAATTGCCGAAGGAAATGAACATGCTGCGGGTTTTGGGACGGGTCACTTCGATCAATGTGCGCAAGGTGCTGTGGGCGGCCGACGAGATGGGCCTGAGCTACCAGCTCGAGGTCTGGGGCAAGCCGCACCGCGACCCCAAGGTGCCCGAATATCTGGCGATGAACCCCCACGGCACGGTGCCGGTGATCGTCGACGACGGCTTCGTGCTGTGGGAGAGCGGGGCGATCGTGCGCTATCTCGCGAGGAAGGCGGGCAGCGACCTCTGGCCGGCCGATCCGCGGGAACGGGCGCTGGCCGACCAGTGGCTCACCTGGCAGGGGACGGAACTCAATGCGTCGTGGGCCTATATCGTGCCGGCCAAGCTGAGGAACGATCCGCCCGACCCGGACCCGGAGCGGCTTGCCGCAGCGGGGGAGAAGTGGGCGCGGACGATGGGC
This sequence comes from uncultured Devosia sp., assembly GCA_964487765.1. GTDB lineage: Bacteria > Pseudomonadota > Alphaproteobacteria > Rhizobiales > Devosiaceae > Devosia_A. The sequence continues at coordinate 3,798 of CAZASR010000102.1, read as the reverse complement.
ATTCTCGAGGCCCATCTCGACAGGACGGACGGCTATATGGCGAATGGCCGCTTCAGCCTCGCCGATATCGTGATCGCACTGTCGGTGCACCGCTGGATGAGCGTGCCGTTCGCGGGCAAGCCGGCGCTCCCGGCAGTGGAGGCCTATTGCGAGAGGATGCGGGCGCGGCCGGCGGGCGCGAAGTATCTGGGCGCGGAGACGCCCTGAAATGAGCGGGGCCACGATTGCGCGGCCCACTCGCACGTGCCGCGAACGGGGACCGGATCAGTTGTCGCGGTAGTGCTGAATCCAGGTGGTGCGGAGTCCGGCGAGACCGTGCTTATCGATGGCGGCCTGCCAGTTGAGGAATTCGTCAACGCTCAAGGTGTAACGGGCGCAAGCCTCCTCGAGGGACAGCAGGCCACCGCGGACGGCGGCGACAACCTCGGCCTTGCGACGGATAACCCAGCGGCGCGTCGTGCTGGGAGGAAGATCGGCGATGGTCAACGGACTTCCATCGGGGCCGATGACATACTTGACGCGGGGACGCATTGCGACGGTCATTCTACTCACTGACTCAAACCTGACCTTGGTCGAGCCTAGTGGATCGCGCTTAAAATTTGCCTAAGCTAGTGTCTACAAGCCGTTAAAATTGCCGCCCGTCGGGTTCAGGAAATGCCCAGAATTCAACGGTTTCAGCGCCGCGGTTCCGGTCAGTGGCGCTGCCACAATCGTGGCCTCAAGGTGACAGGGTAAACGGAGCGCTAAGCGTCCCCAGCCGGAGCGTCGGAGGGCGGCGTGAGGCTTATCGCCTTGACGCCCGACAGGTTGACGCGAGTGGAGCCGAGCAGCAGCACGGGCTCGGAGCCGGTGAAGTCGACGCCGGTGACGACGCCGGTGAACTGGGTGCTGATGGGCACGGTCCGGCCCTCGGCATTGGTGCCGGTCATGGCGATGGAGTAGGTGCCGTCGGGCGCGCGGCCGCCGGTCGAGGTCTTGCCGTCCCAGGTGAACTGGCCGGCGCCGGCCTGGAGGTGCCCGGTTTCGGTGTAGACGACATTGCCGTCCTTGTCCTTGATGGTGACCGTGGTGGTGGCGGCGTCTTCGAGCGAGAAGTTCCACACCGCGCGGCCATTGACGAGCTCGGAGCGGACGCCTTCGGCGGCGATGGTCTTGCCGATATAAGCGACGGCATTGGTTTGAACGGAATTGGCGTTGGCCTGCACCAGGGCCGACAGGAACTCATTGGTCTTGAGCTGCTGCTCGACCGAGGAGAACTGCACGAGCTGCTGGGTGAAGGCGTTGGTGTCCAGCGGATCGAGCGGGTTCTGGTGCCGGAGCTGGGTCGTCAGCAATTGCAGGAAGGTATCGAAATTGTCCGCGATGCCGGCGCGGCTTCCCGCGAGGGAGGAGGCCGATGAACCCGAGCTGCCAATGCCGTCTATGGCCATGTCTGTGTCCTCAAACGAAGATGTTCACGCCGCCCGGCGACGCGGTGCCGCGATAAAGGGTGACGGCGGGCAGGGGGGCGACGTCGTCGGACCGGGTGAAGGCCGGCCGTGCGGTGCCGCCCTGACCCGAATGCTGTCGCTGCTCGCCGCCCATCATGCCGGCGAAGGGATTATGACCCTGCTGGCGCAGCGAGAATTCGAGATAGGTCTTGCCGGCGTCGAGACCGGCCTGGACGAGGGCCCGCTCCAGCGCCCTCTGATCGCGCTGGAACAGATCGAGCGTTTCGGCGCGATCGACGGTGAGGCGAGCGTTGAGCGTGCCCGAGGCGTCGATATGCATCCTGACGTCGACACGGCCGAGCTCGGGCGGATCGAGGCGGATGGTGAAGCGCGACGTGCCCTGGTGGACCTGGCGCGCCATCTCGAACGCCACCTGGCCCATATTGATGGGGTTGGCCGGAGGCTGGTAGGCGGCGGGGAGCGCGCGAGCGTGCTGGATCGACGCGGAAGCCGGCTGCTGGGGCAGTGCCGTGGGGTGAGCGGCCGGATCGGTCCTGGCCAGCTCGGCGACGGTGGCGGCGCCCTTCGCTTCCGCTTTGGGGGCCGGCGTGGGGTCGGTGGTCGGCTGATCGTCCCCGGTGGACGTGCGGTGAGCGGGTGCGTCCGGGACCGCATCCGCCGCCGCCGGAGCCGGTTGAGGCTGGGCGGCCCTGGCTTCGGTGACGGCGGACTTGGATTTCGTTGAGGCGAGGGCCGCGGGAATGGTCAGCGCCCTGGGGGCGGCGATCTGAGGTGCGGCAGCGGCCGGTGGTGCGGCGGGCTTGCCTTCGATCAGGCTCAGCACCAGCTTGTCGAGCGCCGTTCCATCGGGCTGCGCGGCGGCGCTGGTGAGCTTGCCCAGAAGCGCCGGATCGGTGTCGGCGGAGACGAGGCGGGTGGCGACGGCGTCGAGCTTTTGCGCGAGGCCAGGCGCGGTGGCGGTGAGTTCCTGCGCAACCTGAGTCAGTTGGTTGCTGAGGCGCAGGAGCGGGGCGGGAACAGCGGTGCCGGGAGCCGCCGGTTCGTTGGCGGGCGATGGGGACGATGGTGCGGTGTTGAGCCCGAGGGTTGCGAGTACGCGCAGCGCATCGTCCTGCGGCGGTGCCGTGACGGGCTGGGTGCCCGCGGGCGCAGCGCCGGCGGCGCTGTCGGCGTGGCCGAGCAGCGAGCGGATGATGTGCGCGATGGTGAGGGCGTCGGGATCGGGCGGCGACGGCTCGGGCCTGAGGCGCGCGGCGAGGGCGGGGTCAGTGGCGGCGGGCTCGAGCTTTGCGGCAAGGGTCTGCAGCTTCAGCGCGAGGTCGGGAGCAGTGTCGGCGACGGATTGGCTGAGGCCGAGGAGGCGGTCGCGGAGCGCGACGATATCGGGCGAGGCGGGCTCCGCCGGGTCCGCGGGCGCGATTGCGGTCGTGGTGACGGGGGGTTCGGTCAGGCCCAGATCCACGAGAAGCTGATCGATCTGCCCGGTGGTGACGGTGGGCGCGGCGGGAGCCTGGGCGGGCTTGTCGAGGAAGGCCGAGAGGGTCTCGATCGTCGTCTGCAGATCGGCCAGTTGGTCGGGCGTGATTTCGCCGGCGGCGAGGGCATCGAGCTGCATGTTCAGAGATGCGAAGAGGCTCGTGGCCTCGGATGGCTGCCGGACGCCTGCCGTCTGGTTTGTGAGGGCGAAATTGACGAGGCCCGGGGTGGTGGTGGTCGCGGTCGTGGGCGCGGTGTCGGAACCGGGGGCGAGGACCTGGTCGACGAGCGCGGCGAGGAAGCCGAGCGGGCTGTCGGCAGCGGGCGCAGCCGCGGGCCCGCGGGCGGACACTGCCGCAGGGGGCTGGCCTACATAGCTGACGGTCAGGTTCGACACGAACGGATTCCGGACACACGATTCCGGCAAGAGCGATGCAAGCGCGATGCCAGTTGGCAGGGCCCGACGTTCCGGGGGTTTGCGCGCGCCGGCTGTCTTGCGAGCCGGCAGGTCCGGCCTGGTGGCGGCAATTCTTGCCGGGTGCGGGCAATGCGCCTATAGAGGCGCCGTTCACTGGGGCCTTGACCCCCAACTGGATGAGATCGATGGACTTGAATTCGCTTGATCTGCCCAAGCGCCCCGAGGACACGCGCGTCGTCGTCGCCATGTCGGGGGGCGTCGACAGCTCGGTGGTCGCCGGGCTGCTGGCCCGCGAGGGCTACGATGTCGTGGGCGTTACCCTGCAGCTTTACGACCATGGCGAAGCGACGCACCGCAAGGGCGCCTGCTGCGCCGGCCAGGATATCCACGACGCGCGCCGCGTGGCGGCGGCGCTCGGCATTCCGCATTACGTGCTCGACTATGAAGAGCGGT
>CAZASR010000101.1:0-10365 GCA_964487765.1 uncultured Devosia sp. | reverse complement strand
TTCAAGGCGGTGGCGCAGGTCATCGGTTTCGTCATGCGCATGCGCCCCAAGGCGGCGTGGAAGGCCTGAGGATGGCGGGGAGCGTGGCCCGCGGGCGCTACCCTGAGACTCCCCCATTTGCTAGAGCTTTTAGGACGCGTGATTCGAGGGGCCACCGAGGATGTCCAGCATGCCGGCCGAGGAGGACAACTACCCGAGCCCGCTGGTCAGCCGGCCCCGGGAGATGTCGGGGCTGTGGCGCGTCGTCGCGCTGGCCTTCGCCTTCATTGTGCTCGCGGTCGCGATCTCGACCCTCGGCGACTACATTCCGGCCGATGCGATCCTGATCTTCGTCGGGCTGCTGGCCGTCGTCGGAGTCTTCTGCCTGTTTGCGCTGACCGCTGGCATCATCCGCTTCGCCTCGAGCACCGAAGAGGGGCCGTCGCTGTCGCGCGCGGTCGTCGACAGCCTGCCGTTCGGCGCCGTCGTTGCCGATCGCGACGGCAAGATCAGTTACGTCAATGCGCAATATGGCGAGCTGGCGGGCGGGATGGCCGATGGCGTGCCCGTCGGCGTGCCGCGTCTGTTTGCCGGCCAGCCAGAGGCGAGCGAGGCGGTCTATCGGCTGTCGCGGGCGGCTCGTGACGGCCGGCCGGCGACCGAGGACATCCGGCTCATCGGCGGCCTCGGCGGTGCGCTCGGCGGCGGCGACAAGCCGGTGTGGTATCGCGTGGCGGTGCGCGCGCTCCCCGAGATCGAGGGCAGTGGCACGCCGCTGGTCCTGTGGAGCGTCGAAGACATCACGCGCGATCGCGAGCGGCAGGACAACGCCTTCCTCGAGCTGCAGCGGGCCATCGATTATCTGGACCATGCCCCTGCCGGCTTCTTTTCGGCCGACCAGCAGGGCAGGGTGCAGTATCTCAATTCGACCCTCGCCGATTGGCTCGGCTACGACCTTGCCGAGTTTGAGGCCGGCACGGTGCGGCTCGCCGACATCGTACGGGGCGATGGCGCGAGCCTCCTCATGCGAGGCCGCGCCGACGGGGAAATCCGCACCGAGATCATCGACATCGATCTCGTCAAGGCCAACGGCACGTCGATTCCGGTAAGGCTGCTTCACCGGGCGGCACGGCTCGCCGATGGCGAGCTGGGCGAGACGCGTACGCTGGTGCTCGATCGCCGGGGCGGAGTCGAGAGCGAAGAAGCGTTGCGTGCCTCGGAAATCCGCTTCTCGCGCTTTTTCAACGAGACCCCCTTCGCCATCGCGACGCTCGACAAGGACGGCCGCATCATCCGCACCAACGCGCCGTTCGGCCGCATCTTCGGCTGGTCGGGCACGTCGCGCCCGCTCGACCGGGTGGCGATGACGGAGCTGTTGACCGATGCGAGCCGTGCCCGCTTCGCCGAGGCGTTCGAGGCGGCGCTGCAGAACAAGTCCGAGATCGAGCCGGTCGACGCACAGCTCACGCGCGACGGCGACCACGCGGTGCGGCTCTATATCTCGGGCTCGGAGGAGGGCGGCGACTCGCCGGAGCGGGCGAATGTGTATGCGCTCGACATGACCGAGCAGCGCAAGCTCGAGGCGCAGTTCGCACAGGGTCAGAAGATGCAGGCGGTGGGACAGCTCGCCGGCGGTGTCGCGCACGATTTCAACAATGTGCTGACGGCCATCATCGGCTTCTCCGACCTGCTGCTGCTCAAGCACAAGCCGGGCGATCCGAGCTTCCAGGATCTCATGTCCATCAAGCAGAGCGCCAATCGCGCCGCCGGGCTCACACGGCAGCTCCTTGCCTTCTCGCGCCGGCAGACGTTGCGCCCGCAGGTGCTGGAAATCCCCACGCATATCGACGATCTGACGGTACTGCTCAAGCGCCTGATCGGCGAGCAGATCGCGCTCAAGGTCGATCACGGGAGCCAGATTTGGCCGGTGAAAGCCGACCTCGTGCAGCTCGAGCAGGTGGTCGTGAACCTCGTCGTGAACGCGCGCGATGCGATGCCCAATGGTGGTTCGATTACGCTGCGGACGCGGAATGTCAGCCAGGCCGAAGCTGGGCAATTCACCTACACCGGCATGCCGGCGGCCGACTATGTCCTGATCGAAGTCGAAGATACCGGCACTGGCATGCCGCCCGAAATCATGGAGAAGATTTTCGAGCCGTTCTTTTCGACGAAGGAGCTGGGCAAGGGGACGGGGCTTGGCCTCTCAACCGTCTACGGCATCATCAAGCAGACGGGCGGCTTCATCTATCCGGCCTCCGAGGTCGGCAAGGGCACGGTGTTCCGCATCTTCCTGCCGCGGCATGTGCCGGCGGAGGGCGAGTTGCCCGCCAAGCAGCAGCAGGCCGTGGTCAAGGACCTCACCGGTCACGAGCGCATTCTCCTCGTCGAGGACGAGGACAATGTCCGCGCCTTTTCCGCCCGCGCGCTCCGCGCCACCGGCTACGAGGTGTTCGAGGCTGATTCCGGCGAAGAGGCGCTCTACGTTCTCGACGACATCGGTGGCCAGATCGACCTGATGGTTTCGGATGTGGTGATGCCCGAAATGGACGGCCCCGCGCTGCTGCAGAAGGTTCGCGAGAAGCTGCCCAACCTCAAGGTGATCTTCGTGTCCGGCTATGCCGAGGAGAGCGTGCGCCAGGACATCGCCGACGACCAGAGCGTCGAGTTCCTCGCCAAACCCTATTCGCTCGACCAGATCAACTCCAAGGTCAAGGAAGTCCTCGGCAAGGGTGCCCAGACGATCCAGTAGGCAGCCCGCCGGCGGCCATCGGCTACGCCGTGACTTGCCTCAAGCCGGCAATGGCGTTCCATCGGCGACAAGCTTCCGCTCGGCGAGATCGTGCCAGAAGGCAGCGGGGATGGCCGCGTTCCACCATTTGAGAATGCCGTCTAGCTCGGCGGGGGATTTCGGCCCGGTCAACACGCTGCACACCACTGGGTGGGCGAGGGCGAATTGCAGCGCCGCGGCGGCGAGCGGGACGCCGTGCGCATCAGCGACTTCGCGCAGCGCGGTGACCTTGTCGATGATCGGCTGCGGCGGGGGCTGATAAGCCCCGCTGGCGGGGCCCCACACATTGGTGCCCGCGAGGACGCCCGCCGCGAACGGACCGGCGGCGATAATCGAGGTGCCGCGCCGCTCGCACAGTGGAAAAAGCGTTTCGAGCGGCGTCTGCTCGATCAGATTATAGCGGTTGGCAAGCAGGAACACGTCCCAGTCGCCGATCTCGAGGGCGTCGAGCAGCACCGGTACTTCGTTGACGCCAAAACCGATGGCCCCGACCAGGCCCTGCCGCCGCAATTCATCGAGAGCGCGATACCCGCCCGTGCTGAGGTCGGCCCAATGCCTAGCGTTACCCTCGGCGCCATGGGTCTGCACTCCGATATCGTGGACCAGGAGGATGTCGACCTTGCCCAGCCCGAGCCGCTGCAGGCTCATCTCGAACGAGCGCATAATGGCGTCGTAGGAATAGTCGTAGGCGATCTCGAACGGGAAGGCCTCCGTCCACGGGTTTGCGACCGTGCGGTCGGCCTCGTTGCGCACCGGTTTCAGCAGCCGCCCAACCTTGGTGGAGAGCACAAAGGGTTCAGCGCGGAAACGCAGCGCGTCACCCACAAAGTGTTCCGAACGGCCGTAGCCGTAATGGGGCGCCGTGTCGAAATAGCCGATGCCTGCATCGAGGGCTGCGCTCACGACCCCGCGTGCCTCCTCGGGCGTCACCACGGTGCCGTTCATGCCGGCGATGGTGGCGCTGCCGAAGCCGAGTTCGGTGAGTTCGAGCGAGGTCTTGCCCACGCGGCGCTTGTTGAATTGCGGCATCTGTTCCTCCGTCCGACCGGCGGCGGAGACTGACATGTCAGCCGCCAAAGGCAAGGGGCCCGACGGGCGATCTTTCGGCGGCTGGTCAGCCCGGGTACCAGACTCTGCGCTCGTCGCCGGGCGCCCGTTCATAGGCGAAGGCGCGATCGATAAGGGCAGTCGTATCGACTTGCGGCGCCCAGCCCAGCGCCAGCCGCGCCTTCGCATTATCGAGCAGATTGGAGACGAATGGTGTTTCGATCCTCACAGGTTTCATGCTGCGGGTCTTTGCGAGGTGCGCCGCGACCACTCCGTAGTCCACCGGTTCGGTCATCGCGATGTTGAGGAGTCCGCGCGCGCCCGGGTTGTCGATCGCGACGACGATTGCCTCCACCAGGTCGTCGACGTGGACGAAATTGCGCAGGAGCGGTTTGCCGTCGTTCGCGATCAACAGCGGGACGGCATCGCTCCGCGCATACTCCTCGCGCCGGGCAGGAGAGATGAGGGTGTCCCAGGCCGGTCCGCCGAACTGGTCGGGCCCAAAGCTCAGGGCAAATTTGAAGTCGTCCTTCTCCATGATCCAGGGCGCGCGCAGGGTCGTCCAGTTGACGCTGTACTGAATGCCAGCCTGCTCGAGCATCACCTCTTCGATGATCTTGGTCAGGGCATAGACCCCCGGATAGCCGCGACGCGGCGAGTCCTCGGTTATCGGATCGTCATAGGGCACGAAGCAGTGCCCTACCGAGCAGTCGCCGCCAATCAGCACGAACTGACGCCCGTCCGCATTCGCGCGGAAGGCTTCGAGCAGCACGAACATCCCCTTCACCGCGACATCCATCGCGTGAACCGGGTCCTCCTTCACCGCCGCCATGTGCAGCACATGGGTGGTGCCTCTCATGGCGTTGGCGATCGTCTGCGGATCGTTGATCGAGCCGCGGATGACTCTTACCCGCTCCGATTCCGCGATCGTGCGGTTGTTGCACAACACGGCGATCCGCCAGTCGCGGAAACGCGGCTCAGCCATGAACCGCGGCAGGAAGTTCTGCCCGAGCTTGCCGGTGATCCCCGTCACGAGCAGTTGCATGGCGTCCTCCACAAGCAAAGAGGCGCGCCGAAGCGCGCCCCTGCAACGATTGCCGCATCAAATCCTACTTCTGGATGCAGGTGTCGGCAGTGTCCTTGGTGCATTCGTCGAGGCCGGTGAACACCGGATCGTCCACGGGCTCGCCATTGATCAACTGGATCATGACCTGCGGCGCCAGATAGCCCATTTCGAACGGGCGCTGTCCGACGAGGGCCGTGACGAGGCCCTCCTTGGCGATGGCGACTTCCTCTCCGATGGTGTCGGCCGCAACGATCACGAAGTCACCCGAGGCGAGCCGGTCGGCCAGCGGCCGGGCGAAGTCGCGGTAGGGCTGCGGCGCCATGAACAGCGGCCAGCCGCCCATGATGCCGAAGCCGTCGAGGTCGGGATTGGCGGCGAGGATGTCGGTCATCGCCTGCACGCCCCTGACGCCGTCGTCATTGGTGAAGACCGGGCAGCCCGCGACTTCGGTGAAGCCGCCTTCGCCGGCGAGCGCAGTCAGGCCTTCCTGACCCGTCAGGGCATCGCGGAACCCCTGCGCACGACGCAGGATGTTGTCTGCCGCCGCATTGCCTTCAATGAGGCACACCTTGCCGCCGTCGGGCTTGTGCTGCTTGAAATATTCACCCAGCCGGTAGCCCATAAGGTAGTTGTCGGTGCCCAGATAGGTCTTGCGCAGCGCGGCGTCCTCGACCGAAAGGTCGGCGTCGACGGTCATCACCGGGATCGACGGATTGGCGTTGCGGATCGCCTGGGCGATCAGCGGCGCGTTGGAGGGCGAAATAGCGATGGCCGCAGTGTTCGGATTGGCCAGCATGTCGGCGACGATTTGGGCTTCGCCAGCCTCGTCCGAAGTGGATGCCGGGCCGGTGTAGAAGCACTCATATTCGGAATCGGCGTTCTCGCTGTTCCACTTCTGGCAGCCCTGGTTGATGGACTCGAAGAACGCGTTGTCGAGGCCCTTCACCACGATAACGAGCTGCTTCTTTTCCTGCGCCACGGCCGAACCCGCGAGCGCAAGTGCTGCCGCAGCAGCGAGCAATACTAACTTCTTCATGTAATCCTCCCATTGGACGGAAAGACCGCCGCCGGAGCCGCCTTTGTGGCGATCGCCGCTTCACGCGGTTTTCCGAGAGCGGAGCTAAGCGCGCTGACGCACGCACGTCAACGCCAAAAATCATACTTTTTCTGGTATCCTCCCGCGTTGCGTGCGCAGGCAGGTTTGAAATACCGTGCGCCTCGGTTTCGCCTGGGGAGGGGGAGCCTCGGGGGCTTGCATTGCGCCGCAGAGCGCGGACGGCCCGGCTTCAAGGGGAGGCAGTCACGACGTGCCGGTACTGGAACTCACGAACATCTCCAAACATTTCGGCGCGATCCACGCCGTCAACGAGGTGTCGCTGACACTCGAGCCTGGGGAGGTCGTCGGCCTCATGGGCGACAATGGCGCAGGCAAGTCGACGCTGGTCAAAATGATCGCCGGCAACTTCTTGCCAACCAGCGGCAGTATGAAGATGGAGGGCCGCAACATCGTCCTGTCGCGTCCCGTGGACGCGCGGCGGCACGGCATCGAGATCGTCCACCAGGATCTGGCGCTGTGCAACAATCTCACCGCGGCGGCGAATGTCTTCCTGGGTCGCGAGCTTCGGCGGGGCATCGGACCGTTGGGACTGCTCGACTATGCGGCGATGTACCGGCGGGCAGGGGAACTATTCAAGGAGCTCAAATCCGAGACGCGGCCGCGCGACATCATCAAGCAAATGTCGGGTGGCCAACGGCAGGCCGTGGCTATCGCGCGCACCATGTTGTCCCAAGCCAAGGTCGTGCTGATGGACGAGCCGACCGCCGCCATCTCCGTGCGGCAGGTCGCCGAAGTGCTCAACCACATCCGCCATCTGCGCGATCAGGGCGTTGCCATCGTGCTCATCAGCCACCGCATGCCCGACGTGTTCTCCGTCGGTGATCGCGTGGTGGTGCTTCGCCGCGGCCGCAAGGTGGCCGACAAGCCCATTTCCCAGAGTTCGCCGGAGGAGGTTACGGGCCTCATCACCGGCGCGATCGAGCAGGTGTAGCCATGGCCATTACCCTCGAAGAAACAATCGCCAAGCAGGAAACCACCTGGGCCAGCCGGCTGCTGCGCAGCCAGACGTTCTGGGTGGTCATCGCGATCGTCGCCGCGTGTGCATATCTCGCCTGGAAATCGCCGGCGTTTCTCACGCCGCAGAATTTGTTCAACATCACGCGCAACTTCACCTTCGTCGCCATCATCGCCCTGGGAATGACCTTCGTGATCATCACCGGCGGCATCGACCTGTCGGTGGGCTCAGTGCTGTGCCTTGCCAGCATGACACTTGCCGTCACCATGCATGCGGGCTACTCGCTCGAGATTGGCATTGTTGTCGGCCTTCTCACCGGTGTCGCGGTGGGCGCTTTCAACGGCGTCTTGATTGCCTATCTGGGCTTTCCACCATTCGTCGTGACGCTGGGCATGCTGTCGATCGCGCGCAGCCTCGCCATGGTCGTTTCCAACAATACTGTCGTCTTCCAGTTCGGCCCGGATCACGACCGGCTGCTGACGCTCGGTGGCGGCAGCACCTTGGGCATCGCCAATCCGGTGTTCTATATGCTGGTCCTGGCGCTGATCACGGCCGTGGTGCTGCGCTGGACCCGCTTCGGCCGCCATGTCTTCGCCATCGGTGGCAATGAGCATGCTGCGACCCTGACCGGCATTCCGGTGCGCAGCATAAAGGTCGCGGTCTATGTCATCTCGGGGGCTTCCGCTGCGATTGCCGGCATCGTCCAGACCGGCTGGCTCGGCTCGGTCACGACCAATATCGGCGCCGGCATGGAGTTGCAGGTCATCGCCGCGGCGGTGATCGGCGGCGCGAGCCTGGTCGGAGGTGCCGGCACGGCGCTTGGCGCCCTCGTTGGTTCTGCCTTGCTCGAGATCATCCGCAACTCTTTGGGCTTGCTCGGCATCAACGCCTTCTGGCAAGGAACCTTTATCGGCGGCGCGATCATCGTCGCCGTCGCATTCGAGCGCGTGCAGCAATTGCGCTCACGAGACTGAGGAGGCCGGTCGCCCATAATGCCTAGCGGGCGGACCACCCCGGTGAGGTCCGGGAAGGCGCGCGGCCGGTCGCATACCGTCCGGGTCGTCGATCATCTGGGCGAAGCGATCGTTTCGGGGCGTGTGTCGCAGGGCTCGCTGTTGCCTGGCGATCAGGACCTGATGGCCGAATACGGTGTGTCGCGCACCGTGCTGCGCGAAGCCCTGCGCGCACTGGGTGCAAAGGGCATGGTGCAGGCACGCGCGCGGGTCGGAACCCGCGTGCAGCCGCGCGCTGCCTGGACGCTTTTTGATTCTGACGTGCTGCGCTGGCACCGCGATGCCGGGCTCGATCCGGATTTCCTCAAGCATCTGGCCGAAATCCGCATGGCGCTCGAGCCCGAGGGGGCGGCGCTGGCCGCCCTTCGCCGTACGCCCGGCGACGTCGAGGCAATCGGCGAGTGGGTGCGCCTGATGGATGTGGCGGGCATCAGCCACGAGGACTTCGCGCATGCCGATCTCGGCTTTCACCTCGCGGTAGCCGAAGCGGCCAAGAACCCGTTCTTCATCTCGCTGTCGACGCTGATCGATGTCGTGCTCGAGGCGATGCTGCGGATTTCCTCGCCGGCGGACAATCGGCGGTTGCATGCGGAATCGATCGATGAGCATCAGCGCATCGCGCGCGCCATCGAGGAGAGTGATCCGGCGGAAGCGCGGCGGGTGATGCAGGCTGTGATCCAGAAGGGCATCGACGCCATCCGGCTCGCAACCGCCCGCTGATCTACTCGCGCGCCAAGGCCTGCACCGGATCGAGGCGCGCGGCCGACCGCGCCGGCATGAAGCCGAACACGATGCCGATGAGGCTCGATGAGACGATCGCCGCGACGATCGACAAGGTCGAGTAGCTGACGCGCGCACCCGACATAAGCTGGGTCAGCCCGAAGCCGAGTGCGAAGGAGAGCGCGACGCCGGCCGCACCCCCCACCACGCACACCAGGACAGCTTCGGTGAGGAACTGACGCAGGATGTCGCCGCGCCGCGCGCCCACCGCCATGCGGATGCCGATTTCGCGCGTGCGCTCGGACACCGACACCAGCATGATGTTCATCACGCCGATGCCGCCGACCACGAGCGAGATCACCGCAATAGCGGAGATCAGCAGCGTCAGGGTCTGGCTGGTCGACTGGATCGTCTCGCGGATGGTGTTGGTGTTCTGAAGGAAGAAGTCTTCCTTGCCGTGGAGCCGCGTCAGCAGGTCGGTGATCTGCGCCTGGGCGTTGTCCATGTCCGCCGCATCTGCAACGCGCACGATGATCTGGCTCAGATAGTGCTGGCCCAGAATACGGTCCATCGCGGTGGTGTAGGGGATATAGATGTTGGGGTTGGAGCTGCCCGGCCCGAAGGTCGAGGCGATCTCGACGACGCCGATCACCCGCACCGGTACCTTGCCGAGCTGGATCACCTGACCAATCGGATTCTCGCCGTTCTTGAACAGCGCCGACACCGCGTTGGTGTCGATCACGGCCACCTGCGCGCGGTTGTCCACGGCCGCGCTGTCGAAATTGCCGCCCATCGAGATCGTCGAGCCATCGACGCGGAAGTAATCGACGCCGACGCCGCTCACCTGCGCATTGGCCGCGACATTGTTGAACAGAACCGATGCGCCGGTCGAGACTCGCGGCGTCACGCTGTCGGCGTAGGCCTGCGACGCGATCGCCTCGGCGTCAGTGGGCAAGAGCGTGCGGATGCGGCCCTGCCGCCGGTCCCCGAAACCCGTGCCGGGATAAATGTTGATGGTATTGGTGCCGATCGAGGCGATGTTTTCGAGCACCGTCTGCTGCGTGCCCTGGCCGAGCGCCACGACCGATACCACCGAAGCGATGCCGATGATGATGCCGAGCATGGTGAGGAACGTACGCAGCTTGTGCGCCAGCATCGCGCGGATCGCCATTCGAAAGGCTTCGATCCCGTTGCCGAACCATTCGAACGTCCCGCGCCGCATGCCGATCGCAGGCCGGCGCGCTGCCGCGAGGCGCGTATCGGGCGTCCGCCGATCGGCGACGATCCTGCCATCCTTGATCTCGATGACGCGCTGCGCCTCGGCGGCAACCGATGCATCGTGAGTAACGATGATGATCGTGTGGCCTTCGCCGTGCAGTTCCTTGAGCAGCGCCATCAGATCGGCGCCGCTCCTGGAATCGAGGGCGCCGGTAGGCTCGTCGGCCAGGATCACTTCGCCGCCATTCATCAGTGCGCGCGCGACGCTCACCCGCTGCTGCTGGCCGCCGGACAGAGCGCCTGGCCGGTTTTTCAATCGGTCGCCCAGGCCGAGCCGCGTCAGCAGATCCCTGGCGCGCCGTGTGCGCGCACCGCTGTCCACGCCGGCGTAGATCGCGGGCATTGCGGCGTTCTCGACTGCGTCGAGGTCGGCGAGAAGCTGGTAGCGCTGGAAGATGAAGC
>CAZASR010000100.1:0-10375 GCA_964487765.1 uncultured Devosia sp. | reverse complement strand
CATTGCCGATGCAGTGCTTGGACGTCGCGCAGGCCGAGGTGATGGTGTAGTTGACCCCCTTGATGCCGAACGGCGTGGCAAGCGTCGCGGACGCCGTCGAGCTCATGGCCTTCGGGACAGCGAGCGGGCCGATGCGCTTGGGTCCCTTTTCGCGGGTGATGTCGGCGGCTTCGACGACCGTGCGCGTGGACGGACCGCCTGAGCCCATGACGATGCCCGTGCGCGGGTTCTGCACGTCCTTCTGCTCGAGCCCAGCATCCTCAATCGCCTGCTGCATGGCGATGTAGTTCCAGGCGGCACCCTTGCCCATGAACCGTGTCGTACGGCGATCGAGCACGGCAAATGGATCCAGCCTGGGCGCGCCATGCACCTGGCAGCGGAAGCCGAGTTGTGCATATTCCTCGGCAAACACGATGCCCGGCGTTGCCGTGCGCAGGCTCTCCAGCACTTCGGACGTATTGTTGCCGATCGAGGAAACGATCCCCATACCGGTGACCACTACGCGTCTCATGCCTTGCGGCCTCCCCTGCTGCCCAGGATTGTTATGGCGTCTCCGACGCCGGAAAGAGCCCGACGCGGAGATCTTTGGCTTCGTAAATAAGCTTGCCGTCAGCCTTCACAAAGCCCTCGGCGATGCCCAGGGCAACTTTCGAGCGGACGACCCGGCGAATGTCTACGCCATATTCGACGAGCTTGATGTCGTTGGTGACCTGCCCCGTGAACTTGATCTCGCCCCCGCCCAAGGCGCGGCCCCGGCCGGGCGAGCCACCCCAGCCGAGGAAAAACCCCGTCATCTGCCAGAGCGCGTCGAGGCCGAGGCAGCCGGGCATCACCGGATCGCCGTCAAAGTGGCATTTGAAGAACCACAATTGCGGATGCACGTCGAGCTCGGCGCGAATCTGGCCGCGATGATGACTCCCGCCGATATCGTCGATGTGGGTGATGCGATCGAACATCAGCATAGGCGGCAACGGCAATTGCGCGTTGCCGGGACCGAAAAGTTCGCCGCGGCCGCAGGCGAGCAATTCGTCGTAGCCGTATGCGTGTTGGCGTTCCGCCATCGGGACCGTTCCGTGCTTGCTGTGGCGCCGTGTGTAGAGAGGGGACCCATGAGGGTCAAGGACCGCCCTGTCGCGACATCCCGGCCGCTTGTATGAAAAGGCCGCGAAAGCTATAAGTTTCGGGCAAAAGTCGAGTTTTCCGGGCCCCCATGCACGAGCAGCGTATTTTCAGCCGCCCCGTCCCGTCGCGCCGTCCCTGCCTCACGGCGGTGTTGCGCATGGCCGGATTGCGGCCCACGCGGCAGCGGGTGGCGCTGGCGGAGATTCTGTTCGGCGGCGCGCACCGGCATGTGAGCGCCGAGGAATTGCTGGCCGAGGCCAATGCGGCCAAGGTCAATGTCTCGCTGGCGACGATCTACAACACGCTGCACCAGTTCCGCGCGGCCGGTTTGCTCCGCGAAGTCGCCGTCGACGCGTCCCGGTCCTATTTCGATACGGACACCTCGGACCACCATCATTTCTATCTCGAAGACGAGCAGCGGGTGATCGACATCCCCGCCTCCTCGATCGTGATCCAGAACCTGCCGCAACCTCCCAAAGGTACCACCGTCACGCATGTCGACGTCGTGGTCCGGGTGCGCAAGGTCGATTAGCCGGCGCGACTAGGACCCAGATCCGTCAATCGAAGGTTTCGCCGCGGTAGACGCCCCACAAATCACCTTCGGGGAGGTAACCCGTATAGGTCCTGTGGGGGCGGCCTTCGGTGTGGTCGACGGCCTGGACGGCGCACCAGCCGTCTTCGCAGCTCTGGATTTTGACCGGGAAGCCCGGCCCGAGCCAAGCCGCGATGCCGGCATCCTCGCGCGCCGCAACGCGCAAGCCGATGCGCTCGACATTGGCCTCGGGCAGCACATAGCCGGCGCGCTCACCGGAGAGCAGGTTCTGGTGCACCCAGCCTTCCGAGCCGTCGACGTCGCGAATTTTGCGCCAGACATCGAATTCCTGGATGATTTCGACCGGGGTGCCGGCGACCTTGTAGACCCAGCTCACATCGTATTTCGTGCCCGGGCCCACACGGACATTGATGGGCGTAGAACGCGTCGTGACGAAGCGCGGCAGAGGCAGGCCGCTGGGCGTTTCGGCGGCTGCCGCTAGGGCGGGGAAAAGAGCGAGGAGCAACGCGGGAACGAGCCGCAAAGCACGGAAATTCATGGACAAACCGGTAGCGCTTGGAAGGGACGTGCCTTTCTTCTATCGTTACTCACAAGACCTTAATGGTCCCTTGAAAGGTCCCTGCCCTGACCACCGCCAAACCGAAGATCCTCGTGACGCGGCGGCTGCCGGACGCAGTCGAACAGCGCATGGCGACCCTGTTCGACGTACGGATTAACCCTGCGGATACCCCCTATTCGGCCGACGCGCTGGTGGCCGCGCTCGAGGGCTATGACGTGCTCGTCTCCTCGATCACGGACCGTCTGGATGCGGCGCTCATTGCCCGTATCCCGAAAAGTGTCCGGCTCATCGCGCAGTTCGGCAACGGCTTCGACAATGTCGACATCGAGGCCGCCTATGCGGCTGGGCTGACGGTGACAAATACGCCTTCGGTGCTGACCGAGGACACTGCCGACATGGCAATGATGCTGATGCTGGCCCTGCCGCGGCGACTGGTCGAGGGCGCGCAGGTGCTCCCGACTGCGGGCACATGGCCAGGCTGGTCGCCCACTTGGATGCTGGGACGGCGACTGCGCGGCAAGGCGCTCGGAATCGTCGGGATGGGGCGCATCGGCAGCGCCGTGG
This sequence comes from uncultured Devosia sp., assembly GCA_964487765.1. GTDB lineage: Bacteria > Pseudomonadota > Alphaproteobacteria > Rhizobiales > Devosiaceae > Devosia_A. Next base: position 7,577 of record CAZASR010000100.1, on the reverse strand, counting down.
CGGCGCGTGCCAGGACCTTCGGGCTCGACATCCACTACTACTCGCGCAACCGCCGGCCGCCGCAGCTCGAAGAGCGGCTCGAGGCGGAATTCCACGACAGGCTCGACGGCATGCTGGGCGCTATCGATATCGTGTCGCTGCACACGCCACTGACGCGCGACACCCACCACATCCTCAACCGCAAGCGGATCGGCCTGATGAAGCCCGACGCGTATGTGGTGAATGTCAGCCGGCCCGAACTGATCGACGAGCAAGCGCTTGTCGATGCAATCGCCGCGGGACGGCTCGCCGGTGCCGCGCTCGACGTGTTCGAGACCCGCAACGGCATCAGCGAGCACCTGCTGGAGCTTGCGCGGCAGCACCGGATCGTGCTGACGGCGCACATGGCCTCGGCGACGCTCGAGGCGCGCATCGAGATGGGCGAAACGGTGATCGTCAACATCCGTGCCTTCGTGGATGGCCATCAGCCGCCGCATCGCGTGCTCCCGGAGACGCGGGCACGGGCCTAAAGCCCGGCCAGGCGTCTTTCGAGGAAGCGGCGCTCGGCTGCCTGCGACGTCAGTTCCAGCGCTTGCTTGTAGGCGGTACGCGCTTCGTCCTTGCGGCCGAGGCGGCGCAGCAGGTCGGCCTTGGCGGCATGGGCGAAGCGATAGCTGCCGAGCGCGCCCGCGACGAGCGGCTCGATCAAAGCGAGCCCGGCGGCTGGACCGTCGCGCATGGCGATGGCGACGGCCCGGTTGAGTTCGGTTATCGGGCCGGGCTGGGCGCGCAAAAGCAGATCATAGAGCGAAGCGATGCGCGCCCAATCGGTGTCGGAGGGCTCGCGTGCGGCCGCGTGGGTCGCTGCGATCAGCGCCTGGATGGTGTAGCGGCCGACCGGCGGGGAGGCGAAGGCGAGCTGGGCCAGGGCGGTGCCCTCGGCAATGAGGTCGCGGTTCCAGAAGGCACGATCCTGGTCTTCGAGCAGGACGATATCGCCGCTTGCCGTCTGGCGCGTCGCGGCCCGCGCCTGATGCAGCAGCATGAGGGCAAGGAGGCCGTCAACGTCCGGCGTCGAATGGAGCTCCTTGAGCAGCCGGGCAAGGCGAAGGGCCTCCTCGCGCAGCTCCCTGCGGATCAGCGCGTGGCCGCTCGACGCTTCGTAGCCCTCGTTGAAGATCAAATAGATCGTATGCAGCACGCTATCGAGGCGATCGGGCCACTCGGCCGGGTCCGGCACCTCATAAGGCAGCTGGTCATCGCGGATGCGCGCCTTGGCCCGGACGATGCGCTGCGCGATCGCCGGCGGCCTGGCAAGGAACGCGGCCGCGATCTCCTCGGTGGTGAGGCCGCAGATTTCCCGAAGCGTCAAGGCGATCTGCGCATCTGGGGGCAAAACCGGATGGCAGCAGATGAAAATCAGCCGCAGCGTATCGTCCTCGATGGCTTCGCGGGCGGGCGGCATCCGGTCGTCCTCGTCCTCGAGCTGGCGCCGCAATTGGGGCGCCAGCTTCTTGAAGCGGCCGGATTTGCGCAGCCGGTCGATGGCGCGGAAGCGGCCTGCCGACACGAGCCAGGCGCGCGCATTGGCGGGCACGCCCGCTTTCGGCCATTGCTGCGCCGCCGCGAGGAACGCATCGGCCAACGCTTCCTCGGCGAGATCGAAGCCGCCCAGCAGCCGGATGAGACTGGCGAGCACCCGGCCGCGCTCGGCGCGATAGATGCGGTCGAGATCGATCACGACGGCGGGGTCGGGATAACGAATTCGGGACGCACTTCGATGGTACCGATCTCGGCCAATGGAATGCCGCCTGCGATCTCGATGGCCTCGTTGAGATCGCGCGCCTCGATGAGCAGGAAGCCGGCCATCTGTTCCTTGGTCTCGATATAGGGGCCGTCGGTCGTCGACATTTTGCCGTCGCGGACACGGACCAGGACGGCGTGATCGCCGCCCTCGACGGCCTGCGCGACGATGAGCTTGCCGCGAGCCTCGAGCTCGCGGTCAAACGCGAGCGAGCGGCGATCGACATCCTGCTTTTCGGCCAGCGGCAAGCCGTCGAGCTTTTCGTGCTCGAAATGGACCAGGCAGACATAGCGCATAGAGGGCTCCTTTGTTTGACGCATCTGATCGAACGGCCGCCAGCGGATTCGACACCGGCTCGGTACAATTGTCACGAAATTGCGCAGGTGGGCGAAGCCTTCGGGAAAATACGCATGGCGCAGGATCGGCGGTCACTGCCGAAACTCGCGGGGCGCGAGCCGATGTCCATGCTGATCACCCAGACCGCGCGCGCGGCCGAGATGCATGCGCGTCCGCGGACCGAAGTTCTGCTGCCGCCGACCATTATCCTGCTGGTGTTTGCCATGGTGGTCATTGCGATCGGCGGGTTCGCCTCGGTCAGCGGACAGCAGAATGCCCTCAATGCGCTGCGCGGCCAGAGCGAGGCGATGCGGCACGCGGTGAGCGCGCTGGCCCGCACCGACGCCAGCGCCGCGCATGTGATCGCCGGCGACCGCATCGCGATGGCCGAATTCTTCCGCAACGCCGAGACTTTGCGCGACCTCAGGCCGACGACCTTCGACATCATCGGGGTGACGCCGGCGCTCGATACGCTGCTCAGGGATTGGGGGGAAGCGGCGACGCTCAGCGTCGACGGCCATCCCGAGACGGCGCGGCAATTACTGGCCGAGCGTGAGACGAGGACCACTCTCGAGGCAGTCACCGAGGCCGCGGCCAAGGCGCTTGCCGCGGCCGAGACCCAGTTCGGCCAGCATGACCAACGCATCCAGCTCTTCACGCTCGCCGTCCTGCTGCTCCAGGTGCTCAGTGGTACGCTCGCAATCGCCGCGATGTTCTTCGCCTTCCGTTCGAGCGCGCGCGAAGCCGATGGCCGCTCTGCGGCGCTCAAATCGGCCGACACATCGCGCGGCCAGGTGGCGCGCCTGTTCGAAATGGCCGACGTGCTGCAGAGCGCGGCCGACTATGGCGACGCCAACCAGGTCCTCAAGGCGACGGCCGCCGACCTGTTGCCGGGCTTCGGTGGGGCGCTCTACGTGTTCAACAATTCGCGCGACCGGCTGGTGCTGTCGACGAGCTGGGGACACGAGGGGCCCGTCCATGAAACCATCCCGCCCGGCCAGTGCTGGGCACTGAAGCGCGGCAAGCCGCATCTCAATCGCGCCGAGGGCAGCAAGCTGTGCTGCGAGCATCATCACGGCGAGGGGACCGTGCTCGAAATTCCCATGATTGCGCGGGGCGAGATCATGGGGCTGTTCCAGCTCTTTGCCGATGGCGCCGATGCGGAAGCGCGGCTCGAGGGCGTCACGGGCCTCGCCTCCGCCATCGCCGACGGCATGAGCTTGGCGCTCGCCAATATGGGGCTGCGCGAGAAACTGAGGAACCAGGCGCTGCGCGATCCGCTCACCGGGCTCTACAACCGGCGCTACATGGAGGACTGCCTGCAGCGCTTCGTGCGCCTTGCCGATCGGGAGAACCGCGAGGTGAGCGTGGTGATGGTCGACCTCGACCATTTCAAGACGCTCAATGACGAGCACGGCCATGCCTTTGGCGACGCGGTGCTGCGCGACACGGCGATGACGATCGTCGGCGGGCTGCGCGAAACCGACATCGTGTGCCGCTATGGCGGTGAGGAGCTGGTGGTTATCCTCCCCGACTGCAATCTCGACCGCGCGGCGGACAAGGCCGAGGCGCTGCGCCTCAGGATCGAGGCCCTCAGCCAGACGCATGGCGCCTCGATCTCGGCATCGTTCGGCGTGGCAGGCGTGCCTTACACTTCCTCCGGTGTCAGCGACCTGCTTGCCGCGGCGGATGGCGCGCTCTACAGGGCCAAGCAGAACGGCCGCAACCAGGTCGCCACGGCGCCGACCCGTCCCTTCCACCTCGACCGGCTCGAAGACGCTCTTGAGGGGCCGCCGGACTTGATCGCGGCAGAATAGCTACGCCCCCAGCGCGCGCTGATCGGCGATGATTCTGTCGATGATCGCGTCGTTGTCGGTGTTGTAGGGCGCCTTGCTTGCCTGGCGCTGCCTGAAATAGCGCAGGGGTTCGCTGAGGATCCTGCCGAGCTCGGTCTCGCAGGTGAAATCGCCGGCGACGCGCTTGATCTTGGAATTGTCGAACAGCACGGTCCAGCTCTTGTCGCCGAGCAGCGGCCCGGCCCAATCGGGCCTGTATTTGATCACGGTGTCGGTGGGGACGTGGACGATATCGGCCTCGACGCCAAGCCCGGCTGCGATGGTCGAGTACATCGCGTCCCAGGTGAAGCCGACATCCCCGGTGATGTGGAAGTCCTCGCCGAGCGCTGCGTCATTGCCGAAGAGCTTGACGAAGGGCTTGGCGAAATCTTCCGAGCGCGTGAGCGTCCAGATCGAGGTGCCGTCGCCGGTGACCAGAACCGGCTTGCCCGCAAGCATGCGATAGCCAACCGCATCGCCCTCGTTGAGCATGGTGGGAAGGCCCGAGCGGACGGTGTGGCTGGGCCGCACATTGGTCCAGGGGAGCTTCGACCCCTTCATCAGATTTTCGCAGGCGATCTTGGCCTGCGAGTAGGCCCAATAGGGATTCTCAGGCGGCGTGCCAGCTTCGGTGGTGACGTATTCGTGGATCGACTTCCTGTAGACCGAGGCAGAGGAGATGAAGATGTACTGGCCGGTCTTGCCGGTGAAGATGTCGATGTCCTGCTGCATCTGATCGGCGGTGAAGACCATGAACTGCGCGACGACATCCCAATTGCGCTCGCCGAGCTGCCGGTAGGACGCCGGATCCTTCATGTCGCCGACGATCGACTCGACCCCCGCAGGCAACGCCTCGTGACGCTGGCCGCGATTGAAGACGGCAACCTTGTGGCCGTCGGCAATTGCGAGTTCGACGCAGGGCAGCGAAATCTGGCCGGTGCCGCCGACGAACAGGATGTTCATGACAATTCTCCGCAGGTGTCTTGGCCACGGAGGTTATCCGGCTGATTTGAACTGGCAAGGTGCGCGAAGGCCACTGCTCGATGGGTTGCGGTGCTGATCGAGCGCCGCGACTGAGCATCATTGCGCGTCGGGCAGCGGGTCCCCACATGCTCTCCAAACGAATGATCGGCCGCTGCCGGCGAAAGGAGAATTCGCATGGACGACGACAACAGGAAGACCGGCTGGAAGACGTTCACCGAGGAGATCGAGGTGACCGGCCAGCAATTGCTCGAGACCATCGACCGGCTGATCGCCGAAGGCAATGTGCGCAAGCTCAACATCAAATCGGAGAGCGGCGACGTGTTCCTGTCGGTACCGCTGACCGGCGGCGCGCTGGCGGGCGGCATTTTGGTGCTCGGCGCGCCATGGCTGGCCGTGATTGCCGCGGTGGCCGGCGTGCTGGCCCGGGTGAAGCTGGAAGTTGTCCGCAGCCAGCCCCCGTCAGGCGACGACGACATCGATATCTGAGCCGGCTCAGAACGCCGGCGCGATCGGCGGCAGCGTGGTCATCTGCTGGCTCATGCGCTGCTGCAGCTCGAGCAGTTGCAGCCTCAGCCGATATTCGGCCTGCAGTTGTGCCAGCCGCTGCTCCTCCATGGAGCGGCGGCTCAATTCGAGTTGCAGGCAAAGCGCCTGGGCGGCCTGTTCGGCCGTCTCCCGCCCCCAATCCGGTGTGCGCACAATTTCGCAGGCCGCGAAGGCCGGCGACGCGATGAGCACGAAGAGGGCAGCAAGGATGAGGCGCATGGGGTAATGGTTGCGCCTCGATCAGGACGGAAGCAAGGCCGTTCTCAGCCTTCCGGCCGGGCGCCCAGCACGAGGGCGGTCACCTTGTCGACGGGCATCTCGCAGGGCCTGAGCGCCGGCGCGTCCGAAAGTGGCGGGTAGATGTTGAGGCTGATGCGGTCGTTGCCGCCCAGCTCTTCGGCCCACCACCGAGCACCAGCGCGAAAGCGTGGTCCAGACAGTTGCGGCTGTTGCGTCCATGATCCTTGTGCGGGTTCGGGATCCCGAATGAAAAGGCCCGGGACTTCACCCGGGCCTTTGCGTTGGAACTCTGTCGCAGCGATTACTCGGCGGCGCTTTCGGCCGGGGCCTCTTCCCTGGTCCGCTCCTTGCCGTTCTCCTGGTCGACGACCTTCATCGACAGGCGAACCTTGCCGCGCTCGTCGAAGCCGAGCAGCTTCACCCATACCTTGTCGCCTTCCTTGACGACATCGGTGGTCTTGCCGACGCGCTGCTCGGCGAGCTGGGAGATGTGGACGAGGCCGTCGCGGGATCCGAAGAAATTGACGAAGGCGCCGAAATCGGCGGTCTTCACGACGGTACCCTGATAGACGTGGCCCACCTCGGGCTCGTCGGTGATCGACTTGATCCACTTGATTGCGGCGTCGATCTGCTTGCCGTCCGACGAGGCGATCTTGATGGTGCCGTCGTCCTCGATGTTGATCTTGGCGCCGGTCTTCTCGACGATTTCGCGGATCACCTTGCCGCCGGTGCCGATCACTTCGCGGATCTTGTCGGTCGGGATCTTCATGGTCTCGATGCGCGGGGCGAACTCGCCCACCTCGCCGCGCGCCGCGGTGATGGCCTTGGCCATCTCGCCCAGTATGTGGGTGCGGCCTTCCTTGGCCTGCGCCAGCGCGACCTTCATGATTTCCTCGGTGATGCCGGCGATCTTGATGTCCATCTGAAGCGACGTTACACCGTCGGACGTGCCGGCGACCTTGAAGTCCATGTCGCCCAGATGATCCTCGTCACCCAGGATGTCCGACAGCACAGCATAGCGTTCGCCCTCGAGGATGAGGCCCATGGCAATGCCCGCCACCGGCTTCTTGATCGGCACGCCCGCATCCATCAAGGAGAGCGAGGTTCCGCACACCGTCGCCATTGAGGACGAGCCGTTCGACTCGGTGATCTCGGAGACGATGCGGAGCGTGTAGGGAAACTCCTCGGTCTTGGGCAGCATCGGATGGATGGCACGCCAGGCGAGCTTGCCGTGGCCGATTTCGCGACGACCGGGCGAACCCATGCGGCCGGCTTCGCCGACGCTGTAGGGCGGGAAGTTGTAGTGCAGGAGGAAGGTCTCCTTGCGCGTGCCCTCGAGCGAATCGACATATTGCTCGTCGTCACCGGTGCCGAGCGTTGCGACCACGAGGGCCTGCGTCTCGCCGCGGGTGAACAGGGCGGAGCCGTGCGTGCGCGGCAGGACGCCGACTTCGGCGAGGATCGGACGCACGGTCTTGACATCGCGGCCGTCGATGCGGGCGCCCGTATCGAGGATGTTCCAGCGCACGATCTTGGCCTGGAGGTTATGAACCACCTCGTCCAGCGCCTCGGCGCTGACCGTGCCGGCCTCGATGCGGGCGGCGAAGGCTTCCTTCACCTTGGCATTGGCGGCGTCGACAGCGGCATAGCGCTGCTGCTTGTCGGTGATCTTGTAGGCGGCGCGCAGGTCGGCCTCGGCCAGGGCGAGGACGTCCTTTTCGAGGTCGGAATAATCCGGCGGGGTGAAGTCGCGCGGATCCTTGGCGGCGAGTTCGGCGAGCTTGATGATCGCCTCGATCACCTTGCGGCTCTGCTCGTGGCCGAACATGACGGCGCCGAGCATCACCTCCTCG
>CAZASR010000099.1:0-10397 GCA_964487765.1 uncultured Devosia sp. | reverse complement strand
GAGAAGGAGCAGTATGCGGACATTTAGAGCTGTGGGGGCTCTTTCCGTCGTGATCCTGGGTTCGGCGCTTGTCGGTGCCGGCCCCGTTGTGGCCCAGTCGGCGGTCGATGCGGCGCAGGCCATGGCCAGCGCCCTCGATGGCGCCGGCGGCGGCATCTCCATGGCCGATCAGGTGGCGGCGCTCGAAGCGGCCGCGGCCGCCGGTGACCCGATGGCGCAGTGGCAGCTAGGTCTCATGTATGAAAGCGGGGAGGGCGTCGAGCAGGACAAGGCCAAGGCCTTCGGCTACTTCGCACAGATTGCCGACCAGCATGCCGACACTGCCCCCAAGGGCATTGAAGCCGACATCGTCGCTCATTCCTTCGTCAAGATGGGCGAGTACTACAAGAAGGGCGTGCCAGAGGCCGGCGTGCCACAGGACGACGACTACGCCACCAAACTGCTGCTCCATGCGGCTAGCTACTTTGGGGACGCCGACGCTCAGTACAAGGTCGGTGAGCTCTACCTCGACGAATCCGAGCTCGGCGACAACCCGATCCAGAGCGCGCGCTGGCTTGCGCTCGCCGCTCGGAAGGGCCATGCCGGCGCCCAGGCGAGGCTCGGCGATATCCTGTTCAATGGGGAAGGCAATCTCGAGGCCAATCCCGTCGAGGGCCTGATGTGGCTCACGGTCGCCAGCCGCCGCGCCGCCGGCTCGTCTGACGCGGGCTGGATCAACGACCTCCTCAACGCCGCTATGTCCGTCGCCACGCCCGACCAGCGTAAGCAAGGCGCCGAACTCGCCGATACCCTGGGGCCGCAGTTCGGCGGGTTCTAGCTCTCGCTCTCAAACTTGATGAGCATTAGCGCCGCGCTCCTCGCGAGCGTTCGGTCGCGCGCATCCGATAGGTCGGCATCGAACCGCTTCTTCAGCCGCAAATAGTCCGCGAACAGCGGATGCTGGCCATTCCGCTCCTCCAAACGTGCCACCGTCTCCTCGATCTCGGCGAGCGAGGGGACGCGAGGGGCCATCAGAACAGGAACGTGCCCTCAACCGGCACGTGGTCGCTGGGCTTGTCCCAGCCACGGACTTCGCGGTGGACGAAGACGTCCTGGAGGCGGTCGGCGGCTTGCGGCGAGAGCAGCAGATGGTCGATGCGGATGCCGTCCTGGCGGTCCCAGCCGAAGGTCTTGAAGTCCCAGAAGGTGTAGTTGGGCTCGTCGGTCACGGCGCGCAGCGCGTCGACCATTCCCATGTTGAGCAGGGTGCGCCAGCGTTCCGCGCTTTCCGGCCTGAACAGGGCATCTCCGACCCATTTTTCGGGGAAGGTCGCGTCGATCGCCGCGGGGATGATGTTGAAGTCGCCCAACAGCACGAATGGCTCTTCCAATGCCAGCCTGTCCTCTACATACGTGATCAGGCGGTCCATCCAGCTCAGCTTGTAGGTGAACTTGTCCGATTTCACCGGATTGCCGTTGGGCAAATAGATGCAGCATACGCGGAAGGCGCCGCTCTCGGTCGAGAACACGCCCTCAATGAGCCGCGACTGCTCGTCGCCGTCGTCACCGGGGAGGCCGCGCGTCACCTCGTCGATGCGGCTCTTCGACAAGATTGCAACGCCGTTCCAGCTCTTCTGGCCGAAGGTCTCGACATTGTAACCGAGCGCTCCGATCTCCATGCGAGGAAATTCCTCGTCGATGGCCTTGATTTCCTGCAGGCACACAATGTCGGGCTGGACGTCCTCCAGCCACTTCATCATGCAGACCATGCGGGCCTTGACGCCGTTGATGTTCCAGGTCGCGATACGCATGCGCCAAACCTAGCTGCGTCGCGCGCCCGCGGCAACTCAGGGGAAAATGGCGTCCCGCATCTGGTCGCGGAATAGGCCATTGCAGCCGCTCCACATCGTGTTTGTGTAGCCTACGAGGCTCGTCTCGCTCGCCGGGTCCATGATCCAGTGATTGCCCCAGATACCGCCCCACTGCAGCAGGCCCCTTCGCGGCCAGCCCGATGCCTCCGTATCGGTCACCAACCCCCCAAGGAAGGTAAAGTGTTCGCCTGGCCGCTCCATCACGATATGGCCACTGAACGCCTGCTGCTTGAGCTCGGGTGACAGGAAGTCCGTGCGGACGGCTTCGAGCACCTTCATAAAATCACCTGCGGTGCCTGCCATGGCCGAGCCCGAAGCGTGCGTGTAACCCGGCTGGAAAATGCGCGAGGGCCACATGCGCGAGATGCTCCCATCGGCCGCGACCATCTCCTGCGGATCGCTCATGCGGAACGGCGGCGCTCCGTCGCCATAGGGCCAGGCGAGCCGCGAGCGGTCGGTGACGCCGAAGCGGGTATCGGTCAGCCCGAGCGGCCCGCCCACATGCTTGTCCACGGCCGCCTGGACATTGGAGATGTCGCCCTCGATCGCGCCGAGTACACCGCCCAGCACGTCGATCGACATGCCGTAGGCCCACCTCTCACCCGGCGCGAATTGTAGCGGCGCGCGGGCCAGACGGCGCAGATTCTCCTCGAGCGGAATCACCGGCTTGGAGTCGGAACCGCCGGTCACATCGGCGGGCACCGCGCCGTAAGTGAGACCGGAGCTGTGCGTCAGCAGATGACGGATCAGGATTTCCGGCGTCCTGCCATCAGGGGCCCTGGGCGTGAAGAAGGGCAGGTAATTGGTCAGCGGATCGTCCAGCGACAGCAGCCCTAGATCAATCATCCGCAGGGCTGTCGTAGCGACGATCGGCTTGGTGATCGATGCGAGCCGGAAGATCGTGTCCTCGGTAACCGGCGTTCCCGCCTCGCGGTCGGCGTAGCCTGCGGCGCGCGCATAAACTCGCTCGCCGCCCTGATTGATCAGCACCACACAGCCGACGATGTTATTTTCCAGCGCAGCATCGATCGTTGCGTCGGCGCGTTCGGCAACGCCCATTATGTCCCCCCTTGGAAATCTTTTGCTAGACGGCCACTGAAAAGCTGGTCCCGCACCCGCAACCCGCCACGGCATTCGGGTTCTTGATCTGGAAGCTCTGGCCGATCAAATCGTCGACATAGTCGATTTCGGCGCCGCCCATGAATTCGAGGCTCAGCGAGTCGATCAGGACCGTGGCATTGTCCTTGGTCAGCACGAGGTCGTCGTCGGTCGGCTGTTCTTGTACGATGTTGTATTCATACTGAAAACCGGAGCAACCGCCGCCCGCCACGGCAATTCGCAACACCGACCCCTCGGGCTGCTTGGCCAGCACGCGGCCGATCTTTTTCGCGGCGCGATCGGTGAGTATCACGGGATTAGGTGCTAGAGCGACATCGGTCATCAGATCAATCTAATATCGTTGACTGCCGATGGAAAGGGTTCAATGAGCGAACAGGCCAGCTATGCCTCCGATCCGGCACACAGCAAGGGGCGCCTGTTTCCGGCTTCCGAAAGCCCGACGCGGTCGGAGTTCCAGCGCGACCGCGATCGTATCATCCATTCCACCGCGTTCCGGCGCCTGCAGCACAAGACCCAGGTATTCCTGCATCACGAGGGCCAGCATTTCCGCACCCGGCTGACCCACACGCTGGAGGTGAGCCAGATGGCCCGTTCCATCGCGCGCGCTCTGCGGCTCAACGAAGATCTGGCTGAAGCGGTGGCGCTCGCTCACGATCTTGGTCATACGCCGTTCGGCCATGCCGGCGAGCGCGTGCTGGACGAGAAGATGTCCGTGTTCGGCGGCTTCGATCACAACATGCAGGCGATCCGCGTCGTCACCCGCCTCGAGAACCGCTACGCCACGCATGACGGGCTCAACCTCACATGGGAGGCGCTCGAGGGTATCCTCAAGCACAATGGCCCCCTCATCGGCCCGGACTCCGGCGACGCCCCCTTCGGCACCGACGACATTCCCGCCAGCGCCGATCTCATGATCGGCTCGCATGCTGCCCTCGAGGCGCAGGCGGCGGCCATCGCCGACGACATCGCCTACAATGCGCACGATATTGACGACGCCTTGCGGGCCCATCTGGTCGACTTCGACGGCCTCGCTGAGGTGCCGCTTGTCGGTCCCATTGTCCGCGAGGTGCTCGCCGCCTATCCCGACATCGAGCGGAGCCGGCAGGCGCATGAGGTGCAGCGCCGCCTCATCACGCGTACCATTGAAGACGTGATCGGGACGTCGGAATTCGAGATTGCTGCCGCCGCGCCGCGGACCGCCGAGGAGGTGCGCCACGCAGGCCGCACGCTGATCCATTTCTCCAACGCGACCGCCGAGGCCGAGCGCGAGCTGAAGGCCTTCCTATTCGAGAAAGTCTATCGGTCTGAATCCGTGATGGCTCCGGTGCGCCGCAGCCAACGGGTCGTCGCCGATCTTTTCGATCGCTATTTCGAGACCGCAGACATGCATGGACGCTGGGGCGCCGGCGCCCGCGCCGCCAGTTCCGACAGCGCCCGCGCGCGCGTTGTCGCCGACTTTATCGCCGGCATGACCGACCCCTATGCCGAAGCCGAGCATGCCCGTCTGTTTGACGGCAAACGGCCGATGGAGTAGGGGGCTCGAACCCCTTATCGGAACCACCATGGATATTTTCGCCGATTTCGCCGCGCGCGTCGCGGCCGCGCTCAAGACACTCCACCCCGAGGTGTCCGACGAGCTGATCGCGCGCGCCGTCGTGGAGCCGCCGCGCGACCCCGGCTATGGCGACCTTTCGTCGAATGCGGCGATGGTCGTTGCCAAGCCGCTGGGCAAGAGCCCGCGCGATGTCGCCGCCGCCCTGGCCGAACATTTCAAGGCAGACCCTGATGTCACCTCGGCCGAGGTTGCGGGTCCGGGCTTCCTCAATTTCCGGCTGGCCGAGCCCGTCTGGCACCGGGTGCTGAAATCGGTCGACACGCTTGGCGAAGCCTACGGCAAGTCCGACCTCGGCCGGGGCGAGAAGGTCAACGTCGAATACGTCTCGGCCAACCCCACCGGTCCCATGCATGTCGGCCACACGCGCGGCGCTGTGTTCGGCGATGCGCTGGCGTCGCTCCTCGCCTATGTCGGCTACGACGTCACGCGCGAGTACTACATCAACGACGCCGGCGGTCAGGTCGACGTGCTCGCCCAGTCCGCCTTTCTGCGTTATCGCGAAGCCCTTGGCGAGAGCATCGAGATTCCTCGCGGACTCTATCCCGGCGACTATCTCAAGCCGGTCGGCGCTTCGCTTGCGGACGAGTTCGGTGACAAGCTCTTGGCCATGGCCGAGGCCGAGTGGTTGCCGCTGGTCAAGAACCACGTTCTCGACGCGATGATGGATCTGATCCGCGCCGACCTCGCGAGTCTCGGCGTGCGACAGGAGGTCTTCTTCTCCGAGCGTACGCTGCACGGGAAGGGTGGTGACATCGACAGCACGCTCGATTGGCTGCGCTCGCAGGGTCTCGTCTATCAGGGGCGGCTCGATCGGCCCAAGGGCACGAGCGACGAGGACTGGGAAGACCGCGAGCAGACCCTGTTCCGGGCGAAGGACTTTGGCGACGACACCGATCGCGCGCTAGTCAAGTCAGACGGCAGCTATACCTATTTTGCCGCCGACATCGCCTACCACCGCAACAAATATCTGCGCGGCTTCAAGCACATGATTAACGTGCTGGGCGCCGACCATTCGGGGTACGTCAAGCGGCTGCAGGCAGCAGTGAAGGCGGTGTCGGGGGGTGAGGGCGAGATTGACGTCAAGATCATGCAGCTCGTCCGGCTCATGCGGGCTGGCGAGCCCGTTACCATGTCCAAGCGGTCGGGCGATTTCATCCGGCTCTCCGATCTTGTCGAGGAGGTTGGCAGCGACGCGACGCGCTTCATGCTGCTCTACCGGCGCAACGAGCAGGCGATGGATTTCGATTTCGCGCTGGTCAAGGAGCACACGCGCGATAATCCGGTATTCTACGTCCAGTACGCGCATGCCCGCACGTGCTCGGTGTTCCGTATGGCCGAGTCCGAGTTGCCTGCCCTCAGCCTCAATCGCGAGCACCTCGCCGCTGCGCCGCTCGAGCTGCTGGTCAGCCCTGGCGACCTCGAACTCATCAAGGTGGTCGCCCATTGGCCGCGAACGGTGACCGCGGCCGCGCTCGCGCATGAGCCGCATCGGATCGCGTTCTACCTCTACGAACTGGCCGCCGCGTTCCATGCCTTTTGGGCAAAAGGCAAGGATGACAAGACGTTACGCTTTGTTAACCCTGAGGACTTGAAACTCACTCTAGCTCGACTCGCGCTCGTGGGCGCCGTCCGGCAGGTTTTGGTCAACGGCCTCACCGTGTTGGGCGTGTCCGCTCCACAGGAGCTTTCATAATTCGGGCGCATTGGTGTGGTGCCTCAGCAGCGTCCTGGCGGGGGCCGGGCAGGGGTACCAGTACCATCGTGATCCTAGTCAATGCCGCCAGCGAGACCGCAGCAGATGTCCGATCCGGCCGATAAATCCGACGACCTTATCGCCGAACTGGCAAAGCTGATGGCCGCAACTCCCGGGAGTGAAAAGCCCGCGGCCGCGCCCGTCGCCAAGCCCGAACCGTCTGATTCCGCCGCCGCTTCCCCGACGCCGCCGCCCGTTCGCATCCCCGGTGCCGACCAGCCGCGCCCTTCCACATCACCGTCCTCTACCGCTCCTAGCGCGCCGCGCGCGCCGGTCACCGGGACGATCCGCATTCCCGGTATGGACAATCCTGCGCCGGTGTCGACCAGCGCGCCCGTCAGCAAGTTCGATTTCGGCGCCAAGCCCTCGGCGGCCGCCCCGATCAAGCAGGAGCCGCTATCGTCGCTGAGCGAGCGCCTTGCGGCACAGAACCCCGCCGCGCGTGAGCCGGGGGTGGCGTCGGCTGCACAGCCGCCGTCGGTGCCCGTCCGCATCCCGTCGGACCTCAAGCCCGTGAGCGAGAACCGGTCCTTCGCTGAAGGTCCGGCGCTGAGCGTCACGCCGACGCCGCCCGCCGCTTCGCCGCCCCAAGAACCGAAGGAACAAGCGGCCAGCAGCGATTTCAGCTTCGATTTTGGCTTCGGCCGCAATCCGCCGACGCCCTCGTCGGGGCAACCCACTGCGGAAATCCATGAGGACGATCCCATCGCGGACCTAATCGCGGCGGCCGAGTCCGGACCCGACGATGCGGATGATCGTGTCGATGCCCCGCAGAATAAGCCCGCTCCGATCACCCGAACGACGGTAGCGCCACAGCGGGCCCCGCAGAAGCCGGCAATGGCCCCGCTCGGCGCTACGCCGCGCGCGCCGGGCAACCAGCCTATTCCGCTCAAGCCCGTCAGCGTCGCGCCGCGCGCGCCGGAGACCGACCGTTTCGCCATCTCGCCGGGCGTAGGTCTAAATGTAAAGCCGGAGGCGGGCGAGCCGCTCAAAACGCCGGTTCAGCGTCCACCCGAGCCGTCGCATTCGGCTTTTGACGAATCCGATCCCATGTCGGAGATCGAGAGCCTCATCGGCGAGGCCGTGCGCGTCGAACTGGCACCGCCCGGTCCGGTAAAGGTCCAGGCCGTCGAGCAGAAGGTTGAGCCGCGCGTCGATTTCGAGCCCGATCTCGATGTCGATGAGGACGGCGAGCCGGATACCGCGTCGGCCCCGGCATCGAGGTCTGCGCAGCCGGACTCCGCGCCGGTCGTGCCGCCGCTCAATGCGCAGTTCGCACCGCGCCGCACCAGGCTGTCCGAGGAGTCGTCGAGCGCCGAGGACGCCATCCTCGCCGCCGCTGCCGCCACCGGTGCGCAGGTCGATCATATTGAGCCAGCAGTGGGTGACGAGAGCCCCTACCGCCGGCTCAAAGTGAAGCCGGCCCGCTCGTCCTTCGCCGCGGGCGGTATGCGCCAATATGTCGGCATGGCCGTCGCCGGCGTTCTCCTGCTTGCGGCTGGTCTGGGGCTCTACTGGGTCCTCAGCATGGGCCGCTCCAGCACGCTCGCTACAGGAGAGAATGCGCCGCAGCTCACCGCCGATGCGACACCGGTCAAAGAGATTCCAGAAGAACCGGCTGTTGACGAAACCGAGGCAACGCGTTCGCCGGTGCTCGAGCAGATGGCCGGCACCTCGGTTGAACCCGGCGCCGAGCAGCTGGTCTCCACCGATCAGACTGCCAGCACGCCCATCACGCGCGACGTCACCACTGTCGCGACGACCGAGGACGGAGACGGCGGCCTCGCCAACCGCAAGGTACGCACCGTTACGGTCCGACCCGACGGCACTATCGTCTCCGGTGACGACGCGGTCGCCGGTGCCGAGGCGCTGCCCGTCGACCGACCGAATGTGCCCGAGATGCCTGCGAGCGACACGCCGAACCTGTTGGGCGACAGCACTGCCGTTGCGTCGACCGATCCTCTCGACGAGAACGCCGCGCTGTCCTCCACTCCGGCCCCGCTGACCTCCGAGCCGTCAGCGGCCTCGAGTGAGCCGTCCGCCGCTTCGAGTGAGCCGCCCATCGAGACCGCGGAAGCGGCGATCGCGCCCGTCGCCAATGCCGGCGGCGTTGCGCCGACGCCCATCAGCTTCCCGGTCCGCAGCACCGCCACCACGGCCTTCGTTGACGATACCCCTGCTGCCTCTGCGCCGCTGACGGGCGCGCGGACGCCCAACGGACAGATCGACCTTCTCGGCAATTCCATCGATGTGGCCGTTGCCAACACGCCCGCGGCGCCCGTCGATAGCGGCAACGCGCAAGCTTATGTGCAGTTGTCCTCGAGCCCGAGCCAAGCCGAGGCGCAGAGTTCCCTGCGCGCGCTCAACAACCGCTTCGGCAGCTTGTTCGGCGGCAACCAGCTCGTCATTCAGGCTGCCGATCTCGGACAGAAGGGGACCTGGTATCGGGTCAAGCTTCCGGCCGCCTCGCTTGCCGACGCCCAGGGCGTGTGCGCCGAGGTCAAGGCCAATGGCGGCGACTGTATCGTCACGGGCGGCTGATCCCGCCCATTTTCCGCGCTTTTTCTGTGAGGCGGACCCTGCGCGCCCGAAATTCTTTCTTCCCGCACGTTGAGTTCGTGTACAAGCTCGGACGCGGGGCTCTTGAGCGTTTCCGGGAAGGTGAAATCCGGCCTTTCGGCTTGAAAACGCGACAGAACGAAAGCTGGAACACTTGCCGTTTCCATTAAGCGGCGAAGTAGTCTAAAGGCCTGCGTTTCCTAGGTTGTGGCAGTCTTCATGGTCGATCCATCCGCCGAGTGGCTCGAGCCCGCACCACCTCCCGATGACGAGGTGATGTATGTCGATGTGGGCGGCTATGAGGGCCCGCTCGACCTACTCCTCGACCTCGCCCGCCGCCAGAAGGTCGACCTCTCCCAGATTTCTGTGCTCGCGCTCGCCGAGCAATATCTCGGGTTCATCGAGACCGTGCGCGAGAAGCGTATC
Organism: uncultured Devosia sp.; assembly: GCA_964487765.1. Lineage (GTDB taxonomy): Bacteria > Pseudomonadota > Alphaproteobacteria > Rhizobiales > Devosiaceae > Devosia_A. The sequence continues at coordinate 1,075 of CAZASR010000099.1, read as the reverse complement.
GAGATTGCGGCCGACTATCTCGTGATGGCCGCCTGGCTCGCCTATCTCAAGAGCCGGCTGATGGTGCCACAGGCGGCCGGGGACGACGAGCCCACTGGCGAGATGATGGCGGCCCTGCTGCAGTTCCGCCTGAAGCGCCTCGAGGCGATGCGCCGAGCCGCCATGCAACTCACCGGCCGCCCGCTGCTCGGCCAGCAGATATTCGCGCGCGGTGCGCCCGAGCCGATTACGGTCAGAAAGAATGCCCTGTGGGAAGCCTCGCTGTTCGACCTGCTCAAGGCCTATGCGACCCAGCGCGAGCGCGGCATTCCCACTGACTACACGCCCCACGAGCGGCAGGTCTGGTCATTGCAGGAAGCGCGGGAGATCCTCGATCGCCTCATTGGCGACAGCTTCGACTGGGTGCCGCTCGATGCCTATCTCGCTGAATATCTGGCCAAGCCGGAAGAGCGCCTCACCGCCATGGCGTCGACCTTCGCCTCCAGTCTTGAGCTGGTCCGGCAGGGCCAGATAGAAATCCAGCAATCCCTGGCCTTCGGGCCGCTTTTCATGCGCCGCCGCAAGACCGACGGCCCCCAGACCGAAAACTGATGTCCGACGAAACCAACACCCCCGAAACGCCGGAGGCCGAGACCATCGCACCCGTGGAGACGGATACGCCTGCTGCTGCGGCCGAAGAGGAGAGGACCGTCGCCCCGTCCGAAGAGCCGGAACTGGCCAGCCGCCAGCTTCGCATCCTCGAAGCGCTGCTGTTCGCCTCCATCGAGCCATTGGGCGCCGCCGAGCTCGCGCCGCATCTAGGGGAGGGCGTTGACGCCGAGCCGCTCCTGTTCGAGCTGCAGAAGCAGTATGCGCCGCGTGGCGTCCACCTCGTGCGGCGCGCCGACAAATGGGCGTTCCGCACCGCCGAAGACCTCAATTTCCTATTGGTCCGCGAGCAGACCGACACCAAGCCGCTGAGCCGAGCGGCGCTCGAAACGCTCGCCATCATCGCCTACCACCAGCCCGCAACCCGAGCCGAGGTCGAAGAGGTGCGCGGCGTCGCCACCGGCAAGGGTACGCTGGACCTCCTGAT
>CAZASR010000098.1:0-10471 GCA_964487765.1 uncultured Devosia sp. | reverse complement strand
CGGCTTCGCCGCGAGGAGGGAGAGGGGTGACTGCGCGTTCTTGCGTGCAGGCTTTGTCGAGGGTGCGCGCTGAGTTCGCCTTTTCCCTCCTCGACCGCAGGTCGGGGAGGGGGAACCGCGCAGCGGTGGGTGGGGTGGTGCCGCTTGAACTGTTTTCGCGGCTCGGTCGGCTGGGTGGCCGGGTCTTGGCCCGGCCATGACGGTCGAGGGGGTGTTGGATGCGGAGGGTTGGGTCCCAGCTTTCGCTGGGAAGGGGCGCGGAAAGAGCGGTTGTCCGCTTTGTCATTCGAGGCGCGGGAGAGTCCTCAGATATGCTGGGGAGGACAGGCGGTGGATGGGCGAGTGATGGGACGGAGCCGCGAGCAGTGCTCTTCCTCGCCTCGCGCAAGTGGGCCCCACCCACCGGCTGCGCCGGTCTCCCCACGGCTTCGCCGCGAGAGGGAGAGGGGTGGCTGGGGGGCGGGAAGAGCGGGCTTTGTGAAACGAGGTTCTAGGCATTGACAGGAGAAATTTGGGGCGGATGGTGGTAGAGCAAGGGGGCGGGGCGGGTGAAGGGAGAGGCGGGATGAGCAGGTTTGCGGTGGTGTTGGCGGCGGGATTGATGGCGGGGCCGGCTCTCGGGGCGGCGACGATAGATGGGACTGCCGTGGATTTCGAGAAGATCGGGGACGGGTTTTCGCGGCCGGTGGCGGCCGTGCCGCTGCCGAATGACGAGCGCCTGCTGGTGGTCGAGAAGACGGGGACGATCCGCTTTCTCGAAGACGGCGCGCCGGGCGATCTGTTCCTGGACCTCACCAGCCAGGTGAGCGAGGGCAATGAGCAGGGGCTGCTGGGGCTTGCCTTCGATCCAGAATTCGAGAGCAACCGCGAGTTCTATGTCGACTATACCGATGCCGACGGCAACACGCAGATCGTGCGCTTCACGGCAGGCGATGGCGCGGCCGATCCGGCGTCGGGCGAAGTGCTGCTGTCGATCGACCAGCCCGAATCCAACCACAATGGCGGATGGATCGCGTTCGGGCCCGACGGGATGCTCTATATCGGCATGGGCGATGGCGGCGGGGGCGGCGACCGGCATGGCGAGATCGGCAATGGACAAAATACGGACGTGCTGCTGGGCAAGATCCTGCGCATCGATCCGAACGGAGCGCCCTATGCGATCCCCGACGACAATCCGTTCGCCAATGGCGGCGGCGCACCGGAAGTGTTTCTGCTTGGCCTGCGCAATCCGTGGCGCAATGCGTTCGACGGCAACCAGCTCTATATCGCCGATGTGGGACAGAATGCGTGGGAGGAAATCAGCGTCGTCGATGTGACCTCGGATGGCGGCGCCAATCTGGGCTGGCGCACGATGGAGGGGCGCGAATGCTTCCCGGCAGGCGCAAGCTGCGTGCAGGGCGGCATGGTGATGCCGGTGCATGTCTATAGCCACGACGCGGGCTGCTCGATCACCGGCGGCATCGTTTATCGCGGCGCGGCGCTACCGGCGCTCGAGGGGCGCTATTTCTTCGCCGATTATTGCCGCGGTGTGATCGAGGCGCTGCGCTACGAGAATGGCGAGGCCACGGGACTGGTCGACACCGCGGAGGATGTGGGCAGCCTCGGCAATGTCACGAGCTTCGGCACGGATGCTGCCGGCGAGATGGTGGTGCTGACCGATGACGGGCTGGTGTTCCGGATGGTGCCCGGCTAGCCTTCCGGACAACCAGAGTGGAGCGGTAGCGGCGTGAGCATCGGCATTGTGGGCGCGGGCGCAGTGGGGTCGGCGATCGGCACCGTGCTGGCGCGCGCCGGAATCGAAGCGAGAATTCTCAATCGGCGCGGTCCAGCGGCGCTGGGTCCGCTCGCGGCGCTGCTCGCGCCGCATGTGACGGCGGGGACGCGCGATGAGGTGCTGGGCGCCGATATCGTGTTCGTCGCGGTGCCGTGGACGCGGCTCGGCGACGCGCTGGGCGGCGTGGACTGGACCGGGCGGATCGTCGTCGACTGCACTAACGCGCTCGAAGGGCCGAGCTTCCGGCCGGTGAACCTGCACGGACGGACCTCGAGCGAGGCGTTCGCGACGCATGTGCCGGGGGCGCGGGTGGTGAAAACGATCAACCATCTGCTGCCGCATCTGCTTGCCGGCGATCCACGCGCCGAGGGTGGGCGGCGCGTGCTGTTCATGGCCGGCGACGATGCGGACGCCAAGGCGGAAGTCGGTGCGATCATCGATAAAATCGGATTCTACCGGGTCGATCTCGGTGGCCTGCGGGAGGGTGGCAGGATGATCGAATTTCCGGGCGGGCCGTTGCCGGCGCTGAACTTCGTGGTGTTCGACTGATGACGGTGGGCGCCGAGGAGCGGCCGTTGCTGGTGATCGACGGCGATTCGTTCGCGCATCGCGCCTATCATGCGGTGCCCAGGAGCGTGCGGCGCGCCGGCGGCCGGGCCGGGAACGCGATCGTGGGGTTCTCGAACTATGTGCTGCGGCTCTACGAGGCGGAAAAGCCGCGCACGGTGTTCGTGGGCTGGGACAAGCTGAGCGAGCCCAACTGGCGGGCGGGAGAACTCGCCGGCTACCAGGGCGGGCGGGTGTTCGAAGACGAGATCGTCGAGCAGCTCGACGTGCTGCCCGAGTTCATCGCGTCGTTCGGCTTCGGCTATGGCAAGGGCGGTGCCTATGAGGCCGACGACTGGATCGCCTCGGCGGCGACGGCCGAGGAACGGGCGGGCGGCACGGCGCTGGTCGCGAGCGGCGATAGAGACTCGTTCCAGTTAGCGTCGGAGCGGGTAACCATCCTCCATCCGGTCAAGGGCGGCGAGATGGCGCGGATCGGGCCGGCGGAGGTGATGGAGCGCTATGGTGTCAGGCCGGAGCAGGTGCCGGACTTCATCGCGCTGCGCGGCGATCCGTCGGACAAGATTCCCGGCGCCCGGGGTGTCGGCGCGGTGACGGCGGCGAGCCTCCTCAAGCGTCATGCGACGCTTGAGGAGATGCTCGCGGACGGCAAGTTCGCGGGGCAGGCCGAGGATCTGCGGCTCTACAAGCGCATCGCGACGATGGTGCGGGACATCGGCCTGCCCGAAATCAAGTCGGCCGCGCCGGACTGGGCGAGCGGCGCCGCGCTGGCGCGGAAATGGGAGCTCAACAATCTCGCCGACCGGCTGGAGAAGCTGGTGGCGGCGTGACGCGCGGCGAGTGACACAAAGGCCCTTGCACCAGATCGACGAGAAGAGTATCAGCCCGGCTCAGGACACCTCGCCCTAACGTGAGGCTTTCGACCTGGGAGGGTCGCCATGGCTGATATGCCCCTGACCGCGCCGGCGGTGAAACCGGCTAATCCGAATTTTTCGTCGGGCCCATGTGCCAAGCGTCCTGGCTGGACGGTGGATGTGCTTGCCCATGCGCTAGTGGGCCGCTCGCACCGCGCCAAGCCGGCCAAGGCACGGATCGAGAAGGCGATCGCGCTGACGCGCGAGCTGCTCGAGGTGCCGGCGGACTACCGCATCGGCATCGTACCGGCGTCCGATACGGGCGCGGTGGAGATGTTCCTGTGGGCGGCGCTCGGCGCCCGGGGCGTCGACATGCTGGCCTGGGAAAGCTTCGGCGAGGGCTGGGTGACCGATGTCACCAAGCAGCTCAGGCTCGAGGACGTGCGGCTGTTGCGGGCGCCCTATGGCGAGCTGCCGGACCTCAAGCAGGTCGATTTCACGCGCGACGTCGTCTTTACCTGGAACGGCACGACTTCGGGCGTGCGGGTGCCCGATGCGGACTGGATCCCGGCCGACCGCGAGGGGCTGACGATCTGCGACGCGACCTCGGGGGCGTTTGCGCAGAACCTCGATTTCGCCAAGCTCGATGTGGTGACCTTCTCGTGGCAGAAGGCGCTGGGAGGCGAAGCTGCGCATGGCGTGCTGATCCTCAGCCCGCGCGCCGTGGAGCGGCTCGAAACCTACAAGCCGGACCGGCCGCTGCCCAAGATTTTCCGCCTCACCAAGGGCGGCAAACTGATGGAAGACGTGTTCCAGGGCGCCACGATCAACACAGTCTCGATGCTGTGCATCGAGGACGCGATCGACGCGATGGAATGGGGCAAATCCGTCGGCGGGCTCAAGGGGATGCAGGCGCGGGCAAATGCGAATTTCAAGGTGCTCGACGACTGGGTGGAACGGACCGCCTGGGTGGAGAATCTCGCCAAGGTGCCGGAGCAGCGTTCCAATACGTCGGTGTGCCTGGTCATCGCCGACCCCGACGTGACGGCGCTGAGCGCGGAGGCTCAGGCCGCCTTCGCCAAGGCGATCGTGTCGCGCCTCGACAAGGCCGGCGCCGCCTACGACATCGGCGGCTATCGCGATGCGCCGACGGGATTGCGCATCTGGGCCGGACCGACGGTCGAGGCCTCCAATCTCGAGACGCTGACCGGCTGGCTCGACTGGGCCTTCGCGGCCGAAAAGGCAGCGCTAAAGGCCGCGGCTTAAGTTTCACGGGGCCGGTTCGCCGGCTCTTTCCACTCATGGTGAGCCGGCGAGTTGGTTCCCCGCCCGCGCGGGGATGACAGCCGGCGGATGAAGGAGGGCATGGATGCCCAAGGTTCTCGTTTCGGACAAGCTCAGCAAGACGGCTGTACAGATCTTCAAGGACAATGACGTCGAGGTCGACTACCTGCCGGACGTCGGCAAGGACAAGGACAAGCTTTACGAAATCATCGGCCAGTATGACGGGCTGGCCATTCGCTCGGCGACCAAGGTGACCGAAAAGATCATCTCGGCGGCCAAGAACCTGAAGGTGATCGGCCGGGCCGGCATCGGCGTCGACAATGTCGACATTCCGGCGGCGACCAAGAAGGGCATCATCGTGATGAACACGCCCTTCGGCAATTCGATCACGACGGCCGAGCATGCGATCGCGATGATGATGGCGCTCGCGCGCCAACTGCCGGAAGCGGATGCATCGACCAAGGCCTCGAAGTGGGAGAAGAACCGCTTCATGGGCGTCGAGGTGACCAACAAGACGCTGGGCCTCGTCGGCGCGGGCAATATCGGCTCGATCGTCGCCGACCGGGCGCAGGGCCTCAAGATGAAGGTGGTGGCGTTTGACCCGTTCCTCACCGCGGAGCGGGCGCAGGCGATCGGCGTGGAGAAAGTGGAGCTCGACGAGCTGTTCCGGCGCGCCGATTTCATCACGCTGCACACGCCGCTGATCGATGCGACGCGCAACATCATCAATGCCGAGGCGATCGCCAAGATGAAGGACGGCGTGCGCATCATCAACTGCGCGCGCGGCGGGCTGATCGACGAGAAGGCACTGTACGAGGCGCTGAAGTCGGGCAAGGTCGCGGGCGCGGCGCTCGACGTGTTCGAAACCGAGCCGGCCGACAACAACCCGCTGTTCGAGCTCAACAATGTGATCTGCACGCCGCACCTGGGCGCCTCGACGACCGAGGCGCAGGAGAATGTCGCGCTGCAGGTGGCCGAGCAGATCTCGGCCTATCTGCAGACGGGCGAAATCACCAATGCGCTCAACTTCCCCTCGATCACCGCGGAGGAAGCGCCGCTGCTGACGCCCTGGGTGAAGCTCGCCGAAGCGCTGGGCTCGTTCGCCGGACAGCTCACCGAGAACCCGATCACCGGCATCAGGATCGAGTATGAGGGCAATGTCGCCCAGCTCAATACGCGGCCGATGACCGCGGCCGCCCTCAACGGCGTGCTGAAGCCGCAGATGGGCGACGTCAACATGGTGTCGGCACCGCAGATCGCCAAGGATCGCGGCATCAGTGTCGAGATAGCGACGCGCGACCAGCAGGGCGCGTATGAAGGCTACATACGGCTCACCATTACGACCGAGAAGCAGACTCGCGCCGTGGCTGGAACAATATTCGCCAATGGCAAGCCGCGCATCATCCAGGTCAAGGAGATCAGCATGGATGCGGAGCTGACGCCGTCGATGCTGTATGTGACCAACGAGGACAAGCCTGGTCATATCGGTCGGCTGGGCACGCTTTTGGGCGATCTCGGCATCAACATCGCGAACTTCAATCTTGGGCGCGCCGAGGTGGGCGGGGACGCGATTGCGCTGTTGTCGATCGACGGCGCGGTCAGCGAAGCACAGCTCAAGGAGATCGCCGCACTGCCCGGCGTGAAGCAGGCCAAGGCGCTGAAGTTCTAGCCAAGGAGCGCGGGAACCGGGTCGGCTGCTCCCGGAACCATCGCGCAAAGTCGCATGGATGGAAGGCCGCCTGCGGGCGGCCTTTTTATTTGCGCGGTCAGTCGCGCTCCAGTGCGGCGAGGGCGAGGGCGGTGGTTGGCGGCTCGAGGAGCGTCACCGGAACGGTCTGGATCGGCTGGTAGAGGTCGGCGATGAGGGCGTCGAGTTCGGGAGGCAGGCGGTCGGCGTTGGTATCGGGGTCCTTCTGGATGAGGCCGATCTCGCCATTCCTGGCGGCGTCGGTGAAGGCGGTGTCGTAGCCGGGCTCGAGGCGGGCGCGCTGGCCGAAATTGAAGAATTCGATCTCGCTGGTGCGGCCGGCCCAGTAGCACAGGGCAAGGTTCTCGCAGACGACGGGGCCGGGTTCGGTGCGGATGCGCTCGATGGTGGCGGCCCACATCTCCTGACGGCCGAGGTTCTTGGCGACGTGGCGATACTCGACGAGCGCCTCGTGGCCGATCATGACGAAGCGCGTGACGAGCAGCACCGAGGCTAGGGCTAGCGCCGCGACGCGGGCCCGTTCGGTGGCGCGGAAACGATCGACCATGATCTGGCAGAGGAAAGCGCTGCCCAGCATCATCGCGATCATCAGGTCGAACAGCGTGTTGTAGATGACGCCGACGGCGAGCATGAGCGCCATGCCGATAGCGAAGGAAAAGACGAGATAGATCAGGACGAAGCGACCGGTGGGTTGGCGAATGCGCAGCAGGCCACCGATGAGGGCCGCCAGGACGAAGGGCGATATCTGCGGGAGCAGGTAGCGCACGACCATCATGATCACGGCGGTGGAATAGGTGCGCTCGGAGCCGGCGACCTGATCGATGAAGCCCTGGCCGAAGAGGAGGTAGCAGGCAGCAAGCGCCGCAAGGCCGATGCCGCCGGCCGCGACGAGCCAGCGGCGGAAGGCGAGGCGATCCTCGATGGCGAGCCAAGCGGTGACGGCGACGGGAAGGGCGAGAACGTTGTGCTTGCAGAGGCCACCGGCGACCATGAGGAGCGCGACGATGGCCAGGCGCCGCCAGCTTTGGCGATCGCCGCCGAGAAGGAGGGTGAGCCCGGTGACCTGGAACGCCTGTGCCAGCCATTGCGGGTCGTTCACGCCGACATAGTCGACGAAATACATCGCAACGAAGCAGAAGAAGGCGAGCGCGGCGATGGCCGAGAGCTCGAGCGAAATGCCGAGCCGGCTCGCGATGAAGCCGACATTGAGGGTGGTCACGCCCAGCGCGGCGAGGGCGACGATACGGCCGGCGAAGATGTCGTCGCCGATGAACGCGGCGAGCGAGCCGACAATGTAGAAGGAGAGCGGCGGGTAGTTGATGAAGATGGCCGGGGCGACGGGCGGATAGAGCGGGCCCCCGCTGCGCAGGCGCAGGGCGTGAAAAGCGTTCCAGCCTTCGTTGTAGCTGAGCGGAATGTGAGCGAAGAGCGCCTGCAGCGGCCAGTACAGCAGGACGCCGGCGAGGACGATGAAGCCAAGCAGGACGAGCCTGGGGACGGAGCGGTAGAGGTGAACCAAGCGGACGCTCCAGACTGGGCCGCAATGGGCATGGATCTGACAGGAGGGTAGCCGCCCAGTGTTGGCGAGCCGTAAACGCCGGGATTGAAACTGCGCCGGCCCCGGTCAGATGCGCCGGGCGCTCCACTCCGCCATGACGATGCCGGCGATGACGAGGCCGCCGGCGACCAGGTGGAAGGCTTCGAGCTTTTCGCCGAGGATGAGCACCGAGCCGACGGCCCCGAAGAGCGGGATCAGATTGATGAAGAGGCTGGCCCGGTTGGCGCCGATGAGCTCGACGCCGCGCACGTAGAACATCTGGCTGATGATGGAGGGCAGGACCATGGTGTAGAAAGCGATGATCCAGCCGAGTGGCGTAATCGACGGCGCGGTGGAGGCGACATAGGCGAGGCCGCCACCGGTGGTCGCGGCGAAGCCCAGCGAGGCAAGCGTGGCACCGATGAAGGTCGCGACCAGAAAGCTGCGCCAGTCGGATTGGGGACGCCAGCGCAGGGTGATCGAATAGATCGCATAGGCGAGCGAGGCGATGAGCACCAACAGATCGCCGAAATTGATGTCGAGTGCGAGGATGCGGGTGAGGTCGCCATGGCTCGCGGTGAGCGCGACGCCGACAATGGTGATGGCCACGCCGACGAGCTGCAGCGGACGCACGCGGGTGCGGAACAGGATGAAGCTCAGCAGCATGACGAAGATGTTGATCGTCACCTGGTCGAGGCCGACATTGAAGCCGGAGGTGTAGTGGGCCGCCACGTAGCAGAGGGCATTGAAGGTGGCGTAGCCGACGGCGCCGTAGAACAGATAGAGCCACCATTTGGCCCGAAGCGTTGGCCAGTCGCGGCGCACGGGTTCAATGGCGAAGGGCAGGACGAGCAGGAGCGCGCCGGCCCAGCGCAGCACCATCAGCGCATAGGGATCGATGTTGCCGACCGCGGCCTTGCCGGCGACGACATTGCCGCCCCAGAACAGGTTGCACAGGATGAGCAGAGCGTAAGGGCGGGACATCAGCGCGCCGAAGGCGCCGGTGCGGGCGGGGCTTTGTTCGGACATCGACTCGTCAGTACGGCGCGGACCGGTCGGGCCCGCGCCGCAGTTAGTCATGGTTCGCCGGCAGAAGCCAGCCCGATCAGGCCGGCGGGATGTTGCGGTTGAGGCGCAGCAGGTTATCCGGGTCGTAGCGGCGCTTGATGAGACGCAGCCGGGCGAGGGTCGCGGCTGGATAGGCGGCGGCGAGGCGTTCCCTGGGGTCGGAAGTCAGGAAGTTGACGTAGACCCGGTCCTCGCCCTGGCGGAGCAGCGCAATCGCGTCGCTTGCCCACTCATTGTGCCGCGCGATGTCGCTGGTGCCGTCATAGACGGCGATAAACGACACCATCACGCGCGCATCGCGATGGGCAAAGGCGGTGGCATCGGCGGGGACGCGCGAGAAGGCGCCGCCCAGCACACGGATTTCGCCGAGCCGGAGCGGCGCGTCCGAGATTTCGACGCAGTCGATGATGGTCCTGGCCTCGGCGAGGCCGACGGTGTCGATCAGGCGGCTGCGCACCGAAAAGGACGGACGCCAGTTCGGATCGGGCGGCAAATAGAGATCGGAATAGCGGCCGGGGCGCATGAGTTCGGCGATCGGCGTGGCCAGGGCACGGAAGGGCGCGAGCGCCGCCTGGGCGGCCTCCGGTTCGCCCGCAAAGGCCATGGTGCACATGAAGATTGTCTGCCCGTGCATTTCGGCCGGCAGGAAGGGCAGGGGCGGGGCGGGCATCACCGAGGCGATGGCGCTCAGCTCTTCGGGCGCGGCCTCCGCCAGTGCGACGAAGCCCGCGACGACTTCCGGCGTGGCCGGCAGGATCAGCGGGCCGCCGGTGAAATGCGGCATGGCATGGAGGCGGTATTTCCAGCGCGTGATGACGCCGAAATTGCCGCCGCCGCCGCGCACGGCCCAGAACAGGTCAGCGTGATGGTCCGCGTCGGCAACGATAATGTCGCCCGTCGCGGTGACGACTTCCGCCGCGATGACCGAATCGATGGTGAGACCGTGCTTGCGCACGAGGTAGCCGATGCCGCCCCCCGAAGTGAGGCCGCCGATGCCGACGCTGGCGGTATCGCCGAAGCCGACGATCAGGCCGCGCTGTTCGACGGCGCGCGTCACTTCGCCGGCGGTGAGGCCGGTGCCGGCCCAGGCGGTGCGCGCTTCGGTGTCGATGTCGAGGGCGTTGAGATCGCGCATGTCGATCACGAGGCCGTCGGTGACGCCGTAGCTGCCGTGGCCGCCGCTGCGCACCGCAACACCGAGGTCGGTGGCGCGGGCGAAATTGAGGACGGCCGCGACGTCGGCGGCGCTCGCGGGACGGATGAGTGCGGCGGGGCGGGGATCGTAGTTGCCGGGCACCACGGCGCGCAGCGTGTCGTAATCGGCATGCGCCGGCGTGATCACGCGGCCGCGGATCATCGAGCCGAGCATTTCAATCTGGTCTTCGAGGGGGAAACGCTTATCCATCTTGGGACTCTTTGGAGGAGTTTGCTGCTGCGGGCGCGGCGTCTAGTGGCGGCGCGTTGAACGCCGAATGAACGCGCCGGTCAGCTTCGGATCGCCTGGATTTGTCATTGGCGCCCGGTTCGTCTATGGGACGTCCGCAAACGCCGCCGTCCTGGATGGAGCGGCTTTTGCCCGCAACCGAATGCGCCCGTCGCGGCGCGCTACGAAGGGCAGTTCCTCATGGCAAATGTGATCGTCGTCGGCAGCCAGTGGGGCGACGAGGGCAAAGGCAAGA
>CAZASR010000097.1:0-10635 GCA_964487765.1 uncultured Devosia sp. | reverse complement strand
CGTGATGGTGGCGCGTTCGACCGATGGTGGGCAGTTGATCTCGGTGCGCGACAACGGGCCGGGCATTCCCGAGGATGAAATCCAGACGGTGTTGTCCTCCTTTGGCCAGGGGTCGCTGGCACAAAAGACGGCCGAACAGGGCGCGGGCCTTGGCCTTCCTATCGTTCAGAAGATCATGGAACTGCACCAGGGGCGCTTCGATTTGTTCTCGAAGCTCCGCTTCGGTACCGAGGTCATTGCCACCTTCCCCCGCGCCCGCGTGATGGACGCGCTGGCGCCGGTGGTCGAACGGCAGGATAGACTCGAGATTTATTCGGAAGCCAGCGGGCATTAACCTCGACTTAACGTCGATACGAGCTGGCGCTGGATGCCGGGCCGCTCGATTCCAATCTCTCCTGCGGGAGGGCTTGGCATGGGTGACTCGAGAGATTCCATCTATCGCGAACGCAGGGCTCACGAGCAGCATCGTCACTGCTACTATTGCGGTTTTCCAATGTGGAGCAAGCGGCCGGACGGTTTCGCTCGGCATTTCGGCATTTCCCTCAAGGAGGCCGAGCGTTTCCATTGTACGGCCGAACATCTGCTGGCGCGCTGCGATGGCGGTACGTCGCGCCAGGACAACATCGTTGCCGCCTGTTGGTTCTGCAATAGCCATCGTCACTTACGCGCCGTGGCCCCGCCGCCGGAACGCTATCGCGAATTGGTGCGGAAGCGTGTCGCGAAGTTCGCTTGGCATCACCCCTGGTTGCACAAGATGATCGGCAGGCGGCACAAGCCGATCACGATTTAGCTCCTGGTGCTGACCCCTGCGCTCACGAACGTCGCCATGCGTGTGTGCAGGTGGAGCGCGGTTTTGGCGAGCACCATGCCGAGAGCTGCGCCGCTCCCCTCACCGAGTCGCATTCCCAGATCGAGGAGAGGTGTCGCGCCGAGCCTGTCGAGCGCCCTCGCATGCGCGCTCTCGGCCGAGACGTGCGCGAAGACGCAGTGCGAGATCGCATCGGGATTGACGGCATGGGCCACGGCGGCTGCGGCAGTGGCGACGAAACCATCGACGAGGACGGGGATGGCGTTGTGGCGCGCAGCAACCAGAGCGCCGAGCATCGCCGCGATCTCGCGGCCACCGAGGCGCGCGAGGATCGCGAGCGGATCGGTGAGTCCATCGCGGTGGAGAGCAAGCGCACGATCGACGGCATCCGCCTTGCGCGCGAGACCCGCGTCGTCGATGCCGGTGCCGCGGCCGACCCATTCCGCGCCGGTTCCACCGAAAAGGGCCGCGAAGATCGCCGCGGCGACCGTGGTGTTGCCGATCCCCATTTCACCGATGGCGAGGCAATCGGGCCGCCCTGCAATCGCCTCCATGCCGTAGGCAATCGTCGCGGCGCACATCTTGTCGTCCATCGCCGGCGCCAGGGTGATGTCGCCGGTGGGCAGCTCGAGCGCGAGTTCGAACACGCGCAGATTCAGTTCGTGCAGGGCGCAGATCTGGCTGATCGCCGCGCCGCCGTCGGTGAAGTTGGCGACCATCTGCGCCGTGACCTCGCGCGGGTAGGCCGACACGCCCTGATCGGTGACGCCGTGATTGCCGGCGAAGATCGCGACCATGGGGTTGTCGAGTCCTGGCGGCGACCTGCCCTGCCAGCGCGCCAGCCACTCGACCAATTCCTCCATGCGGCCGAGCGAGCCCGGCGGCTTGGTGAGCGTCGCGTCGTGGATGCGAACGGCATCGACGGCCTCTTCGTTTCCCGCCGGTGAAAGCAGCAGGAGATCGAAGACTTCGGCGAAGGGACTGGCGGGCATGGCTTGCCTGAAGGGGGGCGGAATGGAAAGGTCGGCGACTTGTAGTCGAGCGCATGGGAAATGCAAAATTGACGGACGACGGTCCCCCCGCGCCGCGCCCAACCAACGATAACCGGCCTCCGGCGACCCAGGTGAACTTCGCCGACGAGTTGCTGATGGGGTTGCGATTCTATTCGCGCCTGCCGACGGGCGACGCCCCGCATCGACGGCCAAACCTCGATCGCATGGCGCTGACGCTGCCGCTGACGAGCGTATTGATCGGTGTGATCCCCGTGGCAGTGCTGCTGCTCACCGAATGGGCGGGGACGCCCACCTTCTTCGCCGCGGTGTTGGCTGTTGCCGCGTTCGTGATCGTCACCGGCGCCATGTCGGAGGATGCCCTGGCGGATGCCGCGGACGGACTCTTCGGCGGCCCGACCATCGAGCAACGGCTCGAGATCATGAAGGACAGCCGGCATGGGACTTACGGTGTGTGCGCGATTGTGGTGCTGCTCGCCGCGCGCATCGCGGCGGTCGGATCCGTCACCAGCCCGCTCGAGTCCGCCGCGATCCTGCTGACCGCGCCACTCATTGCCCGCTCCGGGGCGCTGTGGCTGTCCTTCGCCCTACCCGCCGCGCGAAGCGGAGGTGCGGCTGCCAGTGCCGGCCAGGTCGGGCGCCGGAACTTCCTGCTCGGACTGGGCGTCGCGGCCGTCGTCAGCTTCGCGACCGCAGGCTTCGCCGTCGGGATCATCGGGCTCGTCAGCGCATTTGTGCTCGGCGCGCTGGTCGCCTGGGGGTGGACGACACTGTGCCGAAGGTTGATCGGCGGACAGACGGGCGACCTGATCGGGGCGCTGCAGGCGCTCCTTGAAATCGCCGCGCTGGGTGCCTTTATGGTCTTCGTATAAGGAGATTACATGCTTTTTGTCGGCGTCGCGCTGTTGGTAGCCGTCGGACTGGCCCTATTGGTCAGCGCCGATGCCGGGGCGTGGCTGGGACTGACCCAGATGCAATTCGGCCAGCTCATCCCGCTGGTGATCCTCGCGATCATCTTCGCCGCCGGAGCATTCTCGCGCCGCCAGCGCTTCAGCGCGATCGTCGCCAATTTCGCGACCTGGGCAGGCCTCTTCGTCGTCATTCTCGTCGGTTACACCTATCGGGAGGACCTCAAGGACCTCGCGGCGCGCGTCGTCGGCGAGTTGTCGCCGACAACCGCGATCGTCGACTCGGAGAACGGCACGGCGACGTTCCGCAGGGGGCTCGATGGACACTTCACCGTCGCCTCCACCGTCAACGGCACCTCGATGCCGTTGCTGTTCGACACGGGGGCAAGCGCCGTTGTCCTATCCTACCGCGACGCCGAGAAGGCCGGGATTCCCGTCGACGACCTGAGCTTCACGCTGCCCGTGATGACGGCCAACGGAACCGGCCGCGCCGCCCTCGTCCGGCTCGACCGCATCGAGGTCGGCGGCATTGCCCGCCGCAACGTGCGTGCCTTCGTTGCCGAGAACGGTGCCCTTGAGGGAAGCCTGCTCGGCATGACGTTCCTCGAAACGCTGAGCCGCTATTCGGTCGAAGGCGACAAGCTCGAACTGGCGGACTGACTTCCGATCCAGCATCGCGCATGCGAGGATGACCACTGAATTGGAGGGCGCGATGCCTCAACGAGACTATGACGAGCGGCTGCTGCGGGACGCGTTCGCGGCCGCGCGAAAGGCACGCGAGGCGGGCGACCACCCGTTCGGTGCGGTGCTCGCGGATGGAAACGGCAACGTTCTCCGCCGGCAGGGCAATGGCTACTCCGCCGAAGGCGGCGATCGCACGGCGCATGCCGAAAGGCTGCTCGCCTCATGGGCCGCGAAAAATCTGAGTCTCGAGGACCTGCAGCACGCTACGCTCTACTCGTCGGCCGAGCCCTGCGCGATGTGCGCGGGGGCGATCTACTGGGCCGGCATCGGGCGCGTTGTGTTCGGACAGACCGAACGCGCCCTCAAGGCGCAGACCGGCGCGCATGAGGAGAACCCGACGCTCGATCTGCCCTGCCACGTCGTCTTCGAGGCCGGCCAACGGCCCACCGAGGTCGTCGGTCCAATGCTCGCGGACGAGGCGGCGCAGCTTCAGGCCGATTTCTGGAGCAGCGAACGTTAGGCGACGGCGAGTGCCGGCTCGACGGCCTCCAGCGCGCGCAGCAGTACGTCCGGCCCTGCTCCCTTGCGCGCCGCATCCACACTCAGGATTTGCCGGAATATCCGCGCGCCGGGCCGCCCATTGGCAAGCCCAAGCATGTGGCGGGTGATGTTGTTGAGCCGGACGCCGCGAGCCAGCTCGTGTTCCGCATAATCCGCCATGGTGCGCGAGACGGTACCGAGATCGAACGGCCGCTCGGCATCGCCGAAAAAGCGATGGTCGATAGCGGCCAGCATGGCGGGGTCGTGATAGGCCGCGCGGCCGAGCATCACGCCCGAAACATGGTCGAGGTGAAGCGAGGCCGCAGCGAGCGTTTCGATGCCGCCATTCATCGAGATTTCGTAAGGGGCGACCCGCCCGGCCAGCCGATAGACTCGGGCATAATCGAGTGGCGGGATTGTCCGATTTTCCTTCGGCGACAATCCCTTGAGCCACGCCTTTCGCGCATGGACATAAATGTGCGCCGCCCCTGCCTCGATCATCAGGTCGACGAAACGATCGAGGCTGGTTTCGGTGTCCTGCTCGTCGATACCGATCCGGCACTTGACGGTCACCGGCAGATCGGTCGCGGCGCGCATGGCCCGCACACACGCTGCGACCAGGTCCGGCTCTGCCATCAGGCAAGCGCCGAAGCGGCCGGACTGCACCCGGTCCGAAGGACAGCCGACATTGAGGTTGATCTCGTCATAACCGAAGGCGGTGGCGATCCGCGCCGCCTCCGCCAGTTCCGCGGGATCGGACCCGCCCAGCTGCACCGCCACGGGGTGCTCATCCTCGCGAAAGCCCAGCAGCCGCTCGCGATCGCCATGAACGATCGCGGCACTCGTCACCATTTCGGTGAACAGCAGGGCGCGCTTCGTCAGCACGCGGTGAAGGTACCGGCAGTGGCGGTCCGTCC
Organism: uncultured Devosia sp.; assembly: GCA_964487765.1. Taxonomy (GTDB): domain Bacteria; phylum Pseudomonadota; class Alphaproteobacteria; order Rhizobiales; family Devosiaceae; genus Devosia_A. The sequence continues at coordinate 5,768 of CAZASR010000097.1, read as the reverse complement.
AATCCATCATCGGCGCGACGGAGAACCGCCGGGCCTGACGCAATGCTGTGGGTTCGATGGGCAAGGGTTTGGCGTCGCGTGATTTTCTTACGATTTTCAGGCGGGAAGTAGGACAGCTGACGCTTTTTGGCTAGAGCTTGACGCAAGAAAACGGGCATTGGATACGTTGCGGCCCAAGGCGCCGGCCTCGGTCCTCCGCAACACGAGGTCTCGTCCCATGACCGTCTTCTATCACATCCTCGGCAACAACCTCGTCGCCAACATCACCAATTTCACGGTGTGGTTCGCGATCACCTTCTGGGTTTATCTGGAGACGCAGTCGGTGTTTGCAACCGGCATGATCGCTGGCATCTACCTGATCATGACCGCGGGATCGGGCATCTGGTTCGGCAGCATCGTCGACCACAACAGCAAGCGGCTGGTGATGCTGGGCTCGAGCATCGTCTCCTTCATCCTGTATGCCGTTGCCTTCGCCGTGTTGCAGATGGCACCGGAGGGAACGCTCAAGCAGGTCGACAGCATCTGGCTGTGGTCGTTCATCCTGGTGGTGATGATCGGCGTCATCGCCGGCAACATCCGCGGCATCGCCTTGCCCACCCTGGTGACGCTGATGATCCCCGAAGACCGCCGCGACCGGGCGAACGGGCTCGTGGGCATGGTGACGGGGATTGGCTTCCTGACGACGTCGGTGATCAGTGGCTTCCTCGTTGCGTGGGGGGGAATGTTCTACGCGCTGCTGTTCGCGCTGGGCTTCACGGCGCTCGCTTTCCTCCACCTGCTGTTCCTCAGGGTCGACGAGACGGCAGGCGTGGGGGCATCGGCGCCCGCGCAGCCGTCGAACGAGCCGCCCGCCCCGAAACGGGTCGACATCGCCGGCACCATTCGCGTCGTCGCGGCGGTGCCGGGGCTGTTCGCATTGATCTTGTTTGCGACGTTCAACAACTTCCTCGGCGGCATCTTCATGGCGCTGCTCGACGCCTATGGGCTCTCACTCGTCGCAGTCGAGGTGTGGGGCCTGCTGTTCGGCGTGCTGTCGACCGCCTTCATCATCAGCGGGATCGTGATCGCCAAGACGGGACTGGGCAAGAATCCGGTGCGGACGCTGCTTCTCGTCAACCTCATCACCTGGTCGGTCTGCTGCGTGTTCACGATCCAGCATTCGATCTGGCTGCTGGTAGCCGGCTGCTTTATCTGGATGCTACTCGGCCCTTATGCCGAAGCGGCCGAGCACACGACGCTGCAGAAGGTCGTGCCCTACGAACGGCAGGGCCGCGTATTCGGATTCGCCCAATCGGTGGAACAGGCCGCCTCACCGCTTACGGCGTTTCTGATCGGGCCGCTGACGGAGTTCATCTTCATCCCCTTCATGACGACGGGGCTAGGAGCGGCGACGATCGGCGGCTGGTTCGGCACCGGCCATGCCCGCGGCATCGCACTGGTCTTTACGATCGCCGGGCTCATCGGCCTCATCGTCACGATTCTTGCGTTCAACTCCCGTTACTATCGCGAGCTTTCGGACGCTTATGCCAAGGGCGGAGGCGACGACGACATGCCACCACCCGCGGCGGTTCCCGCCTGAACCAGGTCTGAATTCGACCCTTCCCCAGGGTGCATGGCACCCCTGCCCAGGGGCATCGTTCCGCCGGTTGTTCTAGGCGCCGCCGAGGCCTATGTCCCTGCTGTACGGATGAGCGGTGGGAACCATGACCGACAAGCCGAAAATCGTGGTCGTCGGGGGCGGCTTTGGCGGCCTCGCCGCGATCAAGGAGCTCAAGGGCGTCGACGCGGACATCACGCTGATCGACCGCCGCAATCACCATCTCTTCCAGCCCCTGCTCTACCAGGTCGCGACAACCTCGCTCGGTCCTTCCGAGATCGCCTGGCCGATCCGGCAGCTTGTCCACCGCCGCGAGGAAGTCACGACCCTGCTCGGCTCGGTGGTGGGCGTCGATACGGCCGCCAAGCGCGTGCGGCTCGAGGGTGGCCGCGCGGTGCCCTTCGACTACCTGATCCTCGCCACCGGTGCGCAACATGCCTATTTCGGGCACGACGACTGGGAGCCCTATGCGCCCGGGCTCAAGACGCTCGAGGATGCCACGGCGATGCGCCGCCGGCTGCTGCTCGCTTTCGAGCGCGCGGAACTGGAGACAGATCCCGAACGCCGCCGTGCGTTGCTGACCTTCGTGATCATCGGGGCGGGTGCAACCGGAGTCGAGCTGGCCGGCGCGATCATCGAGCTGGCGCGGATCACGCTGCGCGACGATTTCCGCAACATCCGGCCCGAGGAAGCCCGCGTCGTGCTGATCGAGGCCGGCCCGCGCGTTCTCGCCAGTTTCAAGCCGGAAATGTCGGCCTACGCCGAAAGGGCGCTGGGCGAGCTCGGGGTCGAGGTGATGCTCAACACGCCCGTAACCGCGGTACATGCCGAGGGCGTCACCTTCGCCGCCGGTTCGATTAAGGCCGAGACAATCATCTGGGCGGCCGGCGTCCTCGCCTCGCCCGCAGCCAAGTGGCTGGGGGTAGAGGCGGACCGCGCCGGCCGCATCAAGGTCCATCCCGATCTGAGCGTGCCGGGTCACCCGAACATCTTCGCGGTCGGCGATACGGTGGCGATCGCCGGGCCCGACGGCAAGCCCGTTCCCGGCATCGGCGACGCCGCCAAACAGGGCGGGCGCCACGCTGCCAAGGCGATCAAGGCCCGGCTTCGCGGCGCAACGCGTGAACTGCCGTTCCACTACCGCCATCTGGGCGACATCGCGACGATCGGCCGGAGCCGTGCGCTCATCGATTTCGGCTGGCTCGAGCTCACCGGCTGGATTGGCTGGTGGACGTGGGGCCTCGCCCACATCTACTTCCTGATCGGCCTCAAGAACCGCATCTTCATCGCGCTCAACTGGCTGTGGATCTACCTGACCGGCTATCGCTCGGCCCGGCTGATCACCCAGTACCTGCCGCCTAACGCAGAGCCAGAAGCCGATCCGGCGACAGCAGATAGGGCGGATAGGCGGCCGCCAGATTCGAAAGCGGCATGACTTCGGGCTTGAGCGGGATGCCAAGCACGTCCGCCATGAAGGTGCGCCGCGCCTCGACGCGTGCGGCAACGTCCGGATGCTTGTCCGCGAGTTCAGCCCGCCCCTTCTCGTCGAGCAGCGCGATCCCATCTTCGATATTGGCCCCATAATAGGGCGGGCCGGCGGCCGGAATGATGTCGCACTGGATCGCCTGACCGGATTTGAGCGTCTGCGTGGAGTTCGGATAGATCGGTGTGTTCATCCACTCGTCGAGATGGATGAGATGGCCGGGGTTCAGGATCAGGTTGAAGAATGGCGCGCCCAGATGCTTGCGGGCGACGGCGTCGAGCGCTCCACCCGTCATGCCGATGCCGATGGTCGAGTACCATTCGGCGGCGCAGGCGAAGTATGGCATGGCCAGCCGCTCGAGCCAGTCAGCCGCACTCGCGGGGAGTTCCGATCCATCCTCGACCACCCAGCCGACACGGCTCGACAGGCCGCCCCAATAACCGACGGCAGTGGTCAGCGGATCGCCGCGTTCGATGATCTTGCCCGATGGACTGTCGAGACCGACGAGCCTGCTGCCGGTCGACAGCATCGTGTGGCATGAGTGCGGCAGCGCGCCGAGGCCCATGCTCTGCACCGCGGCAAACTCCGACATGCCCGGCTCCAGATTGCGGAACAGCGCCTTCAACGCCTCCGAGCACATGATCGCGCCGAATTCGAACTGCGCGATCTGGTCGACTTCGTTGATGGCGCGCAGGCCCGTGCTCGCATCCATCAGCAGCGCGTTGGCATTGATGAGCTTGCCCTGCTGGCCGGCGATGCCGCGCAGGGTGTCGATGATGAAGGCCGGGGTTTCGAACCATGTCTCGGGACGCTTGGCTTCGGCCATGCCGTAATACTTCCAGCCCAGCACGCCGATGCGTTGACCGGGCGCGATGCCCGCGCTGACGAACACTTCCTCGAGGTCAGGGGTCTGGCTGCGGTCCTGCCCCAGCAGACCGAAGGGCGGATAGAGACGTGCATCGACTTCAATCTCCGCCTTCTGCGCGCGCCCAAGGTTTTCGGGCCCGGCCAGGAGGGTCGGCACGCGACCCGGCGCGACGATCAGGAGCGCTTCCTCGAAGCGTGGATCGAAGCCGGTGAGCCAGGCGAGATTGGCCGAGTGCTCCCGGTCCGCATAGATCACCAGTGAGTCGATGCTGCTGGCGCGGCGCGCCTTCATCAATGCATCGAGCCGTGTGGCATAGATCGACCGTCCCAGTTGCGGGCGATTGGCGGGAACACCGAAATCCGGCAGTTTCGCGTCGATCAGCTGGACTGGCATCCCCATGCTCCTCTACCGGACGAGGCGGACACTAGGGTGTCACCGGGCACGAGGCAACGGTGGCCGAACGAGTTCACACGGCTAGCGGTCGACCGGCATTTCGCTGACGGCGCGCGCCAATTGGCGCTCGCGCAGCCACAGATAGAGGCCCGAGGCGATGACTATGGGCGCGCCGAGATAGAGCCAGATTTCGGGCGGCTGGTTGAAGATCAGCCAACTCGAGGCCGTCATGAAGATGATCTGGAAATAGCTGAAGGGCGCGAGCACCGAAGCCGGGGCGAAGCGGTGCGCGGTGGTGATGAACTGGTGGCCGGTGAGGGCCGCAACGCCGATGAGGCAGAAGGCGAACCAGCCGCTCGGATCGGTGGGCCACGTCCAGCCGCCCAGAGCGAAGGGCGCGATGCACACGGTGGCGACGAGGCCCGAATAGAACTGCTGGGTCGTGACGGTATCGACGCCCGCGAGCTTGCGGGTCAGCAGCATGTAGAGCGCGCCGCAGGCGGCAGCCAGCACCGACAGGATGGCGGCGGGATGAAAGGACGCCGTGCCCGGATGGACGACGACGAGGACGCCGGCGAAGCCGACGAAGATCGCGAGCCAGCGCCGCCAGCCGACCTTTTCGCCAAGCAGCGGGATCGAGAGGGCGCACAGGATCAGCGGCGAGGTGAACATGATTGCCGAGGTGATTGTCAGCGGGAGGTAGGTGAGCGCGATGAAATTGAAGATGGTCGAGCCCATCAGCGCCAGCCCGCGGATGATTTCGACGGGAAGGTTGCGGGTGGTCGCCAGCGCCATGCCGCGCTGCGGGAGGAAGATCGCGGCGACGATCAGGAACTGCGCGGCGTAGCGGACGAACACGACCTCGAGCGTGGGCATGCCGCCCTGCGACAGCCACTTGGCGCAGGAGTCGATCACCGTGAAGCAGGCATAGCCCACCAGGGCCAGACCGATGCCCAACAGGCGACGATCTTCGATCGGACGGACTTCGAGGGTGGTCATTTGTGGTGCAAGTCGAGGGAGGTTGAGATGGCAGTATCACAAGGAGCACCCAATGGCACGGTCGCAGCGCGCTGAACGGATCCTGCTGAACGAGGATCTCGTCAAGGAGCCGAAGACACCGGTTGCGCATCCGGGCTGAACCCACTCTTTACTATCGACGGCCACCAATACGTGATGGCTACCCAGTTTGCCGTCGCTGTGAAGACAAGCAGCCTGTCGCGTCCTGTTGCCAATCTGGATCAGGCTATGACGCGATCCGCGCGGCTCTCGATACGATCTTCCTGGGCTTCCAGCCGCTCACGCCAGCCATTTGGCGTAGTCGCTGACGAGCAGGTGCCAGGGTTCCTCGTCTTCTTCGATGCCGCCGAAGCGGGAAATGCGGGGGTCTTCGAAGACGTTGTCGGTGTTGTCGTCGTTAACAGTGGAGA
>CAZASR010000096.1:0-10643 GCA_964487765.1 uncultured Devosia sp. | reverse complement strand
ATGATGCGTCAGTACGAGCTTGTCGAGAAGGTTCAGGCCTACAATCCTGGGGCGGACGAGAACCTGCTCAACAAGGCGTATGTCTATGCCATGCAAAAACACGGCACGCAGAAGCGCGCCTCCGGCGATCCCTATTTCAACCATCCTCTCGAAGTCGCCTCGATCCTGACCGACCTCAGGCTCGACGACGCCACCATCGCCGTGGCGCTGCTCCACGACACCATCGAAGACACCGACGCGACCCGCACCGAGATCGACCAGGTCTTCGGTCCCGAAATCGGCGAGATCGTCGACGGCCTGACCAAGATCGAGCGCCTGCAGCTGGTCACCCGCGAGGAGGCGCAGGCGGAAAATCTGCGCAAGCTCCTGCTGGCCATTTCGGCCGACGTGCGCGTGCTTCTGGTGAAGCTGGCCGACCGCCTGCACAACATGCGCACGCTCGATTTCATGGCGCCCGACAAGCGCAAGCGGATCGCCCAGGAGACGATGGATATCTATGCGCCGCTCGCCGGGCGCATGGGCATGCAGGACATGCGTTCGGAACTCGAGAACCTCGCCTTCCGCACGCTGCAGCCCGACCACTACAAGGCGATCACGGACCGGCTGGCCGAGATGCAGGCCGAGTTCAGCGAGACCATCGATTCGATCAAGAAGGAGCTGACGGCCAAGCTCAAGGCCGAGGGGATCGAAGCCAAGGTCTCCTCGCGCGTGAAGTCGGCCTGGTCGATCGCCACCAAAATCGACCGCAAGCAGATCGCGCTCGAGCAGCTCTCGGACATGATCGGCTTCCGCATCATCGCTCCCACGATTGCCGATTGCTATCGCGCGCTCGGGATCGTCCATACCAACTGGAAGGTCGTTCCAGGCCGGTTCAAGGACTACATCTCGGTCCCCAAGCACAATGACTATCGCTCGATACACACGACGATCGTGGGGCTCGGCCGCCAGCGTATCGAGCTACAAATCCGGACCGAGGAGATGCACCGGGTCGCCGAATACGGCATCGCGGCGCATTCGGCCTACAAGGAGGGCGTCGTCGGCGGCAATGTCGACAAGCTGTCGCGCGAGAGCCAGGCCTTCGCCTGGCTGCGGCAGACCATCGAGCACATCACCACCGGCTCGACCAAGGAGGATTTCCTCGAATACACCAAGCTCGAGCTGTTTCAGGACCAGGTGTTCTGCTTCACCCCACGGGGCCGGCTGATTGCACTGCCGCGCGGCGCCACGCCCATCGATTTCGCCTACGCGCTGCATACCGACATCGGCGACACTACCGTGGGCGCCAAGATCAACGGCGCCATCGTGCCCCTGGTGACGCACCTGCAATCGGGTGACGAAGTCGAGATCATCCGCGACCAGAACCACATGCCGCCCGCCAACTGGGAGACGATCGCCGCAACCGGCAAGGCGCGCGCCGCGATCCGCCGCGCCGTCCGCATGGCGCAGCAACAGCGCACGCATGCGCTGGGCGAGCGCATCCTGTTCTCGCTGATGGAACGCGAGGACGTGAGCATCGACGATGCCGAGGGCGAGCAGCTCGCCAAGGCGCTCGGGCACCAGAACAAGCGCGAGCTGCTCGTCGCGGTGGGCGAGGGCAAGGTGGAAACCGAACAGCTCGGCATCGAACTTGCCGCCGTCAAAGGCATCAAGCGGCGCAAGAAGAGCACGCTGGACCTGCCGCGCCCGGACAAGGCAGAAGGCTGGTTCGCCGTGCGCGACACCGAGTTGTTCCGCTTCCGGGTGCCGGGCGGGCAGGGGACGGGGCCAAATGCGCGTGCCGCCCTGGCGCAACTCAGCTTCAGCACCAAGATCGAGATTTCACCCGAGGGCGTGGTGCCGGGCGACCGCCTGGTGGGCATCATGCGGCCGGGCGCGCCGATCATGATCTATCCGGTGCATTCCGATGCGCTCGCGGGCCTCTACGATTCGGACGTCGCCTGGATCGACGTGCGCTGGGACATTTCGGGTCGCGAGGACCGAAGCTACAAGGTCGTGATCTCGATGCTGGTGCAGAACCGCCCCGGCGCGCTGGCGCAGGTCTCGGCCGCCATTGCCGCCGCAGATGCGAACATCCATAATCTCATCATGCGCATCGTTTCGCCCGACTTCCACAAGAACATCTTCGAGCTGGAGGTGAAGGATCTGGGCCAACTCACGGATGTGCTTTCCTCATTGAAGCTCACCCATGGGCTGAGCCAGGTCCGTCGCGCCACCGTCGCCGAAGCCGAGAGCGTGGCCATCGCCGAGTGGACCGGCGCCGAAGCGGACGAGAAGGCCAGCGCATGACCCAGGACGAAATCCTCGACATCTTCCGCCAGTGCGGCGCGCTGCTGGAGGGCCACTTCATCCTGTCGTCGGGCCTCCGCTCCCCCATTTTCCTGCAGAAGCAGCGCGTCTTCATGCATCCGGACAAGGCGGAGATCCTGTGCCGGGCGCTGGCGCACAAGATCCGGGCCGAGGGCTACGGGGAGGTGAGCCAGATCGTCTCACCGGCGGTCGGCGGCATCATTCCCGGCTACGAAACCGCGCGGCATCTGGGCGTCCCCGCCATCTTCACCGAACGCGTCGAGGGCAGGTTCCAGCTTCGCCGCGGCTTCGAGGTGAAGCCGGGCGAGAAAGTGATCGTGGTCGAAGATATCGTGACGACCGGCCTGTCGATCCGCGAATGCATCGCCTGCCTGCGCGAGATCGGCGCCGACGTGGTCGCGGCCGCGTGCCTCGTCGACCGCTCGGCGGGCGAAGCGGATGTGGGGGTGCCGCTGGTCGCACTGACCCAGTACAAGGTTCCGGCCTATTCCGCCGACGCGCTGCCTCCGGAATTGGCGGCCATCCCGGCAGTGAAACCGGGGAGCAGGGGACTGGCGTGACGAGCGGGAGCCCTCTCATCCGGCTGTCGGCCCCAGGCGCGGTGTCTCCATGATCATCGGGCTCGGCAACGATCTTTGCGAGATTTCCCGCGTGCAGAAGGTGCTTGACCGCTATGGAGGGCGGTTCACGAACCGCTGCTTCACCGAGATCGAGCGGCAGAAATCCGACCGCAGGGCGCAGCGGGCCGCCTCCTATGCCAAGCGCTTTGCCGCCAAGGAAGCCTGCGCCAAGGCCCTGGGCACGGGGATGAGCTGGGGCGTTTACTGGCGGGACCTCGGTGTGGTGAATCTGCCGAGCGGCAAACCGACCATGAAATTGACCAATGGGGCTGCCAGGGCACTGTCCCGGCTTGTTCCCGATGGACATGAGCCGCACATCCACCTCACCATTACCGACGATGGCGGAATGGCCCAGGCCTTCGTCATCATCGAGGCACTGCCGGTTGACCGGCCCGCCGCAAGCGCATAACCACTGCCCGGCGGGGCGGACCCGGGGACAGCAATGAGCCAGACCGACATGACGAAGGCCGACAAGAAGGCCAATAAAAACGAGCTGCGCGACACAATCGTCGTGATCATCGAGGCTCTGCTGATTGCCCTCGTCTTCCGGACCTTCCTCTATCAGCCCTTTTCGATCCCCACCGCTTCGATGCAGTCGACCCTGATGATTGGCGACTATTTCGTGGCGAGCAAATTTACCTGGGGGCTGGGGGCGCGGTCCTTCCCCATTCCGGTGCCGCTGGGCGACCGTATCATGGCGTTCAGCAAGCCCGAGCGCGGCGACATCGCCGTCTTCTACAACGCGCCTACGGGCGAGGACTACGTCAAGCGCGTGATCGGCTTGCCGGGCGACAAGATCCAGATGAAGGCGGGCCGCCTCTACATCAATGGCGAGATGCTCGAGCGCAAGGAGATCGGCACGGGCACCGACGTCGACTCCTACGGAACGCCGGCACCGGTGATCCTTTATGAGGAGACGCTGCCCAACGGCGTGGTCCACACCATCCAGGAAATCTCCGACGACCAGCCGCTCGACCACACCGCGGAATACACCGTGCCGCCCGGCCACTACTTCATGATGGGCGACAACCGCGACCGCTCCGCCGACAGTCGCGTGCTGCGCCAGGTGGGCTACGTGCCCGCGACCAATTTGATCGGCAAGGGCGAGTTCCGCTTCTTCTCGATCAAGGACAACATTCCGCCTTGGCAGCTCTGGCAGTGGCCGGCGAACGTCCGCTGGGACCGCATGTTCGAATCCGTCTACACGCCGATTACGCACACCCCATCATGAGCCACCGCAGCAAGGGGCATGGCAAGCTCGAGGCCCGGCTGGGGTACAAGTTCGCCGATCCCGCGCTGCTGGATCGCGCGCTGACCCATTCGAGCGCCATCGCACCGGCGCGGCGTGTCGCCCAATCCTACCAGCGTCTCGAATTCCTGGGTGACCGCGTGCTCGGCCTCGTTGTCGCCGACATGCTTTATCGCAAGCTCCCCAAGGCGACCGAGGGCGAGCTGTCGCGCGCGCTCAACGCGCTGGTGCGCAAGGAGACCTGCGCGGCGGTGGCGCGCGACCTGGAGATCGGCCCCGACCTCAACCTCGGCGACAGCGAGGCGCGCACGGGTGGGGCCGAAAAGGACGCCATTCTGGGCGACGTCATGGAGGCGGTGATCGGCGCCGTCTTCGTCGATGGCGGGCTGGCCCCCGCCTATGAGCTGGTCGAGCGCCTGTTCACCCCGCATGTCAGCAATTCGGGCAATGAACGCACGGACGCCAAGACGACGCTGCAGGAGTGGGCCCAGGGCAGGGGGCTCGAGCCGCCGGCCTATGTCGAGATCGGGCGCACCGGGCCGGATCACGCGCCCGAGTTCACCATCGCGGTCAAGCTCGACGGCTTCAGCGAGCTGACGGCGACGGGACCGAGCAAGAAGCTGGCCGAGCACAAGGCCGCCGAGGCGTTCCTGATCCGCGAGCGCGTGTGGCAGGCGCCATGAGCGCGCCCGAGAACACGCGCTGCGGCTTCATCGCGCTGGTGGGCGCCCCCAACGCCGGAAAGTCGACGCTGCTCAATGCGCTGGTCGGCACCAAAGTGTCGATCGTGACGCACAAGGCGCAGACGACGCGCGCGCAGATTCGCGGGGTCGTCACCGAGGGGGCGGCCCAGATCGTCTTCATCGACACGCCGGGCATCTTCGCCCCCAGGCGCCGGCTCGACCGCGCCATGGTGGAGTCTGCCTGGACCGGCGCCGGCGACGCCGATCTGGTGGCGCTGATCGTCGATGTCGAGCGCGGCGTCACGGCGGAGGTGGAAGCTCTGCTCAAGGGCCTCGAGAACATCCGCCATCCGCGGGTTCTGGTGCTCAACAAGATCGACCTCATTCCGCACGAGAAGCTGCTGGGGCTCGCCGCCGATCTCAACGCCCGGCTCACCTTCGAGACGACTTTCATGCTGTCGGCGCTCAAGGGTTCCGGGGTCAGGGACTTTCTCGACTGGACCGCCGCGCATATTCCTGAAGGCCCGTGGCATTTCCCCGAGGACCAGCTTACCGACCTGACGCTGGCGCTTACGGCGGCGGAAGTGACGCGCGAGAAGCTGTTCCTGCGCATCCACGAGGAAATCCCCTATAACGCGACGGTCGAAACCGAGAAGTTCACGATCAACAAGGATGGCTCGTACCGCATCGACCAGGTGGTCTACGTCACGCGGCCGACCCACAAGAAGATCGTTCTGGGCGCGGGCGGACAGACGATCAAGGCGATCGGCGCCGAAGCGCGCAAGGAGCTGATGGAGATGTACGAGGTGCCGGTGCACCTGTTCCTGTTCGTGAAGGTACGCGAGAAATGGGCCGACGATCCCGAGCGCTATCGCGAGATGGGGCTCGACTGGACGAAGTGACATGCAGTGGGACGGTGAAGGCCTGCTGATCGGAGTGCGCCGCCACGGCGAAACCAGCGTCATTGCCGAAGTAATGGTGGCAGGCAGGGGCCGCACGCTCGGACTGATCCGCGGCGGCCGCTCGACCAGGCTCGCGGCGACGCTGCAGCCGGGCAATACCGTGCAGGTGAGCTGGCGCGCGCGGCTGGCCGAGCATCTCGGCACCTTCGCCGTGGAGCTGATCGACGCCCGCGCCGCCGACCTGATCGCCGACCGCACCCGGCTCTATGCCTGCCAGATGCTCTGCGACCATTTGCGCCTCCTGCCCGAGCGCGATCCGCACGACCGGCTGCTGGCCCTCGCGGTGGAAGCGCTGGACGACAAGCCGGTCCACGATCTCGCCATGGAACTGGCGCGGTTCGAGTTGATCCTGCTCGACGAACTGGGCTTCGGGCTGGACCTCGGTGCCTGCGCGGTCACCGGCACGACGGAGGATCTCACCCATGTGTCGCCGAAGACCGGCCGCGCCGTATCGCGGGAACCCGCAAAACCCTATTGCGACCGGCTGCTGGTGCTGCCGCAGTTCCTGATTGCCGACGTTCCGGCGGACCACGAGGATATCGTCCACGCCTTCCGGCTCACCGGCCATTTCCTGCGCATGCATGTGTGGGACCCGCGCCAGGTCGACCCGCCGCCGACCCGCGACGCCCTGATCGGCGCGCTGGATTAGCGGGGTATCACCGGCGCTTTCCCCTTCGGCTCGAAGGTCGCCTATATTCCGGACATGATTCGTTCCGGACCTGAACTGAACTATGACCGCTGACGCCAATACGCTGCCGCCCGGCGACGACAACGAGACTGTCGATTTGCGCCGGGCGCTGGAGGAGCGCTACCTTTCCTATGCGCTCTCCACCATCACGCAGCGCGCGCTGCCCGATGCGCGCGACGGGCTGAAGCCGGTGCATCGTCGCATCATCCATGTGATGCGGCTCCTCAGGCTCGACCCCGATGGCGCCTACCGCAAATCCGCGAAGGTGGTGGGCGACGTGATCGGCGGCTTCCACCCGCATGGCGAGCAGGCCATCTACGACGCGCTGGTGCGCCTCGCGCAGGATTTCTCCATGCGCTACACGCTCGCGGACGGGCAGGGCAATTTCGGCAATATCGACGGCGATGGCGCGGCCGCCATGCGCTATACCGAAACCAAGATGACCCCGGTCTCCATGCGCCTCGTCGAGGGCATGGAAGAGGACGCCATCGACTTCAAGCCGACCTATGACGGGCTGGCGCAGGAGCCGGTGGTCTTGCCGGCGAACTTCCCCAACCTGCTCGCCAACGGGTCGACCGGCATCGCCGTCGGCATGGCGACATCGATCCCGACGCACAATGTGGCCGAAATCTGCGACGCCGCGCTGGCGTTGATTGCCAAGCCCAAGGCGACGGTCGAAGAGCTTGTGCATCATCTGCCCGGCCCCGACTTTCCGACCGGCGGCGTGCTGGTGGAGCCGCGTGCCTCCATTCTGGAGTCCTATTCCACCGGACGCGGCTCGTTCCGCCTGCGGGCACGCTGGCACCGCGAGGACAAGGGGCGCGGCGTCTACCAGGTGATCGTCACCGAAATTCCCTATGGCGTGCAGAAATCCAGGCTGATCGAGAAGATCGCCGACCTCCTGCTCGCCAGGAAGCTGCCGCTGCTGAAGGATGTCCGAGACGAGAGCGCCGACGACATCCGCATCGTGCTCGAGCCGCGTGCCAGTACGGTCGAGGACGCGGTGCTGATGGAGCAATTGTTCAAGCTCACCGATCTCGAGCAGCGCATCCCGCTCAACATGAACGTCCTCGACCGGGGCATCGTGCCGCGCGTGATGAGCCTCAAGGACGCGCTCGTCGCCTGGCTCGACCATCGCAAGGACGTGCTGGTCCGGCGCACGCAGCATCGGCTCGAGCAGATCGCGCGCCGCCTCGAAATCCTCGACGGCTACATTGTCGCCTATCTCAACCTGGACGAGGTGATCCGCATCATCCGCGAGGAAGACGAGCCCAAGCAGCAATTGATGAAGCGCTTCAAGCTGACCGACGGGCAGGCCGAGGCGATCCTCAATATGCGGCTGAGGTCATTGCGCAAGCTCGAGGAGATCGAGCTCAGGACCGAACATAAGACGCTGACCGAAGAGCAGACGCATCTCAATGCGCTGCTCGGTTCGGACAAGAAGCAATGGGGCGAGATCACCAAGCAGATCAGCGATCTCAAGCAGGCGTTCGGCAAGGACACGCCGATTGGCCGTCGCAAGACCGAATTCGCCGACGCCCCGCATGCCGAATATGCCGAGGAAGCCGAGGCTGCGCTCATCGAGAAGGAGCCGATCACGGTGATTCTCTCGGAGAAGGGCTGGGTGCGGGCGATGAAGGGCCACACCCCCGAGGTCGACGACGAGAAGGGCTTCAAGGCCGGCGACCGGCTGAAGCTCGCCTTCTACGCGCAGACCACCGACAAGCTGCTGCTGCTTTCGACGGCCGGCAAGGTTTACACCATCGGCGCCGATCGCCTGCCGGGCGGCCGCGGCCAGGGCGAGCCGCTGCGGCTGATGGTCGATATGGAAGAGGGGCACGACTTCGTCGACTTCTTCGTCCATGCGCCGGGGGCCAGGCGGCTCGTCGCCTCGACGGTCGGCGATGGCTTCATCGTCGCCGAGGACGAGTTGCTGGCAAACACCCGCAAGGGCAAGCAGGTCCTCAACGTCTCGGGCGGCACCGAGGCAAAGCTCATCGTGCCCGCCGAGGGGGACACGATCGCGGTGGTGGGACTCAACCGCAAGATGGTGATCTTCCCCGTGAGCGAGCTGCCCGAGATGGCGCGCGGCAAGGGCGTACGGCTGCAGAAATACAAGGACGGCGGCATCTCGGACGCGCGCATCTTCCACGCCTCCGACGGGCTGAGCTGGACCGACTCCTCGGGACGCACCTTCGTCAAACCGATGAGCGAACTGCGCGACTGGGTGGGCGAGCGGGCGCAGGCCGGACGGCAGGTGCCGCAGGGCTTCCCGCGCAACAACAAGTTCCAGGGATAAGCCCATGATCCGCCACATCGTTCTCATCAAGTTCCGCGACGATGTGAGCCTGGAGCGCAAGCAGGAGATTTATGCCGATCTGCGCGCGCTGGTCGGTGTCATCGACGGGCTGACGGGCGCGACCTTCGGGCCGAATGTCAGCCCCGAAGGGCTGAGCAAGGGCTTCCGCGACGGCTTCATCATGGACTTGCGCGACGCCGAGGCGCGCGACCGCTACCTCGCCGATCCACGCCATCAGGCGGCTGCCAGGAAACTCATCGACGCATGCGAGGGCGGCCTTGCCGGCGTGCTGCCGTTCGACCTCGAGGTCTGACGCGCCTCGCCCGAGCGCCGTTACGGCGCCACCGATACGGTGAAGACCACCGGCAAATGGTCGCTGCCCGTCGGCACGCCCGTATGCAGTTCGCTGACGATCAGGCCGCGCTGGAACACATGGTCGAGCGGCAGGAACGGCGTCGTGCGCAACAGGTCGGTCCCGCAATTGCCGACGCAGGTTCTCGGTTCGATCGGCAGGAACGGGAAACGCCGCTTGACGCCCGGCGGCACCGTGAACAGCTCGGGATAGGTGATGACGTTGCGGGTTTCGCGGGTGAGGCCCGTCTCTGCCTCGAATGCCTTCATCGTATAGGACCACGGCGTCGAGTTGAAGTCACCCACGACCAGCAGCGGTCCCTCGATGGCATTCGCGGCTTCCGCCACCGCCGCGAACTCGTCGCGCTGGCGCTCGATCGGATAAGGCCAGTCCATATGCGTCGTCAGGAGCGAGAACGATGTTCCATTGCTGAGCGTAAAGCCGGCGATGATGTGAGCGGTACGCTGCGCGCCCCAGGCGTTCTCCGGGCACTCGCCTGCCGTCATCTCCTCGCTGAACGGGAACTTGGAGAACAGACCGAGATTGGCCCGCTTGCCGCCCTGGCAGCGCACGGCGTAGGGGTAGCGATCCTTGAGCAGGTCGCTGAGACCCGCCTGTTCGGGGAAGAACTCCTGCAGCGCGACAATGTCGGGATCCTCGATGCGGATGGCCTCGTTCACCCGCTGCAGGTCGTAGTTGAGCCCGAAGACGTTGTGGGTCATCACCTTGACCGTGGTCGTGTCCGATACCGCCTGCCGCGGCTCCAGGCTCGAGAGCCACTCGGGCACAACGATCGTGGCGGAGGCGACAAAACCCAGCACCGCGAACGCCCGCCACCACGGTCCGAGGAGGACGAGCGCCAGGATCGCACCGGCGAACGTGCCGAAGAACAGCAGCACCTGCAGGTGGTTGAACAAGTCGAACTGCGGCACGGCGAAGCCGAAGATGGCCAGGATCGCCGGCAGCGCCGTCGCAAGGATGGTGAGCGCCGCGACGAAGCGCAACAGACCGAGCAGGAGACGCATGATGAGGCTCAGTCGAGCCGCCGCCAGCCCAGCGGTCCGCGCTGCACCTCCAGGGGCCGGAAGCTGCCTTTGTAGGCCATCTTCGGCGACTCCTCGACCCAGTAGCCGAGATAGACGTAGCTGAGGCCCGCGAGGCGCACCTGGCGCACATGATCGAGGATGAGGAGATTGCCGAGACCGCGTTTGCCAAGCTCGGGGGCGAAGAACGAATAGACCATCGAGAGCCCGTCGGGCATCACGTCGGTGAGCGCCACCGCCACGAGCGGCTTTTCGGTCGCGCTGCCGAGACGATATTCGACGACGACGGTCTGCACCGGCGTGTCCTCGACCATGTACTCGTAATCGACGAAGTTCATTGCCGTCATGCCGCCGCCGGTATGGCGGGCATCGAGATAGCGCTTGAACAGCGCGAATTGCTCGGCCGTCGCGCGCGGCTGGCGCACGGCGACCTCGATGTC
>CAZASR010000095.1:0-10674 GCA_964487765.1 uncultured Devosia sp. | reverse complement strand
ACGTGGGCGACCGTCGGCTCGTGCGCGCAGATCGGCAAGAACGTGCACCTGTCGGGCGGCGTCGGCATCGGCGGCGTGCTCGAGCCGATGCAGGCGGGGCCGACCATCATCGAAGACAATTGCTTCATCGGCGCACGCTCCGAAGTGGTCGAGGGGGTCGTCGTCGGCGAAGGTTCGGTCCTCTCAATGGGCGTCTATATCGGCGCTTCGACCAAGATTGTCGACCGCTCGACCGGGGAGATCTTCACCGGGCGCGTGCCGCCCTATTCCGTGGTGGTTTCGGGAAACCTTCCCGGCAAGCCGCTGCCCAACGGCCAGCCCGGCCCCTCGCTCTATTGCGCGGTGATCGTCAAGCGGGTCGACGAGCAGACCCGCTCAAAAACCTCGATCAACGACCTCTTGCGAGACTAAGCCGGCCTTTGCTTACATGGCGCCCGAAGGGGGAGGCCATGTCCGAAGCGCTGGAAGGCACACCGCAACCGACCGTTTCGCTCACCGAGCAGGCCAACGGTCAGCGCATCCCGCGCTCGATGTTCATCGGGCACACGGTGGGCTATCTGCTGATCCTCGGCGCCGTGATCCTCGCCCTCAGCTTCATCCCCGGCTTGACGGCGCCCGTGAGCTACGACGCAGTGTTCGCCGTCACCACGCCACCCACCGTGCTGCATTTTCCCTATACGGGCCTCCACCCCTATGCCGTGCTCGGGCTCAGCATTGTGGCGATGATCGTGTGGACCGACCTTACCGTGCGGCGGCGGCATGACCGGGGGCGGAGCGGGGTCGATGCGGTGATCTTCCAGATCCTGCTGCTCGCCTCGGTGATCATCCACAGCTTCGCCGACGCGCCCGACATCGTTGGATACCTTGACGCGTTTCTGGTGCTCTACGCGATCTACCTGTTCGTCGTGCTGGTGATCCTGCCCGGCGACAGGGGCGTGAACCGTTATGGCGTCGTTCCACGGCCTGACTAGAGCCCGCTTCCCGCCAGACTCAGACTCTACTAAGATTCGCGCTGCGCCGGCCGACTGCGAGGGGCAGAACCGCGCGCCTTGCATGGGGAGAACACATGAACAACCTGGTGGGCAATTTTATCGGATTCGAGGGTCGCCTCAATCGCCAGCCCTTCTGGCTCAGCGCCATCGTGCTGGCCGTGATCAGCCTGATCATTTCGCTGGTCATCCTGCCGCTCCTCGGGCTCAGCATGATGCCGAGCTTCGATTTTTCCGGCGGGGAGGTGGACCTCTCCGGTCTCGCGGCGATTCAGAGCCGCTCGGCCTGGATAAGCCTCGTCATGTTCCTGATCTTTCTTTATCCGTCGGCGGCGATCTCCATCAAACGGCGGCACGATCGTGACAATAACGGCATCGATGTGTGGATTTATCTCGCCCTTACGGCGCTGTTGCTGCTGCTGCAGGCGCTCGGGGTGGGCATGAGCACAACCGAAATTCCGGGCGTCGGCACGATCCCCACGCCGGGACCGATTCTGACGACGCTCGGCATTATCGTGGGCATCTTTGCCCTCTATCTGCTCGTGGTGCTGGGATTCCTCAAAGGAACGGCGGGGGCGAACAGCTACGGCCCCGATCCGCTGCAGGGCTAAACAACAGGACGGGATATGACCCCCACACCTTCGGCGGTCGATCCCGTCGCATTGCTTGCCGATCTCATCCGCTGTGCCTCGGTGACGCCCACCGAGGCCGGCGTTCTCGATGTGCTGGAGCGCGTGCTGACGCCGCTCGGCTTTACCGTGACCCGCCTTCGTTTCGAGGGAGACGGCGGTACCTATCCCGTCGACAATCTCTTCGCGACCCGGGGCAGCGGCGGGCAGCATCTGCTCTTCAACGGCCATACCGACGTCGTGCCGCCGGGGGACCGGGCGCTGTGGACGCACGATCCGTTCGGCGCCGATATCGCCGATGGCGTCATGTATGGGCGCGGCGCCGTGGATATGAAGTCGGGCATTGCCGCCTTCATTGCCGCCGTGGCGCAGGCGCCTGCCGATAGCCGTATCTCCATCGCCATCACCAATGACGAAGAGCATGAAAGCATCAACGGCACCGGCAAGCTGATGCAATGGGCAGCCACGCAGGGCCATCGGTTCGACTTTGCGATTGTGGGTGAACCCAGTTCTACTTCGCGGGTCGGGGACTCCATCAAGATCGGCCGGCGCGGCTCACTCAGCGGGCGTATCACGGTAACGGGCGTCCAGGGCCATGTCGCCTATCCGCACAAGGCGCTCAACCCGCTGCCGGCGGCGGCGAACCTCGTCGGTGCCCTGTCTGGAACGCTCGACGAGGGCAGCGCGCATTTCCAAGCTTCGAACCTCGAGTTCACCTCGTTCGATGTTGGCAACAATGTGACGAACGTTATTCCAGCTGCCGCGACGCTCAGCTTCAATGTCCGCTACAATGACAGGTGGACGCCCGAAACGCTGGAGCAATCGATTCGCGATGCCATTGCGAGCCAGGACGACGAGGGCACGCATATTCGCTTCGAGCTGCTCGGCGCACCCTCGCGCTCCTTTTTGTCACCGACCTCCGGCGCCGTGGAGCTCCTGGCGCAGGTGATCGAGGAGAGAACCGGCACGCGCCCCGAATATTCGACCGGCGGCGGAACGTCGGACGCGCGCTTCGTCGCGCAATATTGCCCGGTGGTCGAGTGCGGCCTTCCCGGACCGACGATGCACAAGGCAGACGAATGCGTGCCATTGGCCGATGTGCGCGAGCTCACCGCGCTCTATGCCGCCTTTATCGAGCGCTATCTGAGGGGGATATAGTGGATTTCGGACGCGCCCTGGGCATCGCCTTCACCACCGGCAGCAATCGCACGCTGAAGGAAGGCGAGACCGACGACACCGAGCTGGTCGGCTGGACCTATGCGCTGATGGGCGTCGCCATCCTCGTCGTCGCGCAACTGGGCCTGCTGTTCTGGCCCGGCGTCGCCCCGTTCGATGCCGCGATCATCCGCGACCTCGCCATCGTCGCCTTCGGGGCGTTGCTCGTGCCGTTCCTCCTGTTCTGGATCGCTGCTCAGCTCACCGGCCGGACGGCGCGGCTGCCCGCAGCGTTCCTCTATCTCGGGGTCGCGCTGGCGGTGCTGCAGGTGGTGAGCGGCGTGCTCGCGATGTTCGGCACGGGACAATCGGGATTCCTCATGGGCCTGTTGCTGGCAGTGATGTTTCTCGCCGCGCGAGGCTTCCTCAAGCTGCACTGGTCGGCCGCGATCGTCATTGCCGTGCTCGTCGCCGCCGGCTTCATCGGCGCCAACTTTCTGCTGCTCGTGCTGCCGTCGGGACGCCTGCTGTCGTGAATCCGCTTACCGACCTCACGCTGGCCTGGCGCGGCCTCGCGATGATCGCCGCCGGCAAGCGCGAGGCCGCGAGCCTGTTCAACCCCACTCGCATGGGGCTGGTCGTGGCGCTTGGCTGGTTCCTGCTCGCCATGATCCTGTCGGCGGCAGCGCAATCGGCGGCGGTGGGAATGCCCAGCATGGCGCAGCTCACCATTGGCATCGTGATCCAGGCGGTCACGGTCGCGGCGCTGGCGCTGGTGACGGCGCAGAGCGCCCGTTTCCTCCGGCTCGATGTGCCGATGACGGTCCTGTTCGTACCGATCGTCTATTTCATGGCGCTGGTGCAGGTGCTCGCAATTCCTCTCAGCCTGCTCGGCCCCAATGCCCAGCTCATCGCTGTGTTCGGCCTCGGCGTGCTGATCTGGCGGGCGGGCGTGGTGCTGGCCGCCATGCGCAATGGCGTTGCCATCGCATTTGCATTGCTTTGCCTGATGGTGCTTGTCGTCGTGCCCAACGCTCTCTACATCGTCTTTCTGCAATTGCCCTCCCCTGCCTGACGAGTTTCCCCGTGGCGCAGCAGCAAACGACATTCGTCGAAGAGATGATGGCGGCCGGCCGCGGCGTTATCGGCCTGCTGACGGGCGACCGCCGGGCGGGCAGCTTCTTCGATCTGTCGCACCGCGGCCTCGCCGGCAGCTTCATCGCCCTGCTGCTGATTACCGCGCTCAATGCCGTGCTGCCGATCATGCTGGGCCGCGAAGGCGACAGCATCACCCGCGGCGTATTTACGGTGGCGCTGCTGTTTGTGCTCCAGGTCGGCTTCTCGGTGATCGTGCTGCGGCAGGTCAACCGCATGGATGGGCTGGTGCCCTATCTGGTGGCGGACAACTGGGCGACCTTCTTCCTGACGCTCGTTTCAGCCGCCATTGCCGCGGCGGGGCTCGCCAATGATTTCACGCTGATCGTGCTGGGCGTCGTCGTGATCGTCGTCGAGGTCAACATCGCGCGGCTGATCGTGACGCTGCCGCCGCTGCAGATCGCGATGTTCCTGATTGCCCAGCTGGTGGGTGTATCGATCGGGCTCGCCATGATCGGCCTGCTGTTCCCGCTGCCGCCCGAAGCGGCGGCCGCGGCAGCGGTCATTGCTCAGTAGTCGACGCGCACCAGGTACAGCCCCTCGGGCGGGGCCAGCGGTCCGCAGCGAGAGCGGTCGCGCGCATCGAGGGCGGCGCGGAAATCGCGCGGGGTCCACTTGCCCTCGCCCACCAGCTTGAGCGAGCCGACCATGGAGCGCACCTGGGAGTGCAGGAAGCTGCGCGCGCCCGCCCGCACGACGATGGTGTCGCCCTCGCGGGTGACATCGAGCCGGTCGAGCGTCCTGTCGGGCGATTTCGCCTGGCACTCGGCGGCGCGGAAAGTGGTGAAATCGTGCTTGCCGAGGACGAGTTGCGCCGCCGCATGCATCGCGCCCGCGTCGAGCGCCTTGGGGCAGTGCCAGACGCGGCGATCCTCGAGCGCCGGGCGGCCGCGTCGATTGAGGATGCGGTATTCGTAGTGCCGGGCAATGGCGGAAAAGCGCGCCTCGAAGGTCTCGGGCACGGCGGCCGCCTCCACGATCGCCACCGGATGCGGCTTGGTGTGATAGTTGAGCGCCTCGCGGATGCGGAACGGATCCCACTCGCGGCTCAAATCGAAGCTCACCACCTGGCCCAGCGCATGCACGCCGGCATCGGTTCGCCCAGCGGCCTGAACGGCGACAGTCTCGCCGCTCATTCTGGTAATGGCCTCTTCGACAACCTGCTGCACGCTCAGCACATCGGCCTGCCGTTGCCAGCCGGCGAACGGTGTTCCATCATATTCGAGCTTGAGGCAGTAGCGGAACACTAGCGTGCCGTCTCCGGCAGCGTCCCGGCGCCGCGCAGGAACGTCGCGGCATCCATCGCGGCCTTGCCCTCGCGCTGCACGGTGACGAGGCGCACGCCGCCGTCGCCGCAGGCAATGGTGAGGTGGGGCAGGATCGTGCCCGGTGCGCCGCCACCGGCGGCGAGTGTCGAGCGCAGCGCCTTGACGCGCGTCACCTGGCCGCCGTTTTCGATTTCGAACCAGGCGCCCGGGAATGGCGACATGCCGCGGATCAAATTGTGCACCTCCTCGGCCGGCTTGCTCCAGTCGATGCGCGCTTCCGACTTGTCGATCTTGCTCGCATAGGTCACGCCCGCTTCCGACTGCGGCGTGAAGGTGAGCGTCCCGCGTTCGAGCGCCGCCAGCGCCCGGCCCATCAGGTCGGCGCCGACGACCATCATGCTGTCGTGCAGCTCACCGGCGGTGGTGTCGGGGCCGATCGGCATCTCGTCGACCAGCGCGACCGGGCCGGTATCGAGCCCCTCGTCCATCTGCATCACCATCACGCCGGTGCGCGTGTCGCCGGCCAGCACCGCGCGCTGGATCGGCGCGGCGCCGCGCCAGCGGGGCAGGAGCGAGCCGTGGAGATTGAGGCAGCCGAGGCGGGGGGCCTCAAGAATCGGTCTGGGCAGGATCAGCCCGTAGGCGACGACGACGGCCACATCGGCGTCGAAGGCGGCAAAGGCGATCTGCTCGGCTTCGTTGCGCAGCGACCGGGGCGTCATCACCGGCAACCCGAACCCTTCGGCCGTTTCGTGCACCGGTGATTTGCGCTCCGCCTGACCGCGACCCGCCGGCTTGGGCGCGCGCGTATAGACGGCGACCACGTCATGGCCGGCGCTGACGATCTCGGTGAGCGTGGGCACCGCAAAGTCGGGCGTTCCCATGAAAATGATGCGCATGCGTCACTCCGGATGAGGCGAACGGCGAATAGGCGACGAACAGCGGGGGCAGCGGTCCCGGCGCGCTGTCGGCTACTCGCTCCGTCAGCTCGCCTTCTTTGCGAGCTTTTCCGCCTTCTGGAACTTCTTGAGCACGCGGTCGCGCTTCAGGCGCGAGAGATAATCGATATAGAGAACCCCATCGAGGTGATCGATCTCGTGCTGGATGCAGATGGCGAGCCGATCCTTGGCCTCGCGCTCGACCTCGTTGCCGTCGAGGTCGGTGTATTTGACGGTGACCTCGGCCGGGCGTTCGACGTCGTAATAAATCTCGGGGATGGACAGGCACCCTTCCTCGGTGGTGACCGTCTCCTCCGAATATTTGAGGATTTCGGGGTTCACCATCACGATGGGGTCGGGCTCTTCGCCCTCCTTGGCGAGATCCATCACCACGAGGCGCTTCATTTCGCCCAACTGCGTCGCGGCGAGACCGATACCGGGCGCGTCGTACATCGTCTCGAGCATGTCCTTGGCGAGCGTCCTGATCGAGTCATCGATCTTGTCGACCGGATCGGCGACCTGGCGCAGGCGCTGGTCGGGCAGCACAAGGATTTCGCGTTTCGCCATGGAAGATGAGGCCTTTCGGGGAGTTCCGGGTGAAATATGGTATGTCGCGGGCAGCGGTCAACCGGCTGTTGACCGAGCGTGAACAATACGAGAACTTGTTAATCCGAATCGGCTAGGCTGCCGCAATGGACAAGGTTCTGTTTTCGCTGGGCGCATTCCCGGTCACGCTGGAGATCGCGCTCTACGCCGCCACCGCGCTGTTCGCGGCTTTGCTGGTCGCGCTCGTCGTCATGATGGTGCGTGCCAATCGCGAGCGAGCGGCGGAGGCCGCGGCGCGGGCGGCGGCGGCCGCCGCGGCCGATGCGCGGGCCAGGGAAGCCGAGCGCCACCTCGCCGAAGTGATGCAGCGCCAGTCCGAAATGGCCGGACGTATGCAGACGATGGCCGAGATCTTTTCCACCCGGCAGGCCGATTTCGCCCGGCTGGTCAGTGAGCGGCTCGATACGCAGAGCCAGCGCGTCGGCCAGGCGATCGAGGCCACGAGCCAGAAATCCGAAGAATCACTGGGCAAGCTCGCCGAACGGCTGGCGGTGATCGACCGGGCGCAAGCCAATATCGCGACGCTCAGCAAGGACGTGGTGTCGCTGCAGTCCATCCTTGCCAACAAGCAGACGCGCGGCGCCTTCGGGCAGGGCCGCATGGAAGCGATCGTCACCGACGGGCTGCCGATGGGCAGCTTCGCCTTCCAGTACACGCTCAGCAACAATTCACGGCCCGACTGCGTGATCTTCATGCCCAACAGGCAGCCGCACCTCGTCATCGACGCCAAGTTCCCGCTCGAGAGCTGGCAGCGGCTGCAGGCGGCGAACAATCCCGAGGAGCACCGGGTCGCGGCGCTCGGCTTCCGCCAGGACATGCAGGTGCACGTCCGCGCCATCTCCGAAAAGTACCTGATCCCCGGCGAAACGCAGGACACGGCCTTTATGTTCGTGCCCTCGGAATCGATCTTCGCCGATATTCACGAGCATTTCGAGGATGTCGTGCAGCGCGCCAGCCGGGCGCGCGTGGTGGTCGTCTCGCCCTCGCTGCTGATGCTGTCGATCCAGGTGGTGCAGGCCCTGATGCGCGACGTGCGCATCCGCGAGGAGGCGCATCGCATCCAGTCCGAAGTGCGCGAGCTCGTCACCGATGTCGGCCGCCTCAAGGACCGCGTGGTTGCGCTGCAGAAACATTTCGGCCAGGCCAATAACGACATCGGCGACATCCTGACTTCGACCAGCAAGATCGTCCGCCGCGGCCAGAAGATCGACGAACTGGACCTGGACGACAGCGAGCCGCAACGGCTGGCCGGCGAATAGCCCCTCAGCAGAGGAGTGGCGCCATGGCGCAACATACGGGCGGCTGCCTGTGCGGCGCCGTCAGGTTCGAGGCGACGGGGCAGCCTTACCGCGTCGGCATCTGCCACTGCCTCGACTGCCGCAAGCATCATGGGGCCCTGTTTCACGCCTCGGCGATCTTTCCGGCGGAGGCGGTAGCCATCGACGGCGAGACGCGCGACTATGCCGGGCGGCACTTCTGCCCGCGCTGTGGCTCCTCGGTATTCTCCCGGTCCGGCGACGAGATCGAGGTGAACCTGGGGGCGCTGGACGCCCCCGACCAGTTCGTGCCCAGCTACGAATTGTGGACGATCCGGCGCGAGACCTGGTTGCCGCCCTTCCCTCTCACCAGGCACTATGAGCGCGACCGGACGGGAACCGGCCGCTCCGAGAGCTGACAAAGGGAGCCAACGAACCGGAAGGCATCGGACGGCGTTACTGTTCAGGAGGTCGGATCGCCCGGCCCAGCAACAGGAGTGTCGCCGATGAGCAACCAGCATCCGGGGCGTGTGCTGCCGCAGGACGTGGTGCCGCAGGACGGCTGGGGCGAGGTGATGACCGCCCTGCCGATCAGCCAGGCCGAGATCGAGGATCTGCTCTATGGCGACGACCGCCCGGCCAGCGAACGGGTGGGCCGGCTGAGCGAACTCGCCGAGTTCCTGCGCAGCCGCGAGCCGGGCGATTTCGGAGATGACGACCCCGGCCGTCTCCTCGACGAGATCGACCGGGCCATCGCGCGCATCACCGGCGCGCTCGAGCGCGACCCCGATCTCGAATTCGACGAGCCGACGATGGATGACGATCCGCTCGACCATCGCGAAACCCTGTCGCCCGATTCCGACGAACTGGAAGCGATCGAGGAGCGTGACGAAGCCTCCCTCACCGACGGCAGCGAGCCGCTCGACGACGACGTCCTCGACCCCGAGGAATGGAGCGAGGACAATCTCGACGTCGACCGCGGCGTGAGGTGAGAACCCGTTGCCTAGAGGATGAAATCCCCCTTCGTCATCTCGGCGAGAGTCGTTCCGGAAAGCACGATCTGCATCTCGTCGGCCGCGTCGTGGTCGAGATTGACGTGGACGACCACGTCGTCGCCGCTCGCCGTCACACGGACCTGATGGGCACCGGTGATCTCCCCTTCGTCACGATATTTGAGCTTGCGGTCGTGGAGCGCGCCAAAGTCGATGCGGTCGCGGCCGGTGCCGAAATCGGTAATGGTGTCGGGAGCGGCGGGCCTGGAGTCCTTGCGTGAGACAAACACGAACAGATCGGCCCCGCGCCCGCCGGTCAGCATGTCGCCGCCGCGGCCGCCCATGATGCCGTCCCTGCCGCCCCTCCCGTTGATCGTATCGCTGCCACCAAGCCCCAGCAGTTGATTGGCCGCCCGGTTGCCGGTGATTTCGTCGGGCGCGGCGCTCCCGATCAGCACCAGCGGCGATATGCCGAGTGCGTGCAGTTCGGCGATCGCCTTCGATTGCGATTGCACGCTTCCATTGGTCCAGATTTCGCGGCCATTGATCGCGTCCACCTTCACGTTGTCGGTGCCCAGTGCAACGTCGAGCGTGAGGTCGCGGCCGGGCTGCTTGAAGCGCATGGAGACAACACCCGTCTCGCCGAACTGCAGCTCGTAGCCGCCGCCGAGTCCGGTCCGGTCGGTCGCCGCCCCCGCCGCCTTGACCTTGCGTCCCGCGATCCCCTCGCCGACATCGTAGAAATCGTTGTCGGTGGTGTCGCTGTAGACGACACCGGTGATAAACGTCCTGGCACCGGCGCGGATGAAATCCTGCGTCACCATGGAGGCGATGTAGGTCTGGCCCCCCTCGCTGAACGCGCCGGCCTGCTGGCCGATGCCGACCTCCTGAAACGCCGGCTCGAGCATCCGGCCGCGGCCGGCCCGCGTCGCAAACAGGCTCTCATATTGCTCGTTGATCGCGGCGGTGAAATCGGGCGCGGTGCTGTCGCCCAGCCACGAGATGTTCTCGCCATAGCGATGCCGGCCGCTGACGCCGTAGCCGTAGGCGACGATGCGGTCGATCGGCGTCGCCGCGATGAAGCTGCGCGAGCCGGCCGACTCGATGCTGGTGAATTCGTCGTTGCGCAGCATCCAGCCGGAATGGTTGTAGGCCGCGGCCTTGAGCACGTCATTGCCGGCCAGCACCGGGATGGGCTTGCCCTGCCCCTTGCCCAGCGCGACGTCGAGGCGCTCCGCCTCCGCCCGCGGATTCATGCGCGCCCGGTTGATCAGCTCGAGCATCAGCTGCTCGCGCGCCGTCAGATCGGCCATGGCACACTCCCCTGGTCAGCATGGACCGGGGAATTGAGACAACCAATTCGTGTGAGGTTCGTCGCCGCGCGAGTACGGCGTTCTACATATCCGTGCGCGCTTTCAACGCCTGGCTCAGCGTGCCCTCGTCGAGATAATCGAGTTCGCCACCCACCGGTACGCCATGCGCGAGACGGGTGACCTTCACGTCCATGGCGCCCAGCCGGTCGGTGATGTAGTGGGCCGTCGTCTGCCCTTCGACGGTCGCGTTGACCGCCAGCACGATCTCGCTGAATTCGGACGCGCGGTGCACCAGGGCATCGATCGACAGATCGTCCGGGCCGACGCCGTCGAGCGGCGACAGCACCCCGCCCAGGACGTGATATTTCACCGC
>CAZASR010000094.1:0-10781 GCA_964487765.1 uncultured Devosia sp. | reverse complement strand
CGCCCGAAATCTCCTCCCACACGGTCTTGTTGGGATCGAGCGTGTCGCGCGACTGGTCGACATAGCCCAGGTGGACATTGTCGGCGATAGTGATGGTGCCGCTGTCGGGCTTCTCCTGCCCGGTGAGCATGCGAAAGAGCGTCGTTTTACCGACGCCGTTGGGACCGATGATCCCGACGATGCCGCCCGGCGGCAGTTTGAAGGTGAGATTGTCGATCAGCAGGCGGTCGCCATAGGATTTGGAGATGCCTTCGATGTCGATGACATTGTGGCCCAGCCGCTCGCCCGGTGGAATGATGATCTGCGCGGTGGTGGACTGGGTGCGCGCCTCGTTGACCTTGACCAGCTCGTCATAGGCCCGGATGCGCGCCTTGGACTTGGCCATGCGCGCCTGCGGGGACTGGCCCATCCACTCCCTTTCGCGCTGCAGCACCTTGAGCCGCGCAGCATCCTCGCGTTCTTCCTGCGCGAAGCGCTTGGCCTTGGCGTCGAGATAGGCCGAGTAGTTGCCCTCGTAGGGAATGCCGCGGCCGCGGTCGAGTTCGAGAATCCAGCCGGTGACATTGTCGAGGAAGTAGCGGTCGTGGGTGATGATCAGCACTGCGCCGGGGAACTCGCGCAGATGCCGCTCGAGCCAGGCCGTGGTTTCGGCGTCGAGATGGTTGGTCGGCTCGTCGAGCAGCAGCAGGTCGGGCTTGCTCAAGAGCAGCGCGCACAGCGCCACGCGGCGCTTCTCGCCGCCCGAGAGCTTGTCGACCGAAGCGTCGCCCGGCGGGCAGCCGAGCGCCTCCATCGCCACCTCGACCTGGGATTCGAGATCCCACAGATTCTGGCTGTCGATCGCGTCCTGGAGCTTGCTCGCCTCCTCCGCCGTCTCGTCGGAATAGTTCATCATGAGCTCGTTGTAGCGCTCGAGGATGTCCTGCTTTTCCTTGACGCCGGTCATCACATTGCCGAGCACGTTGAGCGCCGGATCGAGCTGCGGCTCCTGCGGCAGATAGCCGACCTTGGCGCCGTCGGCGAGCCAGGCCTCGCCGGTGAACTCGGTGTCGAGTCCCGCCATGATGCGCAGCAGCGTCGACTTGCCCGAGCCATTGGGGCCGAGCACGCCGATCTTGGCGTCGGGGTAGAAACTCAGATTGATGTTGTCGAGGACCTTCTTGCCGCCCGAATAGGCCTTCGACATGCCGTGCATGTGGTAGATGAACTGCCGCGCCATCTTTTGAACTGTTCCCGCCGCTGTTGTGAGCGCGCCAGCAGAAGTCGCCGGTTTCCCGGCTGGGCGCGCGACCAAGGTTGATGATTTTGCGGCCTATGTAGGGGATGCCGGCGCAGGGGGCAACCGGGCGGCGGCGCGATGGCGCGGGGGCGGAGACCGGCGAAAGCACGGCGGCCGCCGTGACCCCTCGTGGGGTATCACGGCGGCGGCATCGGCACGCGGGGCATTTCCGCCCCGGTGTCGGGCGGGTCAGATGCCGCTGCCCTCCTGCGAGCTGCCCACGAACCCACGGATCATCCCCCGGATCACGATCCGCGGGGCCGCACGGCGGATGCCCGAGCCCTCCTGGGACGTGCCCGCGTACCCACGGATCATCTCGCGGATCACGACCCGCGGGGCCGCGCGGCGGATGCCGGTGCCCTCCGTTTGCGTGCCCGCGAACCCGCGGATCACGACTCGCGGTGCGGCGCGGCGGATGCCGCTGCCCTCCTGGGACGTGCCTTGGAAGGCCTCGATCCTGTCCTTGAGCGCGCCGATGGCGGCGCCGCGTTTCGATGCGGCCTCAACATCGGCCGGCAGCACGCACAATGCCCCGAGCCCCAGCAGCATGGCGAAAACAATGGGCTTCATTCGTTGCTCCTTCAATTGCTCGAGGGGCTTGCCGCCCCTGTGGATCGAAGGCACCTTACGGGCCGCGAGGGCGTCGCCGCGCCCCCGTGAAAGGGTGATTTCCGCACGAGGGGGCTCCATGCGGTTTCGACTAACCCGGCGCGAGGATTTGACGACCGCGCTCGGTTTCATCTCCGATGCTTTCGGCTATCCCCCTGCCCTGCGCGCGCAACTGCCCGCGCTGTGGGAGGCGCTGATGCGCACGGGGGAACTCGGCACGGGGGTGGTCGAGAATGGACCGCCGACGGCGGCACGGCAGGTGGTGGGCGTCGGGCTGACGGTCTTCGTCGAGAACGACTATGCCGAGGCGGAGCTGGCCAATCCCCGGCCCGGCCTCAATGCGCGGCTGATGGACGCGATCGCTCGAGGCCGCTCGCCGGTGCTCGATCGCCGGCGTGTCGCCGCCGGCAATCGCGAAGGCGATCTCACGCTCGTGGCGCTCCACTTCGCCTCGCCCCAGGTCGGCGAGCTCAATCTCGATGCGCTGAAGACGCTTGCCGCGAGCCTCGATCTGCTCCGCCTCATCTCGGCGGGGCACAGCACGAAGCGCGTCATCATCGAGGCCGTGGATGACACCTGCGCCCGCTTCCTCGAGGCAGCGGGAATGCCGGTTCATGCCGATTTTTCGCCCGAGGCGGCGGGCCGCGGAACGTTCGGGCCGGGCGAATGCCACCGCCTGATGAGGGCGGACTGCGACGCGCTTCCACTCGGCAGCGCCATGTGGATGACGCTGCTGGGCGGCACGCCGCGCTTCGGCTTCTCGCCCGCCGAGCAGAAGGTGCTGTTCTCGGCCCTGCTACACGAGGCCGACAACGAGATCGCGGCGGAGCTGTGCATCTCGCCCGAGACGCTGAGCAAGCACTGGCGCTCGATCTACAACCGCGTGCTCCTGGTCGACCCGCTGTTCTTTCCCGAGCACAAGCGCGCCGAGGGCCGCGGGCGCGACAAGCGGCGGCGGCTGATGCGCCACATCCAGGGGCACATGGAAGAACTGCGGCCCTGGACCGTCGAACGGCGCCGCGCCAGCTGAGCCCGAGGCCACGGTCTAGCCAAGCGAATGCGTTAGCGTTAATACGGCACGGACCAACAGGAGTGCCTCATGCCGTCGCCGTTCACCCGCAAATTCCGCTCGCTCCTCCCCGGCCAGCGCTCGGAGCTGACCATCATCAATGCGGACGGCACGGGCCGGGAGGTGATCTTCGTTGCCGACGAGATCATCGAGGCACCCAACTGGCATCCGGGCGGCGACTATCTGGTGTTCAACGCCGGCGGCGAAATCTGGCGCATCGCTGTCGACGGCACCGGGCTGGAGCGGATCGAGACCGGCCCCATCCGCGACCTCAACAACGACCACGTGATTTCACCCGACGGGCAGACGATCTATCTCAGCAACCAGGACGGGCATCTCTACGCCGTGGGCGTCGACGGCGGCACGCCGCGCAAGGTGTCGAACGACCACGCCACGCCGCACCACCACTACCTTCACGGCATCTCGCCCGACGGTAAAACGCTGTCCTATGTCGCGATCGAGGGACCGGAAGGCAAGAAGCGCGTGAACATGTTCACCATCCCCGCCGCGGGCGGGCCCGACACGCGGCTCTCCGACGTCGACTACCCCAATGACGGGCCGGAATACTCGCCCGATGGAATGTGGATCTACTTCAACTCCGAGCGCGACGCGACCGAGCCGGGCCACGCGCAATGCTACCGCATGCGGCCCGACGGCACCGGCATCGAGCAATTGACGCATGACGAGCGGGTCAACTGGTTCCCGCACGCCGCGCCAGACGGCGCGCACTACGTCTATATCAGCTACCCCAAAGGCACGCGCGGCCACCCGGCCGACAGGGACGTCCGCCTGATGCTGATGCCCCCCGACGGCGCCTGGCACCGCGAGATCATCAGCCTCTTCGGCGGCCAGGGCACGATCAATGTGAACAGCTGGGCGCCGGACAGCCGGCGGTTCGCATATGTGGCGTATCCGGTGATGAATTAGAGGGTGGGTCAGCGATCGAGCGGGTGTTATCGGCGTTCGTGTGCGCGGCAGGATCTCCGCTACAGCAGCCGCGCCAAGCTCGGCTTTGACGACAACGCCCGCCACGATCTGCGGCTCGCTGCTACTGGCGGCAAGCGCCTCACCTATCGGCGGATTGGTGAAGCCGCTCACCAAGAGCCAGCGCCTCAAACTCATCAAGCGCATATATATGGCGAACAAGAAGCCCGGGGTGTGAAAAGCCCCGGCTTTCCTTGACTCTCCCGTGAACGGACTGCGAACATTCGCTCGCGATGATTCGTCATCGCAAAGGAAAGGCGACCGTGTTGAAGACGGTCGCCTTGTGTAGAAACCCCGCCGGAACGGGGCGATGTGATCACCGGGGCACACTACTCTAAACCGGAGTCGCGTCAAGCCGTTCCGGCTCCGAAAGGAGCCAACATGGCACTCCATCTTGTCGCATACCGCCTAAAGGACGACCGCACCTATCTCGACCGCTACGAGTCGCTGGTGAAAGCCATCAACTCGATCAGCGGGCAGAGTCGGTGGGACGAAGCAACTGCGCTTGCCGCCGTTCTCTATGATGGCACTTCTGATCAGTTGCTTGCCCATCTTCAGAGCCACAGCACCGTTTACCGCAACGGCGACGACCTGCTCGTTACGATGCAGATTGAGATCAAAGATCGTGCCGCCATCGGTGCCGAGAAGATCGGCGTTCTGGACTTCATCGCGAAGCTTGGGACAGGGCAGACGCTCGGAGGTCTATTTGCACTCGGAGCATCCGCGCAATCCAAAACAGGACGCGTACTCGGGTCATAGCGATCCCTCACGAACAAGAAGCCCGCCTCACTTGGCGGGCTTCGGTTTCTTCGCCGGGCTCGGTGCGGGCTTCGGCTTGTGGGGCTTGGGCGGGCTTTCCAGCATCGCTTCAGCGTCTCATTGAATTTGGTTTCGTCGTCTTTTGGAGCGTCAGACAATGGCATCTCTCGACTTGGGCAAGCCTGCCGACAATGCGGTTCCGTTCCTAATCAGCAGGGCTGTTGCTATTCAGTGCTACGCGATGGTCGAGTCGTCTTTGTGCACTGTCTTCACGGCCCTGATGAACGCCGACATGAATGCTGCGGCAATCGTCTTCTATCAGATAACGAACACGAGTTCTCGCAACCGCATTATCCAGGATCTTATGGGCGCTCGATATGGCGAGACTTACGACGCCTTCTTTCACGGCGTCCCTGGAACAAAAGAGAATAAGGGTCTGTGGAATCTAGTGAATGGTCTCGACCAGAGTCGGAACCAAATAGTCCATTGGCATCCTGTGACGAACATTCACGTCACCGAGGAAACTCAAACGAGCACGATCGAACTGGGCAAGCCAAACTTCTTCGCGAACTCGCTAGCACGCATCACTGCGGAGGACATGCAGGCCTTCTCCAAAAAGGCCGATTTTGTCAGTCGATCCCTCAACATGTTCCATCTCATGCTTTTGACGGATCATGTGAAGGATGAGGCGATACGGCAGCCATGGCGCGATATATGTTCTCGACCGTGCACCTATCCGCCGGTCCAAAACCATCCGCTAGCGGATCAGCCAAAAGCACCTGAAACCCCGCCTCAACCATCTGAGGCGTGATCTCAATCTCAGTTTCCAAAACGTCGGCCTGTCGGCTCTGATCTGATTCGCGCATCGTGCCTTGTCAGCATATGATGTCGTATTTCCTTGACATCGTGTCCGCTAAACCATACATCACCTTGGCACCAACCGATGCGAGGTGACCGGCGATGACGGTGAAGGAGATTCAGTCCTGGGTGATGGTGCTGGGGGCCATCGTGATTTCGGGATGGGTGGCCTGGGACGCGGTGAACGGGGGCGTGCCCGCGAGCCTGTCGGAGGCGGCGTGGAAGATGCTGTGGGCGGTCGGCTATGTGATCGTGTTCAACATCTTCGCGGTAATCGTCGGAGTGATCCTCGTTTCGATCGTCAGGCGCGAGGAAGTGCGCGACGAGGCGACCGACGAGCGCGACCGGCTGGTGAGCAGCAAGGCGATGCGCAACGGCTATTTCGTGCTGTCGACGGGGGTTGTCGGCGTGCTGCTGTGGCAGGCGCTGGGGCTGCCGGCCGAGCTCGGGCCCTATGCGCTCTACGGCATTTCGATGCTGGCGGGCGCCGTGTTCGCCGCCTCGCAGATCCTCTACTACCGGATCGGCTGAGCCATGGGCAAAGGCAAGCCGCGGATCGCCAACACGGTGCGCACCCTGCGCTTCAATGCCGGCGAGATGACCCAGGCGCAACTGGCCGAGAAGGTGGGCGTGACGCGCCAGACCGTCGTCGCCATCGAACAGGGCCGCTACTCGCCCTCGCTGGAAGTGGCGTTTCGAATCGCCCGGGCGTTCAGCGTGCCGCTTGAAACGGCGTTCCAGTACGAAGACTGACGGCGGCCCAGGCGCAAGCGGCCGTCACCGCGCCTGGGCGTGAGCCCCTGCCGCGCGGGCGGGTAAGATTGTCGACCGCACACTCGATGAGGAGAACGAGATGAAGGCTGCGTGGATGGATCGGTACGGACCGCCGGAGGTGATCGGGGTGCGCGAGGTGCCCGACCCGGTGCCCGGCGCGGACGAGGTGCTGGTGCGGCAGATGGCCTCGACGGTGTCGCCCGCGGACTGTGCGTTCCGCTCGGCCGATCCGGCGATCGTGCGGCTGTTCGCCGGGCTGACGCGACCGAAGGAGCCGATCCCCGGTGGCGCCGTGGCCGGCATCGTGGCGGCGGTGGGCGCCGGGGTGAGCCGCTTCAAGCCGGGCGACCGGACGTTCGGCACGACCGACCCCAAGCCCGGCGCGATGGCCGAACTGGTGCTGGCGCCGGCGGACGGCGCGCTGGTCACCATGCCGGACGGGCTCGATTTCGGGGAAGCGGCCGGGCTGACCTACAGCTTTCTCACCGCGATGCCGTTCCTGCGCGACGAGGCGCGGCTCGAACCGGGGCAGACGATCCTGATCAATGGCGCGGCGGGCAGCATCGGCACGGTGGCCGTGCAACTGGCGCGACACATGCGGGCGACTGTGACGGCGGTGTGCAGCACGCGCAACATCGAGCTCGTCCGCTCGCTCGGCGCCGACGAGGTGATCGACCGGACGAAGACGGATTTCACGCAGGCGCGGGCCCTCTACGACGTGATCTTCGACACGGTGGGCAGGAGCAGCTTCGCGGCTTGCCGTGCGGCGCTCAAGCGCGGCGGAATCTACCTCACGACGACGCCGTCGCTGGCGATCCTGATCCACATGCTGCGCCGCAACCGCGCCGACGGCAAGCGCGCGAAGCTCGCAACGACCGGGCTGCGACCGACGGCAGACAAGGCAAAGGACATGCTGCTGCTGAAGCAATTGATCGAGACGGGCGTGCTGCGCGGCGTCATCGCCCGGACCTATCCGCTTGCCGAGATCGTCGAGGCACACCGCTATGTCGAGACCGGCAGCAAGACCGGCGACGTGATCGTCACTCTGGGGTAGCGGGAACGCTCGTGACCTCATCGAGCAGCCATGCTGTCAGCGGCGCGAGATCGCGCCACGCGCCGAGCGCCACGTCGGCGAAATCGGGCGCCAGCGCAGCCTCGGCCGGCAACTGCAGATGCCCCCACAGGCTCTCATATTTGAGATAGTCGGCGCGCGGGTGCCCGGGATCGAAGCCCTTGGGCACGCTCTTCCGCTTCGGATAGCCCACCTGGTAGGGACCGGCGGCTTCGATGCGCGCGACCGTCGCCACCAGGGCGGCGCCGGCACGATCGTCGAGCACTGCGGCGCGGAAGGTTTTGAGCTGCGGCCACAGGATGTGCATCATGCCCGCCGCGATCCAAAGGTTGTCGGGCGCGATGCGCAGGAAGAAGCCGGGCTGGTCCCAGCCCTTCTTCTCGCCATGCCAGAACCACAGATCGAACTGCTCTCGGTAGGGCGGCTTACCCTTGTCGAAGCGCGTGTCCCGATTGGGCCGCTGCAGCGAGCCGCCGACCCTGGGCTCGAAGCGGATGGCCGGCGCGATCTTGCGCAGCTCGGGGCCTACGGTTTCGACAAAGCCTTTCGCGGCCGCGACCGTCGCGTCGTAGAGCGGCCGGTTGCCGGTGAACCACTCCTTCGAGTTGTCGGCATTGATGCCCTCGAGGAATGCCAGCGTCTCGCGCGGAAAGCCGGTGAACGCCATGCTCAGCCGTCGCGCACTTCGGCGAGCAGCCATTCGCCGATCGGCCACATCGCCGCGTAATGCCTGAGGCAGAGATCGGCGAGCCGAGGCTTGGCGGCGGTCTCGGGCGGCAGCGAGATCGCCGCGTAGAGCCCTTCGTAAAGCAGATAGCCGGCGCGCTCGGGGTCGGTCTCGAAGCCGCGCGGCATGAGCTTGCGCGTCCTGCCGCCGATCTCGTATTTGCCGGACTTTTCGACGGCGGCGACGGCCGCGAGCAATGCCTTCCCCGAGCGCGGATGGATGACCGACTGGCGGTAGGCGTCGAGGGCTTCGCCATGCAGCATGTAGATACCGACGCCCAGTTGCAGGTGTTGCGGCGTGAGTTCAAACCAGAAGCCGGGCACGTCCCATTGCCGCCTCTCGCCATGCCAGAACCACAGGCCGAGATGTTCCTTGTAAGGCCGCTTGTCCTTCGAAAACCGGATATCGCGATTGATGCGGCTCATCGAGCCGTTGACCCGCGGCTCGTATTTTACATCGGGCGCGATGGCGCGCAGCTTCGGCCCCATCTCCTCGACGAAGGCGCGCGCCGGCTCGACATAGCCGGCTTCGTAGAGGTCGCGATTGGCGTCGAACCAGGCCTTCTCGTTGTGCGCACGAATGCCCTCGAGGAATCCGAGCGTGGCAGGCGGAAATCCCTTGAAGCTCATGCCTCGATCCATACCGGAACGGATTTGAAGGCCGGCGTCTTGCTGCGCGGATCAACACTGGTGCCGCACAGCACATTGGCTTCGGGGAAATAGGCGAGCGCCGAGCCGCGCGGCAGGTCGAACGCCGTGGCGACGGCACGCATACGTCCCTTGTCCGACGCGATGGTGACGCGGGCGCCATCGGCGACGCCGGCCTCCGACATGTCCTCGCGATTGAGAAACACGGCATCGCGCGGCGCCTTCAAACGGTAGGTGTCATGCTCTTCGTAGATGATGGTGTTGAACTGCCCTTCCGAGCGCACCGTGGCGAGGGTCAGCTTCTGCCGCGGCGGCGCCGGCATGGGCGTCACAACGAAATGCGCGCGGCCATCGGGCGTGCCGAAGACGGGCGCATGCATGACGCGGTTGCCGATGTGAAACTCCTTGCGCGCGACGTCGATGTCGGCGAGCTGCTGCATGCCGGGGACGACGGAGGCGATGGCCTTGCGGACCTCGCGGTGCTCCTTGAAGCGCGCGAAGGGGATCGGCGTATGCGGCAGCAGGCGCGTGGCGAGATCGCACAGGATCACCGTCTCCGGTCGGACATTATCGAGCCGCCGGATGCCGCCATCGCTGAGGCGCACGAAGTTGAACATCGATTCCTGCGTGGTAGGCGACCATTCCTCGTCGCGCGCTGTCACCGGGAGGATCAGCGCTTCCCCCTCCCCCAGCCCATGAACATGGCCACGATTGAGCGTGGTTGTGAGGAACAGCTTGAAGCCGATGGCTTCCATCGCGCGGGTTGCGAAGGAGGTGTCCGGCGTCGCGCCCCACAAATTGCCGCCCATTATCACGGCCGCATCGATCCGGCCGGCGGCTGCGGCTTCGAGCCCGGCCATGGTGTCGAATCCCTTGTCGCGCGGCAGCGTCACGCCGAAAGCCTTCTCCATGGCCGCGAAGACTTCGGCGGAGACGATCGGCTTGACCCCGATGGTGCCGACGCCCTGGACGTTGGAATGACCGCGCAGCGGCAGCAGGCCCGCGAAGGGCCGGCCGAGCATACCGCGCAGCAGTGCCAGGTTAGCGATGGCCTCGACATTGGCAACGCCGTGCAGATGGTGCGTCATCCCCATGCCCCAGGCGAAGACGACGTTCCTGCGACGGCCATAGGTGCCGGCGACACGCATGATGTCGTCGCGCGAGACGCCGCAGGCGGCGCTGATGTCGTCCCAGCGCAGCGCGTCGAGGTCGGCTTTGAAGGCATCGAAACCCTCGGCATAGGCATCGAGGAAGACGCGGTCCTCGGTGCCGAACTCGAGCGCCGCCTTGGCGAGCCCCTTGAACAGGGCGATGTCGGTGCCGATGCGCGGCTGCAGCCAGTCGGACGCAATCTCGTCGCCGCCGCGCAGCATCGAGCCGGGGCTCTTGGGCACCGCAAACTTCACCAGCCCCGGCTCCCTGGCCGGATTGATGACGATCACGTCGCCGCCCTGATCGCGGCAATGCTTGAGCATGTGGATGAAGCGCGGATGATTGGACGCCGGATTGGCGCCGATGACGAAGATCAGGTCCGCGCCCGTGAGGTCATGGAGCTCGACCGTCGCCGTCCCTTTGCCGATAGTCGTCGCGAGCCCCTCGCTCGTCGCCTGGTGGCAATAATAGGAGCAGTTATTGACATTGTTGGTGCCCCAGGCGCGGGCCAGCAGCTGGAAGACGAACCCCGCCTCGTTCGACGAGCGGCCGGAGGAGTAGAAGAAGGTTCTGTTCGGATCGAGCGGCTTCAGCTTTTCAGCCGCCAGATCGAGGGCCCAGTCCCAGCTCACCGGCCGCCATTTGGTGCTGCGCGGTCCCTTGTAGAGCGGTGTGTTGAGCCGGCCGAGCTTCTCCATCTCGCGACCCGACAGGCGCGACAGATCATCGATCGTGCGGTTGAAGACCGCGTGCGCGATGCCGGGCTGGATGTCGGTCGACTGCGCCTGCACCGACTTGTTGCAGACCGAGGGAAACTCGCCGAGCTCGTTAGTCATGCCGCCCATCTGGCC
>CAZASR010000093.1:0-10840 GCA_964487765.1 uncultured Devosia sp. | reverse complement strand
TCCTTTATGCCGACCACGTCACCGGCTCGATGGACCGCGCCCTCGCCGAAACCAACCGCCGCCGCGAAAAGCAGCTCGCCTACAACGAGGCGAACGGCATTACACCGCAGAGCGTCAAGTCCAACATCAAGGAGATCGTCGACAGCGTCTACGAGCGCGACCACGTCACGGTGAGCATCGGGAAGGACAAGTCCGGCAAGGAACAAATCCAGGTCGGCGCCAACCTCCAGGCCGTCATCAAGGACATGGAAAAGCAGATGCGCGAAGCCGCCACGAATCTGGAGTTCGAACGGGCCGCGCGACTGAGGGACGAGATCAAGCGGCTGCGGGAGATGGAACTGGACGTCCTCGAAGGCTCCACCGACTAGGGGGCGGCCACGTCCATCGCGACATCACCCCCTAAAAATCGTCAACCTCTAACCTCGCCGCAGCTTCCGTCCCCTGCGTCCGCGCGGGGGCGGTGTCGCCTCGGGCGACGGAGGGGGCGCCCCACGAACCGCACTCCTCGCCAACGGGCGGCCACACCCATTGCGCCTTCGTCATCCTCGGGTTGACCCGAGGATGAGCGGTTGCGGCAGATAAAGTTGGGCATTCTTAGCGGCGGCGACCTCTAGCCGATCCCTCCAACGTTCGGGCCGTCGCTTTGCAGATCACGCGCACTTATTTGAGCGCACTGTCCAAAGCGGGATGGCATATCGTGGTGAGGATTTCGCTGTCGTAGGACTCGGTAAGAAGCAAAGCTGAGATCGCCTTGAGTTGTGCAGAAGAAACGCCTAGCTTTATGTATTCTTTTCTCCTCTTTCTCATGCTCTCCATCAATATGGCCTTCGATGAAGCGTAGGGATAACGGCACACCAGAGCCGCAACCTTCCTAAGCGCGACCTTCGGATTCGGTTGAATGGCGCAGAAGCGAAAGATTTGAAGTTCGCTAAGCCCACCTATCAGGTAGTAGTCGTCAGCCTTCTCGACTACGAAATTCA
The DNA here is from genome assembly GCA_964487765.1 of uncultured Devosia sp. Lineage (GTDB taxonomy): Bacteria > Pseudomonadota > Alphaproteobacteria > Rhizobiales > Devosiaceae > Devosia_A. The sequence goes on along the minus strand of CAZASR010000093.1, from coordinate 9,860 downwards.
GTAGGTACGGCGTGCGGAAGGCCGCGTTCTTGAATAGCTTTGAGATGCACGCGCGGAAGACGGAATCCATCCGACCGCCCTTTGTCTTGTAGTTTGAAACGAAAGCTTTCACAGCCCTTTCGAGACCCGCCACCGTTGCGCTATCGACAATATCCAGAACCCCCAACCCTCGATAGTTATAGTACTCAGTTCGGGTAAAGTGCTGCGTCTTCGCGGCGTTAAAGTTCAGGCCTATCTTAAGAAGTTCCCGCGAGCCTTCGTGCAGCGCTCTCTCCAGGCTCTTTTTTGATTTTCCAATGATCACAATGTCATCGGCCCAACGGACATACGCGGCGTCTCGCTGAGCACAGATCGCTTTGAACTCGGTATCGAAATCATGAAGATAGAAGTTCGCCAAAGTGCGGGATGCGTCAGAGATAAGCTCTTGCGGTATCCCCTTCGACGACGGTGAGTATCCTCGCACTCGTCGGTCCCAATACTGCAAGAAATATCGTAGTAGCGTGACTACGTCCGCCTTCGCCGTCACCACCTCACTGCGGATGCTGTCGCATAACCTCCCGACGTCGATAGTGTCGTAGAAATTTGCGATGTCAGTGGTTAGAACGTAATTCCCAAACTTCTTGTCACTCAATATTGCCGACAGAAGCTCAGCGTAGGACGACCATTCCTTGAACCAAGCGAGCTTGTTAAAAGTGTTGGATGAGTACTGGTCAATTTCGGCACCTTGTAGAGATCCAGCCTGCCCAAGAATGATTTTTTCTGGCTTGGTGTGCCATGCGCCAAACACCCCATCGAACGGCTTGATGAGCTCGTCCTCTATGGTCCAGACTATAGAATAATAAATAATGGTATCCGTGGTCGTAAGAATAGGGACGAAACGCGTACACCCGTCTTTTTTGGGATAACCAAGATAACCATGCCCGGTACTAGGTGCGTAGTTGCTTGTATTGATAGATCAATTCAGTTCCGCCGCAAACTGTTCGTAGAAGGCGTGCGTCTTCGGACCGTCCATTGATATAGGAACGCTGGAAGACTCAAGTTTAGTTCTCATCCTCCGAACGTTTTTCGCCGTAACAATCGCGATTCCCGCCACGAGTTCCCCCGAATTCTTGGCTCAACATTCAAATCTATAAAGGCGCGCTAAAAAGTGACGGCCTATAAGGCTCAACATTATGTTCCGAAGTGCTATTTGCGCCAATTTGCGTCTGATACCAGCCGCCGGTCAATCTCGCTCTATAATCTGCGTTCGGAAAAGTTCATCTCGGGCGCTCCCATCCGCCACCAGTGTGCGAAGACGAACTTCTATGGTGATGACCTAGTCTTAGAGCGTGCTTTCCAGCCACTAGAAGGCGAGTACGCTTCGACCGTTCAAGCCATAATGGCTACGGCCAGTAAGCCCCCCTCGTGGTTTTCTGGAATGCCATTTCGGGCGAAGCCAAAATTCATCGACACGCAGTCGGGACGCGGACTAGTACGAGTAACCGCTCCAAGGCCACCTTCCCGGCTACGACTAGGCGAGGCGCAGGGCAAGGTAAGGATGTTACCCTCGACACTCACAGCTTGCCTGGTCTCCCCCTGCCCTGAGTTGTTGGGCCAGAGCGGGAGATCGGAGCACGCGCCTCCCCATCCCTGCCGCGAACCAACGTGGTGAAGCGCAGGACACGGTCCCCCGCGTGCGAGGCACCCCCAAAAAACTTACGCCACATCCCCCGATCACAACGGCTCCACCGCCGCAACCTCCCTACATCCCCGGCGTCGCGACCCCACAACAAGGAGGCATCTCATGGCCGATCGTGAGCAGCAGCACACCGACATGACGCCCGACGAGATCGTCGACCGCGTCTGGGAGCTCGCCGAGAAAATCGATTTCTGCATGTTCGTCACCTGGGACGGCACGCACCAGCAGTCGCGGCCGCTGAGCTCGCGGCCCAACCGCGACGAGCACGCCATTTATTTCCTCGTCTCCCACGACAGTTCGAAGAACTGGCAGCTCGAGCGCTATCCGGCGGTCAATCTGGGCTATGCCGACACCGGAGCCATGAAATTCGTCTCGGTCGCCGGCCACGCCGAGCTCAGCAACGACCGGGCCAAGATCCAGCAGCTCTGGAGCGCCTTCGACAAGGCCTGGTGGGACGATGCCGAGGATCCCGACATCCGCCTGCTGACCGTCACCCCCGAGACGGCGGAGCTGTGGGACTCGCCCAACAAGGCCGTCGCCTTCACCGCGATGCTCGCCGCCGCCGTCACCGGCGCCAAGCCCAAAATGGGCGACACCGCCACCGCCCGGCTGTAACCGCCGCCATCCTCCCCCGCCCGCGCGGGAGCTCTCGGTCACCCTCTCCCTCCTCGCGGCGACGCCGTGGGGAGCGGGACCGCGCAGCGGTGGGTAGGGCGCCGCCTGCCGCTGGATTCGCGCCCACCACCGCCCATCCCGAACCAAAACTTTCCCCCGCAAGCGCCTGCGAACCCTGCCCTCTCCGGCCGTAATTCCCCGACTTATCCCCGTCCCCCCTTACCCGTCCTAAACTCCCCGGGAATCCCTTTCGGAGGACAACGATGATCGACACCGACGACCCCGCCATTCCCCACGCCACCACCGCCCGGCTCGTGCGCGCCTATGAGCGCGCGCAGCAGCGCCTCGTACCCGTGGCCGAAATCGTCGCGCCGCTGGCGAAGGCACGCCCCGACGCTCCGGTCGCCGCCGATCTCCTCGCCCTCGCCCGGCAGGCGCTCCGCGCCATCGCCCCGGTCGCCGGATCGCTCGGTGCCGCACCGCCCCTGCCGCTCCACCCGCCCGTCACCCACGCCGGCCTCGCCGCCCGCCTGGCCCTCGCCCGGCAGCAGGCCGCCTTCCGCGGCCGCTATTTCGCCTATGACGAAGACGCCGACGACATCGTGTGGCACGTCACCGAATGGCTCGAACGCTACACCGCCGGCCCCCGCTACGCCCCCGATCCCGAAGACGAGTGGCCCGACGTCCCCTGACCCCGTCTTCGACGTTCCTCCCCCGCCCCCGACCGTCATGGCCGGGCCAGGACCCGACGCGCACCTTGCGCCAGCGAATGAATGAGTCCCGGCTTTCGCTGGGATGACAATCGGGGCTGCGGCATCATCCCGGCAAGTGACCAAAACTTTCCCCCGCAAATGCCTGCAGACCCTGGCCTCTGCGGGTTTATTTCCCCGACTTATCCCCGTGCTCTGGAGCCGTGTTATAGTCCTCCCCTGCCCTCGACTTCGCGGGCCCGTGACGGACGGGCCGGGGGCGGCCTGGGGGAGCTGCGGCCGCGCAGCTCAGGGTTCCTCGCGGGAGTGCCGTGGCTGACGTTACGCCCACGGCGCTCACCGCTGGTGCCCGGATCCCCCTCAGGCAGCGGGGCGCGTTCTGCGTCTTGCCGTGCCCTTCGCAGGGGCCGGCGCCGTCCCCTCGCACGGGATGGCAACCATCATAGAGGCGCAGCGCGCGCCCCGTCCGCGATCCTCCCCGCCTCGAGGGGAGGGAGACCCAGCCCGTGGGGGCACCCCCCACCCTTCGGCGGCATCGGCGCGCCCTATTGCGTCAGTTTCCCGCGCAGCTCCTTCAGGTTCTCTCCGATATTGTCGAGCGCCTTCTCCACGTCGACGACGCGGCTGTGGCCGGCGACGGGACGCGGCGCATCGGCGAGGCCGGCGTCGAGTTCGGCGCGCGCGGCAAGCATCTGCCGCTCGATCTCGGCGCAGCGCCGCAGCATCGCCTGGCGCTCGGCTGCACTGAAATGCCGTTCTGCCCGGGCCGCGAAGCGGGCGAGGTCGAAGCGCCAGGGCGAGAATCGCGCGATCGTGTCGGCGACCGCGCGGCGCGCCTCGGCGCCCGACCTGTCCATCACGCGCCGCTTCTTGCGCGCCATGTCCCCGTGCGGTTGCAGCTCCATCAGGCGGCCGCGAGGCCGAGCAGGAAGGGCAGTACGATGGCGATGCCGCACAGCAGCAGCACCAGGGTCGTCGCGAGGAACCAGTTGATTTCGGGCATCGAAGCCTCCACGCCGTTCGCACCGCGGCACGGTTGTGCAGCGGCAGAGCCCGTTCATTGCGCAGGTATCGCCCGGAGTACGAGGTGCTGTGCCGAATGCAAATCGGCCGCCGCTCCGGTCTGCGAGCCACTAGAGCATGGAGCGGGCGGCCGGGCCACTTAAATAGGATAAACCGCCGCTCACGAAGATGTGCCGCACGCGAGCCGAACCGGCTACCGCCTTGCATGCAAAGGCCGAACGCGCACCGCCGTCGCGCCGGGCGGAGGCTGGAATATTCTTCCGGCACCGTTCCCGACCGCCGGCGCAACCTGCGCGCCCGTCGCCGGTTACGTCCCTCAGTGAGAGAGGAGACCCGCCATGCCCGACCGCATCCGCATCAATTCGCCCGGTGCCCCGGCCAATCCGCCGCACACGGCCCGCGAAGGCACCGACATCAGCGATTATCACCCGCACGCGCCTGCGGCCGCCCGCCGGGCCGCGCCGCCGCTCGAGGATGCCGACCCGCATCCCGCCGACGAGGGCCATCCTTATGCCGGCGATCCCAATCCGGGCACGCCGCCACGCTATCTCGACATCCGGCCCAATCCCGGCATTCACACCGGCGCCCCGCCGCCCCGGCCCGACAATGCCGACCACGGCCCCAAATACAGCCCCGGCTGAGCCCTGCTCCGCCGGGCCCCGTGCGGCCCTGCCGGCCTAAGGGCCGAGCCGCCCCTGCAGCTCGCGCAGCGATGCTTCGATATTGTCGAGCGCCTTCTCCACATCCGCCACCCGGCTATGCCCGGCGATGGGTGGCGGGGCTTCCGCCAGTTCGAGGATGATGTCGGTCCGCGCCGCGCGCAATTCGGCCTCGATCGCCGCCAGCCGTGCGAGCATCTTGCGCCGGTCGCGATCCCCGGCCTGCCGGTCGGCCCGCACGGCAAAGCTCGCAAGGTCCGAGCGCCAGCCGTTGAACTGGCTCAGCGTCGGCTCCAGCGCGGCGCGAACCACGGCGTTGGGGTTGGTGGATGGGTGATGGCTTGTGTGCATGTCGGTCTCCTTGGTCAGGCGACCCCCACCCGGAACAGACCACGATCGCCGCGCCACACAAAGAAGAATATGTTCGTGAGCCCCGCCCCGGCGCGGGAACTCCGGCTGCCGGCAAGGGCTTTAGGGGCAGGGATAATTTTCATTCGGAGCCCCCATGTCCCGCCCCGAGAGCCAGTATGTCACCGATCTGCGCAGCTTCCGCGACCGTCTCGTGGACGCCCGCCGCGCCGTCGCCCGCGATTCGAACCTCGACAACGCGCTGAAACGCTTCATCGAAATCGAGACCGCGATCGGGCTCGTCGACCGCGCCATCGAGAACGAGATGGATTTGACGCCCATCCCCCGCGTCGACGATCCCACCGAGCCCCCGCCGCAGGCGGTCTAGTCGAAATCCTCCAAGGCGCGGTAGAAAGGCGCATCACTTTCGGAGTGTTTGGGGTAAAGGTATGAGACTTCTCCTCGCAGTCGTCGTCGCGGCCCTCCTCGGCGCCACCCCCACCCTCGCCGACCGCCCTACCGCGCGCGCCTCCGGCGTTCAGGCCGTCCACACCCATCCCCGCCTCAGCTCCCCCACCGTCGACAAGCTGGCGGACCAGGAGCGCGTCTATCTCGATAAATGCACCCGCCACGCCCGCTGGTGCCATGTCATCCAGCTCGACGGCGGTCCGGGCGGGTGGGTGCTCGGCAGCTATCTCATCGGCTCTCCGGCAAAGGTGATGGTAACGCCGTTCGAGTTCTCCTTCGATCCGCTGCATCCGCTCGGCGGGGTGCCCGGTCACGACGATCACTGGCCGTTTGATTAAAACGCAGTCCTAAACAACCGTGTCAGTCTGCGTTCAGACACGGCCCACTAGGTTCCGGACCAAGGCAAGCGATTGCCCGTCAACCTTGAAAGGAACCGCAAATGGCCCTCTCCGTTCTGAAGACCGGTGCGATTGCTGCCACCGCTCTGATCCTCTCCGTCTCCGGCGCCTTCGCCGCCACCTACGGCTATGTCAACTACGACACCAAGGTGAGGAAGGCATGGTGGTCGGGCTCGCCGACCGTCGCGTGGGTCGACGAAGGCGACTACGTCAAGATCCTCAACTACACCAAGAAGAACGGCGGCTGGTTCCGCATCGACCCGCCCGGTCCCAACAATGCCGGCTGGGTGAAGGACTCGGCGATCGATCTCGACGTGTTCGATCCCGATCCCAAGCCGGGCGTCGAGTTCTGCTTCTCGGGTCCCCTCGGCTATCTGTGCATCAACGACTGACGCCGACAGTCCACTGCCATGCGCCGGTCTCTCGACGGGAGGCTGGCGTTGCCGTTTGCACGGCAGGGGTCTATCTCTGCCGACAAGGAGAAGCCATGGCCGCGCCCGCGCTCAAGCCGTACATCAAGCTCGCCTCGACGCTGGTTCTGATCGGCATGGGGCTGTTCACGCTCGAGCGCTACGGCCTGTCGCGCATCGAGGAGCCGGGCAATCCCTTGCATCTCGACGGCACGGTCCTGTCGCTGCTCGTCATCGCGCCGATGGCGCTCGTCGCCGCTGGCGCGCTCGTCTTCGTCGTCGGAAGGATCAGGCGGCTGTGAACCTATTCGACGCGCAGCCGCTCGACGTCGATGCCCTTCTGCTCGAGCGGCGCGATCATCTGCCGCCCCAGAAATTCGTTCATGCCGTAAAGCACGAGAGCCGCGACCAACAGCGCGATGCCGAAGCCACGCGAGCCCTCCTCGGTCGCCACCAGGATAGCACCAATGAGGCCGATCAGGACGCCGCCGAACAGCAGGTACATGCGCCGGTCGCGCTGCACCTTGAGATTGTGCGCGCTCGATTGCAGCAGGTCGCGCAGTTCGTTGTCGCTCATGGCGACCAGTTCCTTGTTGGTCCCCTCGCGTCGGATCGTTTCGATATAGGCCTCGACGCGCCGGTCGATAATGCTGCCCCGATCCGCCGCGCGCCGGCTGCGCGTCATGTAGTGCACCAGGCCTCCGACCAGGATCAGGGCCAGGGCAATTTCAATGATTATCGGCATCGCGGGAACCCTTTCGTCGTGTCGGCGGCGGTTGCTGCGAGGAGTAACGTGCCCACGACACACCCCCGATTCAAGACCTCGGAGGCAAGATGGATCGCTCGCTGACAATCTGGGTGCGGGCGCTGTTCCGGCTCGGCCTGGTGCTCCTCGCCATCGGCGCCATCCCTGCCCTGCTCGTCAAATACGTTTTCACGGACGTCGACGCACTCGTCCCGGCCATGCTGCTGATCTCGGTCGCGCCGTTCGGTGTGCTCTGCGTTGCCGTCTCGATCATTCTTTTCCTGGCAGCGCTGGTTCGGCGACGGCCGGGGGGACCTTCTTGATCCGCTCGCGCGCCATCACCACCAGGCCGGCACCGATGATGACCCCCGCGCCCAGCAGGGAGATTGTGTCGATCGCCTCCCCGAAGATAACGATCGACAGCAAAATGCTCCACGGCAACGACGTGTAGTTGAACGGCTGCAGCACGCTGGCCGGCGCCAGCGAGAGCGCGAAGATCATCATGCCGTGCGCCGCTACGCCCGTGAGCATGATGTAGCCGATCAGCAGAAACGAGGTGAGATCCAGCACCTCCCAGTAGAATGCGCCCACCGCCGAGCTCAGCACCAACCCGACCATGCCGGTATAGACCATGCTGGTCGTGGGCGAATCGGCTGCCGACACTTTGCGCGTCAGGACGATATAGAGCGCGTAGGCGGAGCCCGATGCCACGGCGAAGACCACGCCCCAATCGAGTGGGACGCCGCCGGGCCTGACGATGATGAGCGCACCGCCGAATCCGACCGCCACGGCCGCGATACGGAAGATGCCGACCTTCTCGCCCAGCAACGGGATTGCGAACAGCGTCACCAGCAGCGGATAGACCAGCGTGATCGATTGCACGGCCGCGAGCGACACCGTGCTCAGCGCCAGCACATAGCACCAGATGTCGATGACAAGCAGGCCGCCACGAGCGATCTGCAGCAGGGGATAGCGCGTGCGGAAGCCGTTGCGGAGCCCGCCGCGCCGCCAGGCCAGCAGCAGCGAAAACGCCGCGAAGGCCCAGAAGCGCATCATCGTCATCTGAAATGGAGAGACGTCCGCCTGGACAAGAAATTTCGACGTCGCGTCCTGCGTCGAGAACACCAGGATGGCGGTGAGCGCCAAGGCAATTCCGCGCCCCACATTGTCTCGCGAGGCGCCGGCAGCGTTCGTCATCTCGATGTCCAGTTGATTGCCGGGCCGCCTGCCCGCGGCCCGGCTGCGCGTTGCGCGCCGCCTACTTGGGCGACGCCATGTTCTTGATGAGACCGACGATGGCGGTCAGGATACCACCGCCGATAACACCGGTGACGGCCTGCCCCACATAGGCAGCGCCACCTCCGGTGACCATTCCCGTGAGCCCGGGAATCATCCCGACGAGCCAGGTTCCCGCCCAACCGCCGATCAGTCCGACAATGGCGTCGACCGCCGGATTGATACTGACGCTTTTGGCCGCTCGCCCGGTGCCATATCCGCCCACGGCGCCACCGACGAGTTGAATAATGAGTCCTACCCAATCCATAAGTCAGTTCTCCTTCCCTATGGCGAGGTGCACCCCCCGCTTTCGCCCTTCGAACCTAAGGCTCGGCAGTCGGCTCCGGAAGCGTCTTTCCGCCGGTGTCCCCCGCTGAGTCAGCGGCTCTTCCGGCAGCGGAGCGGAAACCCTATCTTTGGCGGACCCATGAAGAATTCACCGAATCAGAATCGCGCGGCTCTCGTCACCGGCGCCGCCGGCCGACTTGGCGCCGCCATGGCGCGCGCTCTTGCCGCGGCCGGATGGGCCGTAGTGATCCATCACCGCGGCGGCCGCGAGGAGGCGGTGGCGCTCGTCGATGAGATCACCACCGCCGGCGGCCGGGCCGCCCTGCTCAAGGCCGATCTCGCCATTCGCCGCCAGCGCGCCGCCGTCATCGCCAAGGCCTCGGCGCACTTTGGCCCGTTGACCCTTCTGGTCAACAACGCTTCATCCTTCGAGCCCGATTCCGTTGCCGATCTCGACGAGACGCTGTGGGACCGGCACCTGGCGATTCATCTCGAGGCGCCCGCTTTCCTTGCGCGCGATTTCGCCGCCCAGCTTCCCTCCAGGAGCCAGGGCAACATCGTCAACATCATCGATGAGCGCGTGCTCCACCTCACGCCCAACTATTTCAGCTACACCTTGAGCAAGGCCGCCCTCTGGACCATGACGCTCACCATGGCGCAATCGCTCGCGCCGCGCATCCGGGTCAACGCCATCGGCCCTGGCCCGACGCTCAGGGAGAAGGGCCAGTCGCAGGCGGCCTTCGACAAATCGCAGGCCAACACGCCGCTGGGTTACGCCGCCAATGCCGGCGACGTCTGCGACGCCCTCCTCTATCTGCTCGCCGCCCGCTCGGTCACCGGCCAGATGATCATGGTGGATGGCGGCAAGCACATCGACTTTCCCGCCAGCCGCAGGCCAATGCCGAGGCGGACGACATGAACGATGTGCCCTACGAAGCGGGCGCCGCCATCATTCGGGCCTTCGTCAGGACGCTGCCCTCGGCTCCCGGCGTCTATCGCATGATCGATGAGGCCGGCGAGGTCGTCTATGTGGGCAAGGCCCGCAGCCTCAAGGCGCGTGTCACCAACTACACGCGGCCCGAGGGCCTCGAGCTTCGCCTGCAGCGCATGATCGCTGCGACGCGCACCATGGAGTTTGTGCGCACCGAGACCGAAGCCGAGGCGCTCCTGCTCGAGGCCAATCTCATCAAGCGTCTGAAGCCCCGCTTCAACGTGCTGCTGCGCGACGACAAGAGCTTCCCCT
>CAZASR010000092.1:0-11026 GCA_964487765.1 uncultured Devosia sp. | reverse complement strand
CCGGTTGCTTGCCGTCGAGGATCGAGACGAGGTTCGCCGCGGTCGCAGTCACCATCGATTCTATCATGAAGCCGGTCTTGGGTACGCCGACCGGAACCGGGGTCGGGCCTGTCGGTGGAATGGCAACGCAGACGCCGAGCGCAAAGATCTCCGGAAAGGCCGGATTTCGCTGATGCTTGTCGATGATGATGAAACCGCGCGGGTTGGTCAGACCTTCGATATTGCTGACCGCCGGAACGCCCCGGAACGCGGGAAGCAGCATCGAATAGCCGAAGGGCAGATCCTGCGCCTTCCTGACCGCGCCGTCCTCGCCCACTTCCTCGACGTGCATGAGACCCGCATCGACTTTGGCGACGCGAGCATTGGTGATCCATTTGATGTGGCGGTCGCGCAGTTCGCTTTCGAGCAGCGACTTGGTATCGCCGACGCCATCGAGGCCGAGATGCCCGATATAGGGTTCGGCGGTGACGAAGGTCATCGGCACCTTGTCGCGGATCTTGCGGCGGCGCAGCTCGGTATCGAGGATCAGTGCGAATTCATAGGCTGGGCCGTAGCAGGACGCGCCCTGGACCGCGCCGACGACGATGGGGCCGGGATTTTCCACGAAGGCGTCGAACGCATCGGCCGCGTCGGCTGCATGGGCGGTCTGGCAGACCGACACGGTATGGGCTTGTGGTCCCAGACCTTCGATCTCGTCGAAGGCCAGATCGGGGCCAGTCGCAATTACAAGATAATCGTAAGTGATTGAAGTAGCGTCATTGAGTTCGAGTCGTTTTTCGCTGGCGTGGAGTCGCTTGGCGCCGACCGAGGTAAAGCCGATCTTCTTTTTCGCGAACACCGGGGGAAGATGGACCTGAATAGCCTCCGGCTCGCGCCAGCGCACCGCGACCCAAGGATTGGACGGGATGAAGCTGTAGGTGTCCGTGTCGGAAACGGTCATCACATCTGCGCGGTCTTTGACTGCAGCCTTGATCTCGTAGGAGGCGATCGTGCCTCCCAGGCCCGCCCCTAACACCACGATCAACGGCTTGCGCATCTGCGATCCCTCCTCATTCAATGACATTGACTAATATAAGGATTACACGTTATATACAAGCGATAAACTGAAAGAGGCTCCCATGTCCGGATTCAAGAAACGTGACGCACACCGCGAGATCGGCCCCGCCGAACTCGACGCCATGCTGAAGGACGGCAAGGCGCTGCTGATCGACGTGCGCGAGGCCGGCGAGTTCACGGCCGGCCACATCGCCGGGGCAGTAAACCTGCCGCTGTCAGGCTTTTCACCTCGTAACATCCCTGATCCCGAGGGCCGGACCGTCGTGCTGCAATGCGCGGGCGGCAAGCGTTCGGGCAAGGCGCTCGATCAGTGCGCGGCGGCGCAGAGCGCGATCGACACGCATCTCGCCGGGGGCATTGGTGCATGGAAAGACGCCGGCTTGCCGGTGGTCGGCGACTGAGCGCGAACGAGGGATAGGAGCGGCATGATGAGCGGCAGGGGCAAGTGGCTCTGGTTGGCGGGCGCCGCGCTGGCGCTATCGGGATGCGACAATCAGCCGGAGCGCGAGTCTGCGGCGACATCGCTGCCCGCCGGGGACACCCTGCGGCTCGCCGCGACCGAAATCCCCGACATGAAGGTGGTGGGCGCGGAGATCGCCACCCGCGACCAGGCCGAGGTCTTGGCGCGCATTCCCGGCATCCTGACCTCGCTCTCGGTCGTCGAGGGCGACATGGTGCAAAAGGGCCAGCGCATCGGCCTGATCGTCGACTCGCGGATTGGTTATGAGACCAGCGCGTATGGCGCGCAGGTCGCCGCCGCCCAGGCCGAAGCCGCGCGGGCCAACGCCGATCTCGCTCGCATCCGCGATCTCTATGGGCAGGGCGTCTATGCGAAGGCACGGCTCGATCAGGCCGTGGCCGACGCGCGCGCGGCCGACGCGCAGGTTGCCGCCGCCCGCGCGCAGCAGGGTGCGAGTGCCAGCGTTGCCGGGCAAGGTGCGGTGATCGTCCCGGCGAGCGGGCGGGTGCTCCGCGCCGACATTCCGGCAGGCGCACCGGTCGCGCCGGGCATGTCGATCGCGACTGTCACGGCCGGCCCCCCGGTCCTGCGTCTGATGCTGCCGGAATCGGCCGCCGGGCGCGTCCACCCCGGCGCGCGCGTGACAATCACGAGCGACGAAATCTCCGAAGGATCGCGCGTCGGGCAGGTGACGCAGGTCTATCCCGCGATAACCGGGGGGCAGGTTCGCGTCGATGCGACACTGCCTGGCCTCACCACCCAATTCGTCGGCCGGCGCGTGAGCGCCTCGGTCGAGATCGGCACGCGCAAGGCGTTGGTGGTGCCGCGCGCATTCGTCACGACGCGCTACGGCATGGATCAGGTTCAGATCGTGAGCAACGACAAGCGGCTAAGTATGGTGCCGGTCCAGATCGCATCAACAGCCGATCCCGCGAAGGTCGAAATCCTGAGCGGCGTGTCCGCTGGCGATACGCTGTTCGCACCCCGCGAGTCCGCCAGGGCCGCCGGCGCCAAGGCTGCGCGCCCATGAATCTCGGCATTTCCGGTCGCCTCACCAGGGCCACCATTGCCTCGCCCCTGACGCCGCTGTTCCTGCTTGCGGCGATCGCCGTCGGCCTGCTGGCGCTTTTCGCGATTCCCCGCGAGGAGGAGCCGCAGATCAGCGTGCCTATGGTCGACATCCAGGTGATGGCCCCCGGCCTCTCGGCCGCCGACGCGACCGAGCTGGTGGGCATCCCGCTCGAGACGATCGTCAAGAGCGTCGACGGGGTGGAGCATGTCTATACCCAGGCGCAGGACGATGGCGTGCTGGTGACGGCTCGTTTCCTCGTCGGATCGAACCCCGAGGACGCGGCGATCCGCATCGAGGAGAAGCTTCGCGCCAACTGGGACAGGAAGCCGGTCGGCATCCCCGATCCCAAGGTTACGGTGCGCGGCATCAACGATGTGCCGGCGGTCGTTCTGACCCTCACGCCCAGGCCGGGAGCCGCAGGCCAGTGGAACGATGCGAGCCTCTATGAGCTGGCCTCGAAGCTGCGCACCGAGATCGCCAAGGTCGACAATGTCGGCCTCTCTTTCCTCGTCGGCGGACGCCCCGAGGAAATCCGCATTGCCCCCGATCCCGCCAGGCTGCGCCAATATGGCGTGCCGCTCGGCAGCGTGATCGAGGCAGCGAGCCAGGCCAACCGCAGCTTCCCGCTGGGCAATATCCGCGAGGACGGCAAGGCAGTCGGCGTCACCGCAGGCCGCACGCTGTCGTCGGCGCAGGAAGTGGGCCTGCTTACAGTCCGCTCCGGGGCCGGCGCGCCCGTCTATCTGCGCGACGTTGCCTCCGTCACCCAGGGACCGCGCGAGGATCAGGCGCGGGCATGGCGCTGGGCGAAGGCCGAGAACGGCAAATGGGACAGCGCGCCCGCCGTCAGCATCGCCTTCGCCAAGCGAGCCGGGGCCAATGCCGTGGTCGTCTCCGATGCGATCCTCGAGCGTGTCGAGAGCCTGAAAGGCAAGCTGATCCCCGATGATGTCACGGTCGCGGTCACGCGCAATTATGGCGAGACCGCGAATGAGAAGGCGAACGAGTTGCTGTTCCACCTAGCGCTGGCGACGGTCTCCATTGTCGTGCTTATCGGCTTCGCGATCGGGTGGCGCGAGGCGGGCGTGACCGCCGTGGTCATTCCGACGACGATCCTGCTCACCATGTTCGCCTCGAACCTCATGGGCTACACGATCAACCGCGTCAGCCTGTTCGCGCTCATCTTCTCCATCGGCATCCTCGTCGACGACGCGATCGTCATGATCGAGAACATCGCCCGCCATTGGGCGATGGACGATGATCGCAGCCGCACGCGGGCCGCGATCGAGGCTGTGGCGGAAGTCGGCAATCCTACTGTCGTTGCTACGCTCACCGTCGTAGCCGCGCTACTGCCGATGCTGTTCGTCTCCGGCCTGATGGGGCCGTATATGGCGCCGATCCCGGTCAACGCCTCGGCGGCGATGATCTTCTCCTTCTTCGTCGCGGTCGTGATCGCGCCATGGCTGATGATCCGCTTCGCCCGCAAGACCCTTGAAAAGGGTCATAGCCACGATGAAAGCGGCGGCAAGCTGGGCCAGCTCTATGCCCGCGTCGCGCATCGCGTGATCGACACGCGCAGGTCCGCCCGCAATTTCCTGATCGCGGTCGGCATCGCCACGCTGCTCGCCTGCTCGATGTTCTACTTCAAAGCCGTCACCGTGAAGTTGCTCCCCTTCGACAACAAGTCGGAGGTCCAGGTCGTGGTCGACATGCCCGAAGGCACCGCGCTGGAAAGCACCGGCCGCGTGCTGGAGGATGTTGCCGGTATCGTGCGCGGCCTGCCCGAAGCGACCGCGATGGAGGCCTACGTCGGCACCTCGGCGCCGTTCAACTTCAACGGCCTCGTCCGCCATTATTTCCTGCGCGGGCAGCCCGAACAGGGCGACGTCATGGTCACACTGCTGCCCAAGGGAGACCGCGACCGTTCCAGTCACGAGATTGCGCTCGATCTGCGCGAGCGGCTGAAGGCGCTCAAGCTGCCGAATAGCGCATCGCTCAAGGTCGTCGAAACGCCGCCGGGGCCGCCGGTGCTCGCCACCTTGCTCGCCGAGGTCTATGGTCCGGACGCCGCAACCCGGCAGAAAACGGCCATCGAACTGGAAAAGATCTTCCGGTCCGTTCCCTTCATCGTCGATGTCGACAACAGCTTCGGCGAGGCGCGCCCGAAGCTCCGCCTCGACATGCAGCGCGACCGCATCGACTATTACGGCCTCTCGCAGCGCCAGATCGCCGACAGCATCGCGATGCTGATGGGTAGTCAGACAGTCGGCTATGCACCGCGCGGAGACGGGCGCTCTCCGCTTCCGATCACCATTGCGCTCGAGCAGAAGGACCGGAGCTGGGCGAGAGGGTTGTCGAGCACGCCCATCGCGCAGACGCCGAGCGGCCAGCTCATTGATCTTGGCGCGGTGGTCGATGCCCGTACCGAGACGGGAAGCCCCGCCATATTTCGCCGCGACGGCCGCTATGCCGACATGGTGACGGCCGAGCTTGCCGGGGCCTATGAGGCTCCAATCTACGGCATGATCGAGGTGAACCGCGCCGTCGACGCCCATGACTGGTCCGCCAAGGGGCTGGTGAAGCCCGAAGTCCGCCTCAATGGCCAGCCCGAGGACGAAAGTGTGCCATCGCTGCTGTGGGACGGCGAATGGGAGATCACCTGGGTCACCTTCCGCGACATGGGCGGCGCGTTCATGGTCGCACTGCTCGGCATCTATATCCTTGTCGTCGCGCAGTTCCGCAGTTTCCGCCTGCCGCTGGTCATCCTGACTCCGATCCCGCTCACGCTGGTCGGCATCGTCATTGGCCATATGCTGTTCCGCGCGCCGTTCACGGCGACGTCGATGATCGGCTTCATCGCGCTCGCAGGCATCATCGTGCGCAATTCGATCCTGCTGGTCGATTTCATCCGTCATTCGGCGACGCCCGACAAATCGCTGCGCGATATCCTGCTCGAGGCGGGCATGATCCGGTTCAAGCCGATCGTTCTGACAGCCGCCGCCGCCATGATCGGCGCGGCCGTCATCCTGACCGATCCGATTTTCCAGGGTCTGGCGATTTCGCTGCTATTCGGTCTCGCGTCCTCGACGCTGCTGACCGTGCTGGTTATTCCCGCCATTTACGTCGTGCTTCGAGATGATGGGAAGCCTGCAACCAGATGATACCCCTTGATACCTCCCTTGCTCAACTCACCGCGCATGCCGCCCATGCGGCGAGCGTCCTGAAGCTGCTCGCGAATGAACAGCGCTTGCTGATCCTCTGCCGGCTGACCCAGGGAGAATTTGCCGTCGGACAAATGGTGGAGCTGTGCGGGCAATCGCAGTCCAGCGTGTCCCAGCATCTGGGACGGCTGCGCGAAGGGGGACTCGTCAAGACCCGCCGCGACGGAACAACCATCTATTACAGGCTCGCGGACGAGGGCGTTCGCAAGTTGATCGACATGCTGTGCGACCGCTTCGGGCCTGACGCCACTGAGAACTCCAATGCGGCGCACCGTCCTTCTGCTCCTGTTAGCCCTCGCTCTCGGAGCTTGCGGCTCGAACGAACTGGCATCTGATCCTACGATGATGAGCCGGGAGGCTGAGGCCCGCTCCGAGGGCCTGGCCGACCGCTTTCAGAACGAATTGCTGAGCGTGCTGATAGCCGCGATGGCGGCTGAAGGACCACAGGGCGCTATCGGCGTTTGTTCGAGCATTGCCCCCGCGCTCGCCGCGCAGCTTTCGGAGGAAAGTGGGGCGAGCGTCAGGCGCACTGCGCTCAAGACCCGCAACCCCGCCGCCGAGGCCGACGCGACCGAGCAGCGCGTCATGGAGAGCTGGGGCGACGCGCCGCTGGGCGAGGACGGCAAGCCGAGGCGCTGGATGGCGAATGAAGGCGGCGAATATCGCTATATGCGCGCCATACCGACCAAGCCTATGTGTCTGGTCTGTCATGGCCAGAACATCGCTCCCGAGGTAACGGTCGCGATCCGCGCGCACTATCCGCAAGATCAGGCGACGGGCTTTGCTCTGAGCCAGCTCCGCGGGGCTTTTTCGATCCGCTGGGATGAAGCGGCCTTGTCTCGCACGATCAGGAACTGGGAAGGGCAGTAATGAAGCGTCGTACACTCGCTTGTCTGTCGACGCTCGCTCTTGCCGACTTCCGGTGGTGGCCGCAGCCAACCGAGCCATCTTGTCATTCGCATCATTAGCGAAGGCGGCAGGTGCGTCGGCACGACACTGGCCGGGCGATGGCTGGAGGTCCGCGGGGTGCGGCGATTGCCGATGCGATACTCCCCCATCCCGCGAGCTTCTCCCTTAGTGCCGTTGATGCGGTCGTTCCATAGTCGTCTCGTCGCGCCTGCCTGGAACCAGCATTGACTCTTTTCACTGGTGAGAACAATTAGAGAACATTTGGATCATTCAGATGTATTCGACTCGATGCCTATGCCCGCCAACCCTCAGCTTTTCGCGCTCCGCGATCAGATCGCCCGCATCGAATCGGTCGGCAAGCGTGCGCGCGGCGTGCTGCCATTCGGGATCGAGGTGGTGGACCGCAGAGTTCCGGGCGGCGGTCCGGCGCTGGGCGCGCTCCACGAGGTCGCTGGCGGCGGCAATGGTGCGGTCCATGGGTCTGCTGCGGCGCTGTTCGCCGCCGGCATCGCCGCGCGCGCATCGGGTCAGGTCCTCTGGTGCGTGACGCGGCGCGATCTCTTCGCCCCGTCGCTGGCGCAGGCCGGGCTGCACCCCGACCGGGTGATCTTCGCCGAAGTCGGCGAGGAAAAGGCGGTACTGGCCTGCATGGAGGAAGGACTGCGGCATGGCGGCCTCTCAGCCGTGGTGGGCGAGCTGACCCGTCTGCCGATGGTCGCCTCGCGCCGCTTGCAGCTCTGCGCCGAAGAATCCGGCACAATCGCGCTGGCGATCCGGCGCTGGCGCCGCATGACCGAGGCGGCGGATTTCGGGCAGCCGACCGCGAGCGTCACCCGTTGGCGCGTCTCCGCTCTCCCTTCCGCGCCTTTGCCGGTGCCGGGCATCAGCCGGGCGCGCTGGCTGGTCGAACTGATCCGGGCGCGCGCGGGAGACTGCGCGGATTTCGAGCTGGAGGCTTGCGATGAGCAGGGCCGTCTCGCTCTACCTGCCGAGCTGGCCGACCGACCGGCTGATACGGACACTCGGCGCGGCGGCGCCGTCGCCTGACACGCCGCTGGTGCTGGTCGGCCGAGAGGGCCGTAAGCGCCTGATCCTCGCCGTAAGCGCCGCTGCGCGGACTGAAGGCATCACGCCCGGCATGGCGGTGACCAAGGCGCAGGCATTGGTGGCGGGCTTGGACGTGCGCGATGCCGATCCTGTAGGCGATGATGCGGCGCTCGAACGTCTCGCGATCTGGGCGCTCAAACGCTATTCGCCGATCGTCGCGGCCGAACCGCCCGATGGATTGCGGCTCGACATGGCGGGCGCTTCGCATCTGATCGGCGGTGAAGCGGCCTTCATTGCCGATCTGTCGAGGCGCCTTGCGGGCACCGGCATTACCGCGCGCATCGCCATCGCGCCGACCTATGGCGCGGCGCATGGCTTGGCCCGGTTCGGTCGGTCTCCCCCCATCATCGTCGATCCGGGCGATCTGGACGTACAGCTAGCACAGTTGCCGATCACGGCGCTGCGGCTCGCTGCCGCTACGATCGATGGCCTGCTCCGTCTCGGCGTCGACACTATCGGCGAACTTGCCGCCATGCCGCGCGCGCCGTTGACCTTGCGGTTCGGCCCGGAGGTCGGGCGACGGCTCGATCAGGCCTATGGTCGGGCAAGCGAGCCGTTCGAACTCATCGAGGCGCCGGAGTTGGCCCGCGTTCGCCGCGCCTTTGCCGAACCCATCGGCGCGTCCGAGACGCTGGCGCGCTATACCGGCAAGCTCGTGGCCCAGCTCTGCGAGGAACTGGAACGGCAGGGTCTCGGCGCGCGGCGGCTCGATCTGCTGTTTACGCGCGTCGACAATCGCATCGAGGCGATCCGCGCTGGAACGGCGAAGCCGCTGCGCGATGCAAAACGCATGGCGCGCCTGCTCTGCGACAAGATCGAGACCATTGCGCCGGGCTTCGGCATCGAGCTGATGACGCTGACCGCCAGCATCGCCGAGCCGCTCGACTATCGCAGCGCGGCCACGAGCTTGATCGAGCCAACAACGCCCGATCTATCCGATCTGGTTGATACGCTCGCCAACCGCATGGCGCATGGCCGGCTCTATCGCTGCGCGCCGACACAGAGCGAAGTGCCCGAGCGATCCATCACCCGCATCGAGCCATTGGCCCCGCCAGTCGGCGTCACGTGGCCTGCCGACTGGCCACGCCCCGCGCGGCTGCTCGATCCGCCCGCGCCGGTCGAAGCGATGGCGCTGCTGCCTGATCATCCGCCGGCCAGCTTTACGTGGCGCGGCGTGCGGCGCCGGGTAAAGCGTGCCGATGGCCCCGAACGCATTTTTGGCGAATGGTGGATGCGCGATGGCGAACTGGCCGCCGTGCGCGATTATTTTCAGGTGGAGGACGAAGCGGGCGAGCGCTTCTGGTTGTTCCGGCGCGGCGACGGCGAAGACCCGAACACCGGCGACCATCGCTGGTATCTGCACGGGATCTTCGCATGATGCGCTATGCCGAGCTGCAATGCGCCTCGCATTTCTCCTTCTTGCGCGGCGCCTCCTCGGCTGACGAACTGTTCGCCACCGCTGCGGTGCTGGGGATCGAGGCGCTGGCGATCACCGACCGCAATTCGCTGGCCGGGATCGTCCGCGCGCATATCGCTGCGAAGGAAACGGGGATGCGGCTCATCGTCGGCTGCCGGCTGATCCTCGGCGACGGTACGGACATTCTCGTCTATCCGACCGACCGGCCTGCCTATGCCCGCCTCTGCCGGATGCTGTCGGTCGGCAAGGCGCGCGCCGGCAAGGGCAAGTGCGAGCTGCATTGGGACGATCTGGCCGATTGGGGCGAAGGCCTGATCGCCATGCTGGTGCCCGACGCCGCCGATGGCCTGACCGCCATGCGCCTGCGCCGCCTTGCATCCCTCTTTCCGGCCCGCTGCTACATGGCGCTGACCTTGCGCCGCCGCCCGCGCGATTTTCTGCGGCTGCATAATCTCGCCAACATGGCGGCGCAGGCGGGTGTGCCGACCGTCGCCACCAATGACGTGCTGTTCCACCATGCCGACCGGCGGAAGCTTCAGGATGTGATGACCTGCATCCGCGAGGGCCGCACCATCGACGATGTCGGTTTTGCGAAGAACCGTCATGCCGATCGCTATCTCAAGCCGCCTGAGGAGATGGCCCGGCTGTTCCGCCTCTGGCCGGACGCCGTGGCGCGTTCTGTCGACCTTGCCGAACGTTGCCGGTTCAGCCTGGATGAGCTGGCCTATCAATATCCGCACGAGGTGGTCGATGACGGTCTGACCGCACAGGCGACGCTGGAAAAGCGCAGCTGGGAAGGTGCGAGGGAACGCTACCCGGAAGGTCTGCCCGAGGATGTCGCTGCGACGCTTCGGCATGAGTTGGGCCTGATCGAGAGCCTCGATTATGCGCCATACTTCCTGACAGTGGATTCGATCGTCCGCTTCGCGCGGTCACAGGGTATCCTCTGTCAGGGGCGTGGGTCGGCCGCCAATAGCGCGGTCTGCTACGTGCTGGGCATCACCTCGATCGACCCCTCGCGCAACAGCCTGTTGTTCGAGCGCTTCGTTTCGGCCGAACGGCGCGAACCGCCCGATATCGACGTGGATTTCGAGCATCAGCGCCGCGAGGAAGTGATCCAGTGGGTCTATGAGACCTATGGCCGCCACCGCGCCGCGCTCTGTTCGACCGTGATCCGCTACCGGGCCAAGGGCGCGCTGCGCGATGTCGGCAAGGCGATGGGCCTGCCGGAGGACATGATCAGTCTTTTGTCCTCGCAGATCTGGGGCTGGTCGACCGAAGGCGCCGAACCGAAGCACGCCGAGGAACTGAACCTCAACCTTGAGGATCGGCGATTGCGCCTGACGCTGGACCTCGCCCGGCAGCTCATCGGTACGCCGCGCCATCTCTCGCAGCATCCCGGCGGCTTCGTACTGACCGAGGACAGGCTGGACGAACTGGTTCCGATCGAGCCCGCCGCCATGGAGGATCGCCAGGTCATCGAATGGGACAAGGATGACGTCGATGCGCTTAAAATGATGAAGGTCGATGTGCTGGCGCTCGGCATGTTGTCGGCCATGCGACGCGGCTTCGATCTGTTGCGCGAGCACAAGGGTATCGATCTCGATCTGGCGTCGATCCCGACCGAAGATCCGCGCACCTATGCCATGATCCGCAAGGCCGACAGCCTTGGCACCTTTCAGATCGAAAGCCGTGCGCAGATGGCGATGCTGCCCCGGATGAAGCCACGCACTTACTATGATCTTGTCATCCAGGTGGCGATCGTGCGGCCCGGTCCGATCCAG
>CAZASR010000091.1:0-11147 GCA_964487765.1 uncultured Devosia sp. | reverse complement strand
CGGTGGGTGTCACATGAACACGACTTCGGTCTCGGCCGTCTCCGGCCTCACTCTTTCCCAGCGACTCATTGCCGGCCTCGTCGCGCTGGTGCTGGGCTTCGTGCTGCTCGGCACGATCGGCTTCGCGCAGGATGTACGCCTGCACAATGGCGCGCACGACACGCGCCATTCCCTCGGCTTTCCCTGTCACTGACGCCCGGGGGACATCGATGGCGCTTTTTCAGCGACTCTTCTTTGCAGTCCTGCTGGCGGGACTGATTTCGGGCGCCGCCATGGCGGCCCTGCAGCAGTGGCGCGTCGCGCCGCTGATCCTCGAAGCCGAAATCTATGAGGATGCGGCGCCGGCGGAACCGGCGGCCGCGAACCATGAACATGAGGCAGGAACGCCCGCGCACGACCACGGCGGTGCCGGCGACTGGGCGCCCGCGGACGGCGCCGAGCGCATCTTCTATACGGTCGCCGCAGACATTTTCGTCGCACTCGGCTTCGCCTTCGTGCTGAGCGCGGCCTCGGTGCTCAGCGGCTTCGAGGTGACGGCGCGGAACGGCGTGATCTGGGGTCTCGCGGGCTTTGCCGTGTTCCAGCTCGCCCCCGCCTTCGGCCTCCCGCCGGAGCTGCCCGGCATGCCGGCGGCCGATCTCGCCGCGCGCCAGATCTGGTGGGTATGTACGGCGGCCGCCACGGCCACGGCGATCTACGGAATCGCAAGGTTCCAGAACATCGCCGCCATCGCGGCCGGCATCGTGCTCGTCCTCGCGCCGCATATTATCGGCGCTCCGCAACTCACGGGCGCGCATGAGAGCGGCGTTCCGGCGCATCTTGCGACGGCGTTCGCGGCCTCGACATTGTTCGTCGGCCTCGCCTTCTGGATGGCGCTGGGCCCGCTCTACGGCTACCTGGTGGAACGCTTCGCGCGCTCCTCTTCCAGCGTCGCGGTGACCGCATGAGCAAGATTCCCGTCACCGTCATCACCGGCTTCCTCGGCGCGGGCAAGACCACGCTGATCCGCCATGTGCTCGGCCACGCCAAGGGCAAGCGCATCGCGCTCGTGATCAACGAGTTCGGCGACCTTGGGGTCGACAGGGAAGTGCTCGCGGCCTGCGGCGAGGAGACGTGCCGCGAAGAGGATATGATCGAGCTTTCCAACGGCTGCATCTGCTGCACCGTCGCCGACGATTTCATCCCCACGATGGAAACCCTCCTGGGGCGCGACGAGCGCCCCGATCACATCATCATCGAGACCAGCGGGCTGGCCCTGCCACAGCCGCTGATCCGTGCCTTCAACTGGCCGGAGATCAAGTCGCAGGTGACGGTCGACGGCGTGGTGACCGTGGTCGACGCCGCAGCGCTGAGCGAGGGCCGTTTTGCCGCCGATGAGCAGGCGGTGGCGCGGCAGCGCGATGCCGACCGGATGCTCGACCATGCGACACCGCTCGGAGAACTATTCAAGGATCAGCTCATCGCCGCCGATCTGCTGGTGATCAACAAGGCCGACCTCGTGTCGAACGATGTTCTGGATACCGTCGAGGGCCGGCTCCGTGCCGAGGCGCGGCCGGGCACCGGGCTCGTCCGCGCGCACAATGGACGCGTTGACATCGCCGCGCTGCTCGGCCTCGGCATTGCCAGCGAGGATCATCTCGAGGGGCGCGACAGCGCGCATGAGCTCGAGCATGGCGGAGAAGGCCACGAGCATGACGATTTCGACTCGTTCTCGATCGCCCTGCCCGCCGGTTTGAGCCGCGACGAGCTGCTCGATCGCATCGAAAGCGCCATCCGCGCGCATGATGTGCTGCGGCTCAAGGGCTTCGCCGCCCTCCCCGGTTCGGATGCCCGCCTCGCGATCCAGGCCGTGGGCCCGCGCATCAACACCTGGTTCGACCGGCCGTGGCGGCCCGACGAGGAGCGCGCAACGGCGCTGGTGGTGATCGGAGAATCGCCGCTCGACCGCGCGGCGATCAGCGCGGACCTGACCGGGGCGGCCTGGCCCGCGAGGGGGGACGTTGCTCACGTGGCGTGACGGCGGGCTGGCGCTCGCCTGCCTCCTGCTCGGGCCGCCGGTGGCCGAGGTGATCTTCCTCCTCGGCAGCGGCATCAGCCGGTTCGGGCCCAACGCTGTGCTCGCGCTCGATTTCGGCTTCGTCATCGGCGCCCTCCCCTTCACCTATTTTCTGACGCTGTGGGCCAATCTCACCGTCACTGCCGCCAATCTGGTCGCCCGCCGCGTCACGTCGTCCGCCAACCTCCGCCTGTTGCTGGCGCTGCCGATCGGCGCGGCGTCCTATCTCGGCTTCCTGAGCTGGCTCACCCAGACCGAGGGCACATATCTCACGGGCGAACTGGTCGCGCTCGGCATTGCGGGCATGCTCGCGGCGCTACTGCCGGTGGCGGTGGTGGAGAGCTTCGGCGAACGCGAGGCGGCGTGATGCATTTGCTCGCCGCCCAAGCGGGAGCCCTGCAACAGGAGGGCGAGGCGATCGACCTTGGCCAGACGCCCGGGCGCATCGTGTTCGCCTCCGCCGCGGACAGCGAGCTGGCGCTGCTGGCGGGCGCGGTCGATCGCGCCGGACGCAGTGATGTGCGGCTCGCCAACACGCTGCGGCTTGCGCACAACCTCTCGGTCGACCTCTGGCTCGAACAGACAGTGCAGTATGCCGCGGTCGTCGTCGTGCGATTGCTGGGTGGTGCCGCGTACTGGCCGTACGGTGTCGACCAGCTCGAAGCGGTGGCGCGCAACAAAGGCATCCGGCTGGCGCTGCTGCCGGGGGACGCCGTGCCCGACCCGGTGCTGGAGTCGCGTTCTACGGTGACGCCGGGAGAGTGGCGGCGGCTGCATGCGCTGTTCACCGCGGGCGGTCCGGAGAATGCGGACGCGATCCTCTCGGCATTGCAGTCTTTGACGGCCCCTCACCCGGCCGCTTGCGCGGCCACCCTCTCCCCGGAGGGGCGAGGGGAGGCTGGAGCCGAAGCTTCAATCGTCAGCCCCTCTCCCCTCCGGGGAGAGGGTGCCTTGCAAAGCAAGGCGGGTGAGGGGCCGTCGGAAATCCGCCCCTTCCCCCGCTTCGGCTACTGGCTCCCCGGTCGCGGCGTCATCGAGGAAATCGCCCCCGGCGAACGCCCAGCAATCCCCGTGCTGTTCTATCGCGCCGCGCTCGAAGGCGCGGGTACGGCAACGCTCGACGCGCTCGTCGCCGAGATCACCCGCAGAGGCCTCGCGCCCCTGCCGCTGATGATCTCGACGCTCAAGGAAGGCGCCTGCGTGCGCTTCGTGCAGAGCGCCTTCGCGGCCCATCGCCCGCAGGCGATCCTCAATCTCACTGGCTTCGCGCTCGGCGTCGACGGGCTCGAGGACAAGCTCAATCCGTTCGCCGGCTGCGACGCGCCGGTGGTCCAGCTTGTGCAGGGCGGGCGGCCGGAAGGGCAATGGGCGGCGGACAGCCAAGGGCTGAGCGCCAAGGACCTCGCGATGCAGGTCGTGCTGCCCGAGCTCGACGGGCGCATAGGCGGCATCATCGTCGGGCACAAAGCGGACGCCGTGTGGCACGCGGCAACGCAGTGCCCACTCTCGGCCTATGCCCCCGACACCGACGGCATTGCCCGCGCCGTATCGCTGGCGACAAACTGGATTAGGCTGCGCGCGACGCCCGTCGCCGAGCGCAAGGTCGCGATCGTCCTCGCAAACTATCCCATTCGCGACGGGCGGCTGGCGAACGGCGTCGGCTACGACGCGCCCGAGTCGACGGTGCGCATCCTGCGCGAGATCGGCGCGGCGGATGTGCCCGCCGACGGCAACGCGCTCATCGAGCGGTTGCAGGCGGGGCCGACAAACGCGCATCCCGAACGCGGCGAGGGTGTCGCGTGGCCGGTAACGGACTATCGCGCGCTGTTTGCGGCGCTGCCGGCGGCTGTGCAGCACGCAGTCACGGCACGATGGGGCGAGCCGGAGGCCGATCCGTTCGTGCGTGGAGCGGCGTTTCATCTGCCGGTCGCGATGTTCGGCAATGTCGCCGTGCTGTTGCAGCCGGCGCGGGGCTACGACGGGGACGAGACTGCCGCCTATCACGATCCGGACCTCGTGCCGCCGCATGCCTATGTCGCGGCCTATCTGTGGCTCAAGCACGCGTTCGGCGCGCATGCGGTGATCCACAACGGCAAGCACGGCTCGCTGGAGTGGCTGCCGGGCAAGGCGACGGCGCTCGACGGGGCGTCCTATCCGGCGCTGCTATGGGGCGAGCTGCCGCATCTCTATTCGTTCATCGTCAACGATCCGGGCGAGGGGACACAGGCCAAGCGCCGCACCGGCGCGGTGATCATCGACCATCTCGTGCCGCCGCTGACGCGCGCCGAGACCTACGGCCCGCTCAAGGAGCTCGAGGCGCTGCTCGACGAATATTACGCGGCGAGCGGCATGGATCGGCGACGCCTGCGCGATTTGCGCCGCCGCATCCTCGACTTCACGCGCGACGCGCGGCTCGCCGAGGACATCGACCTGCCGGCCGACGAAACAGCGGCGCTCACCAAGATCGACACCTTCCTGTGCGACCTCAAGGAAGCGCAGATTCGCGACGGGCTCCATATCTTCGGACAATCGCCTGCCGGCCGGCTCGAGCGCGACCTGCTGGCAGCCCTCGCCCGCGTGCCGCGCGGCGAGCGCGCCGACGATCGATCGCTCATCCGCGCGCTGGCCGATGACCTCGCCCTCGGGTTCGACCCGCTCACCGCGGACCTCGGCGCGCCGTGGGTCGGGCCCGGCGACTGGCGGCGCGTCGGCGACGTCGTCGAGCATCTCGAAACGCTCGCGGCTGAACTCATCGACGGCGCCCCTGCCCCTGGCCCGGCCTCGGCCGCGGTGATGGCCGAGCTCGATGCTGTGATGCGGCCGAAGCTGCACGCCTCCGGCCCGGCCGAGATTGTGGCCCTGCATGACGGACTCGCGGGCAGATTCATCCGCCCCGGGCCGAGCGGCGCGCCATCGCGCGGGCGCCTCGACGTGCTGCCGACGGGGCGCAATTTCTACAGCGTCGACAATCGCGCCGTACCTACGCCCACCGCCTGGGAGCTGGGGCGCAAATCGGCGGAGGGTCTGCTGCTCCGGCATTTCCAGGATCAGGGCACGCATCTTCGTTCGTTGGTGCTGAGCGTGTGGGGCACGTCCAACATGCGGACCGGCGGCGACGACATCGCTCAGGCGCTGGCCTTCATCGGCGCGCGTCCGACTTGGGATGCCGGCTCGCTCCGCGTCAGCGGCTACGAGATCGTGCCGCTGCCCAAGCTCGGCCGGCCTCGGGTGGATGTGACGCTGCGCATCTCGGGGCTCTTCCGCGACGCCTTCCCCCAGCAGATCGCGCTGTTCGACCGCGCCATCCGGGCGATCGGCGCGCTCGACGAACCGGAGGACCAGAATCCCATTGCAGCCCGCATGCGTACCGATGCGCTCGGTCTCATGCGCGACGGCGCGACCGAGGCCGAGGCCGCGCTGCAGGCCGGCCATCGCGTGTTCGGATCGAAGCCCGGCGCATACGGCGCCGGCCTGCAGGCGCTTATCGACAGCGGCAGATGGACGACGAAAGCCGACCTCGGCGAGGCGTTCCTCAACTGGGGGCAGTATGCCTATGGCGCGCATGCGACGGGCGCGCCGGAGCGGGCGCGGCTAATGGCGCGGCTCGGCGATGTCGAGGCGGTGGTACACAACCAGGACAATCGGGAGCACGACCTTCTCGACAGCGACGACTATTATCAATTCGAGGGCGGCTTGGCCGCGACCGCCGAGGTCCTCTCGGGAAGGCGCCCGCTGACCTATCACAACGACCATTCGCGGCCGGAGCGGCCGGTGGCGCGGACGCTCGAAGAGGAAGTCTCACGCGTGATGCGGAGCCGCGTCGTCAATCCCAAATGGATCGACGGCGTCAAGCGGCACGGCTACAAGGGCGCGTTCGAGATCATCGCGACGGTCGACTACATGTTCGCCTTCGCCGCCACCACCGGCGCGGTCAAGACCCACCATTTCGATCTCGCCTTCGAGGCGTTTGTCGAGGACGCCGCGACACGCGATTTCATCCTTAGCAACAACCGTTTCGGCTATGACGAGCTGATCGCCAAATTCAACGAAGCCCGCGAGCGCGGCTATTGGCGGCCGCGCAGCAATCATGCCCATGAGTGGCTGGAGGCAAGATGACCGACAAGGCACCGAAGAAGACCGACCTCATGACCGAGGCGGAGCGCGATGCGTACCACGCCGATAAGATGCGCAAGAAGAAGGAAGCGCGCACACGCATGCTCGCCACCAAGACGGAAGAGCGCGGGCTGCTGATCATCCATACCGGCAAGGGCAAGGGCAAGTCGACCGCGGCGTTTGGAATGGTGTTCCGAGCGATCGGACACGGCTTCCCCGTCGGCATCGTGCAGTTCGTCAAGGGCGCGTGGGGCACCGGCGAGCGCGATGTGCTGGAGAAATTCCCCGATCTCGTCACCATCAAGGCGATGGGCGAAGGCTTCACCTGGGACACGCAGGACCGCCAGCGCGACCTGGCCGCCGCCCGCGCCGCGTGGGAGGAAGCCAAGCGCATGATCGCCGATCCACAGCTCAAGATGGTGCTGCTCGACGAGCTCAACATCGTGCTGCGCTACGATTACCTGCCGCTCGAGGAAGTGCTCGCGGCGCTGCGCGACAAGCCGCGCGACCTCCATGTCATCGTCACCGGGCGCAATGCCAAGGAGGAGCTGATCGAACTCGCCGACCTGGTCACCGAAATGACCGAGATCAAGCACCCCTTCCGCAGCGGCGTGAAGGCGCAGCCAGGCATCGAGTTCTAACCGGCCGCCCCCGCTCCAATCCTCTTGACCCCAACCGATACGTTATTTAGTTACATCCTCTTCCAACGGAGCGGATGATGAGTTTTGCGCAATGGGGCATGGCCGGGCGGCTGGCGGTGGCCGGAGTTCTCGTGGCGCTGATCTGGCTGGCGCTCTGGGGACTGCTGTGAGCGTCGCGATCCGGCTCGACGACCTCACGCTGGGCTATGACGGCCATCCGGCGGTGCATCACCTCACCGGCAGCTTCGCCGCCGGCTCGCTGACGGCCATCGCGGGGCCGAACGGGTCGGGCAAGTCGACGCTGCTCAAGGGCATCGTCGGCGCACTCCCCGCCCTCGGCGGCAGCCTCAGCCGCAGCGGCGACATCGCCTATTTGCCGCAAAGCGCCGAGATCGACCGCGGCTTCCCCGCCACGGTCAGCGACCTCGTGAGCCTCGGCCTGTGGAAGCGGCGCGGTGCGTTTGGCGGCCTCACCACGGCCGATCGCGAGCGTCTTGCGGCGGCGCTGCATGCGGTCGGGCTCGACGGCTTTGCCCGCCGGCAGATCGATACGCTGAGCGGCGGCCAGGTGCAGCGCGCGCTTTTTGCCCGGCTGCTGCTCCAGGATGCGCCCGTCGTGCTGCTCGACGAGCCCTTTGCGTCGATCGACGAGCAGACCGTGGCCGATCTCATGCATCTCGTCGGGCACTGGCACGACGAGGGTCGCACGGTCATCGCGGTGTTGCACGATCTCGAACTGGTGCGCCGGCACTTCCCTGAAACCCTGTTGCTGGCGCGCGAGCCCATCGCCTGGGGGCGCACCGCCGTGGCGCTCAAGCCCGACAATCTCGCGCGGGCGCGCGCCATGCCCGAGGCGTGGGACGAGCATGCCCCCTGGCACGATGCTGGCGACGAACATGGAAGGCACGTCCACTGATGTACGATGCCCTCATCGCCCCCTTTGTCGAGGATGAAGCGTTGCGCCGCGCGCTCGTCGCCGCGCTTATCCTGGCGGTCAGTGCCGCTCCGGTCGGCGTGTTCCTCATGCTGCGGCGCATGAGCCTCGCCGGCGATGCGCTGAGCCACGCGGTGCTCCCCGGCGTCGCGGTCGCCTTCCTGCTTTCGGGGCTCGCGGTGATCCCGATGACCATTGGCGGCCTCGTCGCCGGCCTCGTCGTCGCACTCGGTTCGGGCTTCGTCACGCGTGTCGCAAGGCAGCGCGAGGACACGAGCTTTGCCGCGTTCTACCTCATCTCACTGGCGCTGGGTGTTTTGCTCGTCGGCTTCAAGGGCACAGATATCGAGCTCGAGCATGTGCTGTTCGGCGACATCCTCGCGCTCAGCGCCGACTCGCTCATCGTCATCGGCATCACCTCGACGCTCAGCCTCGTCGGCATGGCGCTGATCTGGCGGCCGCTGGTGGCGGAGTCGCTCGATCCGGGTTTCCTGCGCAGTGTCAGCGGCGCCGGCCGCTGGGCGCATTTCACCTATCTCGTGCTTGTCGTGCTCAATCTCGTCGGCGCGTTCCAGGCCCTGGGCTCGCTGCTGGCTGTAGGCCTCATGATGCTGCCCGCCGCCACCGCGCGGTTCTGGGTGCGCAGCCTCGATGCCACCGTGTGCCTTGCGATGGGGCTCGGGATCGTTGCGGCCACCGTGGGCCTCCTGCTTGCCCATCGCTTCGGTTTCGATCCGGCTCCCGCGATCATTCTCGTCGCCGGCGCGTTCTACCTCTGCTCGATCGTGGTGGGACGGCGCGGTATCATCTTCGACAGGTGGCGGCCGGCGCGCCACCGCATTGCATGAGGCACAGCATGGCTTCATCGGTCACGAACGATCATTCCGGCCACGACCATGTTTGGGCCGACGACCTCACCCGCAACCAGGAACTGGTGCTGGGTACGCTGGCGCACGCCACGGCGCCCATGTCGGCCTACGACATTCTCGACAAGCTGCGCGACGAGGGCCTGCGCGCGCCGCTCCAGATCTATCGCGCCCTCGACAGACTCACCGAGCGCGGCCTCGCGCACCGGCTCGAATCCCTCAATGCCTTCGTGTGCTGCGCCGACGCGCAGTGCCACAAGGCCGGCACCATCGCTTTCGCCATCTGCAAGGAGTGTGGGCGGGTCGAGGAGTTCGCCGAGCGCGCGGTGGAGCAAGGGCTCATGAGCTGGAGCAAGTCCGCCGGCTTCACCCCGTCGAGCACGACTATCGAGCTGCGCGGCACTTGCCGCGACTGCGCGTCTAGCCCACCTGCCTGACCGCTTCCGGTTGCGGCGGCGCGAGGATCAGCGCCGTCAGCGCAGCAAGGGACATGGGCGGCGCCAGCAGTGGCCCGCGGAAGTCCCGGCATCCGAGCCGCAGCAGCTTGGCCGCCTCTTCCTTGCGCTGCACGTTGGGCACGGTGATCCCGTAGGCCACGCCGCGTGCCGCCTCGATCGTCGTTTCGACCAGCTTGAGCCGCAGCGGGTCGGCATCGATGCCGGCGATCATCTGCGGCGCGAGACAGATGCGGTCGGCAAAGTCGGGACGGATAAATTGCGTCGTCCGCTCGCTCAGCGTGAAGTTCGCCAGCGCGATGGTGATGCCCATGCGCCGCAGCTCGGCCAGGCCGGGGGCGATGCGGTCGGCATCTGGCAAGAGCGTGCTGTCGACGCTGAGCTGCAGACGGCGGGCCTGGAAATTGGTGGCGCCGAGCGTGCCCGCGACCTTTTCGACGAAGACACTCTTCATGAGCTGCTGCGGCGCGATCGTCAGCGAGAGCCTGACCCCGAGCAGCGGCGCCGTCTCGCCGGCGGCGTGGCGCAGCGCCATGATCGCGGCGCGCTCCATCATGGCGGCGCATTCGCGCGGGCTCAGATCTTCCTGCAGCACCAGCAGATTGTCGGCCCGCGTCCAGCGCAGCAACGTCTCGACGCCCACCATCGTCTGCGCGCGCAGGTCGAGCACAGGCTGATAGTCGACGCTGAACAGCGACGCCGTCACGCCCTCGATGGGTGAATGGACGAGCCCTTCCTCGGGGAGCGCCATGGGAGTCTCGGCTGCGACGGCAGCGAGCGGCGACACGCTGCCCGGCATACGCTCGGCGAACGCGGTGGAAAGAACCGCGGCGCGGCGCAGCATTGCCCGGCGCATGGTCTCGAGGCCGACCAGCAGGACGACGCCCAGGCCACAATAGATCGCGAACGCCACGATTGCCGCATGGCGGAAGGCGCTGTCACCCGGATGCTCCGGCGTCCAGGCCAGGGTGCCGGCGACGTTGCCGTTGACGTCAACGATATCGAGCGACGACTCGCCGGGGGCGACCGTCGTCACCATCCGGGCGATCGGCATCTGGTAGCGCAGGGCGATGTCCTGCAGGATGCCCGGCGTGATCTGCTTGGCGAACCACAGGATGCGGCGGTGCTCGCGCGGCACGCTGTTGTCGCCCGGCGTGCTGCGGTGAACCGAAATCGCCGCGAGCCCCACTGTCGACTGGCCGTCGGACGCGAAATGCGCGACCACGGCGGCATCGCCGCTCAGGGCAATCGCCTTGTCCAGCTCTTCGAGCATGCCCTTGGCGGCCGGATAGCGCGTCGCGATATCGCCCCCGATCGCCCCGAGATTGTTTTCGCCGAACTGGATGCTGCCCGACTGGTCGGTGACCATCACGTCGTTGTAGGTAGCACCCAGCCGGGCCGTGCTGCCCCAGGTGGAGTCCATCCAGGCCGGATCGGGCTGGACGACCACATTGAGATAGGCGTCGTTCCATGTGCCTTGGTCGGCAACGGCATTGCTGAGCCCATTGATGAACGAATCGAAGGCGGCGGCCATCACCGTGACGCCGCGCTGCGCTTCCTGGTGATTGATCTCGGTCGCCATCATCACGAGCGTGACCAGCAGCACGAGCGCGCCGGTCGCATAGAGAAGAAGCGCGGGCAGCGCCACGACCAAGGCGAAGGTGCGCAGCGGCTTTCGTCCGAATGGCTGGAAGCGCTCGGATGCGGGCAGAGGGCCGGCGGCTGCGTCGAAGTCAGCCTCATTGGTGGTGCCCAGTGCCAAGCCCATTCCCCCTCCATGCAGGAGCGAAAATGGTAAACAATCTGACTTAATGCTCGACTAATGCAATAATCAGATGCAATTTCAGCAGCTTACGGGATAGCACCGAGGCCGGCACCTCCAGCCGATTGGCTGTTTGAACTATGCGGGAATGGTCTGGGTGGCGCGGCGCTCGAGCCGCGCCTTGATGCTCTCGACATCGGCCTTGGGCGTCGCGGCGAACAAGGCGCGGGTATAGGCGTGGCGGGGATCGGAGAAGACCGCATCTCGCGTCCCCTGCTCCACCACCTCGCCCAGATACATCACCATCACCTCGTCGGCGA
>CAZASR010000090.1:0-11356 GCA_964487765.1 uncultured Devosia sp. | reverse complement strand
AACTCGGCAACGATTTGCCGCGGGGGCAAGCGGTCTATGTGCACCTGACGCTGATGCCGTACATCCCCTCGGCGGGCGAGCTCAAGACCAAGCCGACGCAGCATTCGGTGGCCGAGCTGCGCTCGATCGGCATCATGCCCGACATCCTGCTGGTGCGCTGCGACCGGCCGATCCCGCAAAGCGAACGGCGCAAGCTCGCGCTGTTCTGCAATGTGCGGGAGACGGCCGTGATCCAGGGCCTCGACGTCGCCTCCATCTACGACGTGCCGCTCGCCTATCACAAGGAAGGGCTCGACCGCGAAGTGCTGGCGGCGTTCGGCATCACCGACGCACCGGAGCCCGATCTCAGCCAGTGGAACGAAGTGAGCGACCGGCTCCACAATCCCGAGGGCGAGGTCAACATCGCCATCGTGGGAAAATATACGGGGCTGAAGGACGCCTACAAATCGCTGAGCGAAGCCCTCGTTCACGGCGGGATCGCCAACAAGGTCAAGGTCAACCTCAACTGGATCGACAGCGAAATCTTCGAGCGCGAGGACCCTGCGCCCTATCTCGAGCAGATCCACGGCATCCTCGTTCCCGGCGGGTTCGGCGAACGCGGCTCGGCGGGAAAGATCCAGGCGGCGAAGTTCGCGCGGACCAAGGACGTGCCGTATTTTGGCATCTGCTTCGGCATGCAGATGGCCTGCATCGAGGCGGCCCGGAACACCGCCGGAATCAGCAAGGCCAACTCCACCGAATTCGGCCCGACCCGGGAGCCGATCGTGGGCCTGATGACCGAGTGGACCAAGGGCAACGAGAAAGAGACGCGCAGCCAGGAAGGCGATCTCGGCGGCACCATGCGCCTCGGTGCTTATCCCGCGCAGCTCACCCGCGGCTCGCGCGTCGCCGACATCTACGGCAAGACGCGCATCGAGGAGCGACACCGGCACCGCTACGAAGTGAACATGGCCTACCGCAAGGTGCTCGAAAAGAACGGCCTGCTGTTCTCGGGCGTGTCACCGGACGGAACGCTGCCCGAGATCGTCGAGCGCACCGACCATCCGTGGTTCATCGGCGTCCAGTTCCACCCGGAACTGAAATCGAAACCCTTCGAACCCCACCCGCTGTTCGCGAGCTTCATCGCGGCTGCGATGGAGCAGAGCCGGCTGGTTTAGCGCGTTCCTTTACGACTTGACCGCGCCTGCTGTCAGGCCAGCGATGATGTGGCGCTGGGCAACGAAGAAGACGATGACGGTAGGCAGGATCGTCAGGGTGATGAAGGCGAGGATGAGCTGCCAATCGGTCATGAACTCACCCTTGTAGACCATGATGCCGAGCGGCCAGGGATATTTGGACTCGGAATTGAGCATGATCAGGGGCAGCAGGTAGCTGTTCCAACTCCCCACAAAGGAGAGAATCCCCACCGTCGCCACGATCGGGCGCGAGAGCGGCAGCGACACGTGCCAGAAGAAGCGTATGTAACCGCAGCCATCGACATAGGCCGCGTCGAAAAGTTCGGACGGCATGCCCTTGAAGTAGTTGCGGAACAGCAGGATGCTCATACCGATGCCGAAGGCGACCTGCGGCAGCACGACGCCCCAATAGGTATCGAGCAGGCCCAGGTCGCGCACCCGGATGAACAGCGGCAGGATGGCCGTGGCGGCGGGGAACATCAGGCCCAGCAGGAAGTAGTTGAGCATCATGCGCGAACCGAAGAAGCGCACATGCGCAAACACAAACGCCGCCATGGCGCTGAACGCCAGTGTGAGGCCCACCGTCAGCACCGCAATGAGCAGCGAGTTGCCCATCTGGCGCCAGTACCGGTCGCCGGTGAGGATGTCCCAGTAGTTGGACCACATCCACTCGCGCGGCAGCCCGAAGGCATTGCTGCGCAGGTCCCCGAGCGTCTTGAAGCCGCCCAGGGCGGTCGTCATCAGCGGGACGATGACGACCGCCGCCACGATGATTAGGCAGGTGTAAAGATAGGCCTGCGTCGAAACGCTGACCTTCCGGCCCGAAAGTTCGGACTGCCTGGCGGCGGCAACGATGCCAGTTTCGGCGACGGCGTCAGTCATTTCTCATGAAAATCCTGCGGTAGCTGAAGGCGAGGGTGACGCAGATGATGAACAGCACGACGCCCACGGCGCTGCCAAAGCCCACCTGCATGCGCATCACCCCGAAGGTGTACAGGAAGGTGACCATGGTCTGCGTCGCATTGAGCGGCCCGGCGCCGGTCAGCGGCATGATCATGTCGAACAGCTGCAGCGAGCCGACGACGGCGAAGAACAGTGACAGGCGGACGGTCGAGCCGAGGAGCGGCAGCGTCACAAGGCGGAATTTCTGCCAGCCGGTGGCGCCGTCGATATCGGCGGCCTCCAGAACTTCACGGTCGATTGCCTGCAGGCCCGCGATGAACAGCATCATGTGGAAGCCGAAATACTTCCAGACGATGACGCCGAGGACGGCATAGATGGCAACGCTCTTTTCGGCGAGCCAGAACGGCGCATCCAGGCCGAGGGCCTGAAAGATGTTGCCGACGAGGCCGAACTGGCCGTCATAGACGAAGCGCCAGATGAGGCCCGCCGCCACGTCCGCCAGGACATAGGGCAGGAAGAAGATCAACCGGAACATGACGGCGCCGTGAACGCGCTGCGTCACCATGGTGGCCAGCCACAGGGCGAGCGGCACCTGAATGGCGATCGAGATGAGGATGATCAGGCCGTTGTTGATCAGCGCCGTGCGGAAGGCGCTGTTGCGGAAGATCAGCTCGAAATTGTGAAATCCGACCCACTCGGTTGGCAGGCTGTAGCCGTTCCAGTCGTAGAACGAGTACCACGCCGCTTCGCCCATCGGCAGGATGACGAAGACGGTGAACAGCAGCAGTGCCGGCGGCAGAAACAGCACGAGCACCGGCAGCTTAGCCTTGAGCTCGGCAAGCCGGCGGGAAGAAATACTGGGCTGAGCGCGCCCTGAACTTACCGAAATCGTCGCCATGCAGGTCGTCCCTTACCGCCCTCGGGCGGCACCGAAATGAAGTGTGCTGCCGGACGCGCGGTCCGGCAGCACGTTAGGCGACTAGAGCTCCATGGAGTGAGCGTCTTCGATCTGCTGTGCACCTTCCTCCGGCGACACCTCGCCGGACATCACGGCCACGGCCATGTCGTTGACAACGCGTCCGACATTGGGGCCGAGATCCTGGTCCACATAGTTCTGGTGCCAGGTTGCCTTGGCCATCTGCGCGGCGGCATCAGCCAGGGTGGGATCGGTGATCGCCGTTTCGGCGCCCTTGATCACCGGAAGGTCGCCCAGCGCGACGAAGCGTGCCTCGTTCTCGGCATTGGTGAGGAACTTCACGAAATCCTCGGTCTCGGGAGGCGCCGCGGTGGTGACGACCCAGCCATTGATGCCGCCGAAATCCTCGGTGATGAGGCCGGCGCCGCCCTCGACTGTGGGGAAGGGGAACCGGCCGATATTGTCCTGCGACAGCCCTATGCCGTCCGTGGCGTTCTGGGCCTGGCTCGTCGGCGTGGCCATGTTCTCGAAGCCGAGGATCATGGCAGCGCGGCCGTCATCGAACACTGGAACGGTTTCGGGCCAGGTGGCGCCGAGCCAGCCGTCCTGGCAGGGCTCCATCGCCCCAAGGTCCGCGAGCTTCTGGCCCGCCCGGATGAAGGGCTCGGCCATGAAGCCCCCGTTCTCTCCGTTCTTGGCAGCTTCGAAGCCGGCCTGGCCTGCTTCGCGCATGCTTAGATAGCTCCACCAGAAATGGATCGGCCATTTGTCGCCGCCGCCGCACGCGATTGGTGTGATGCCCGCGTCCTTCAGCTTCTGCACGGCACCGAGCAACTCGTCCCAGGTGCCGATCGCGGTGCCATCGACGCCGGCCTGCTCAAACAGAGCCTTGTTGTACCAGATCGACACCACGCCGCTCTTGAACGGGGCGGCCCAGACCTTGCCGTCGAACGTCATGGCAGTGATGGCGCCGGCGCTGAGCTGATTCCGCCACTCGCCATTATTGGCGTCGAGCGCTTCGTCGATCGGGCGGATTGCGCCGGTCTGGGACTGCTCCTTCAGCACGCCGCCGCCCCAGGTATAGAACAGCGACGGGGGATCGTTGGACTGCAGCAGTGTCGGCAGCTTGGCCTTGAAAGCCTCGTTCTCGAGGAACTGCAGCTCCACCTGCACGCCGGCATTGGCCGCCTCGTACTGGCTGGCGATATCCTCCATGACGGCGAGGCGGTCCGGATTGGTCTCCAGATGCAGCCACTTGATGGTGGAATCGGCGAAGGCGGCCGAAGCGCCCATGGCCAGCAGCGAAGCGCCGAGCGCAAGAGTCGCGCGACGCGTTAGATGTACGTACCTCATTCAAACCCCTCCCAAATCGCCCGGAGACCCAGTCTCGCGCGCGTTCATATTGCTACAAAGATCGCCGGCGTCCTCCTCCGGCAGCCTGAAATCGTAGTCTTGTCCCCAGCCGTGTCAAGCTGGCGCGTTCGGGACGCACGAGGTCGTGTTGGAGCGCACGGAGAAGCTATCGGTGTTGTGCTTGACCGGCGGGCGCGCCGCCATAGAGTGCCTGGCATGGCCGAGATCGCGAACCTCAACCGTCACCGCAAGGCAAGGGCGCGCGCTGCTAGGGAGGCAGCCGCTGCAGAGAACCGGTTCAAATTCGGACGGACGAAAGGCGAGAGGCTGAAGGATTCAGCGCAGAAATCGATCGCGGAAAAGATGATCGACGCACACAAACGGGAGCCGTAAGGTCCGGCCGCCTTCCTCTTCAGATTCCGAGACAGATGACAACTCTTTTCGATTTCACGGCGACGCGCCTCGGCGGCGTGCAGGAGGCCTTGTCGGCCTATGTTGGTCGCGTGGTGCTCGTCGTCAATGTGGCGAGCAAGTGCGGAAACACACCGCAATATGAAGGACTTGAGGCGCTTTACCGAGCCTATGAGCAGCAAGGGCTGACGGTGCTGGGGTTTCCCTGCAATCAGTTCGGAAACCAGGAGCCGGGGACATCCGCCGAAATTGCCGAGTTCTGCTCACTGACCTACAATGTGACCTTCCCGATGTTCGAAAAGGTCGAGGTCAACGGCCCCCAGACCGATGCGCTCTACAAGTGGCTGAAGCGCGTCACGCCCGGGTCGGAAAATGCCGATATCGAATGGAACTTCGCCAAGTTCCTCGTCGGCCGTGACGGGCAGCCGGTGCAGCGGTTCGGCGACAAGGTCCTGCCGGACGCAATCGCCCCCGAAATCGAAAAGCTGCTCTAGAATGGCGACCTCTGGCAACAGCAGGAAGTCTTACAGCATACCCACCAGTGTCGGTTCTTCCTGCCACACCTTGGGGAACAACTCCTCGAGGGCGGCGACCTTGGGCAAATCGTTGATCACGATGTAGGGCCAGGTCGGGTTAAGCGTCAGGAAATCCTGATGGTACTGCTCGGCCGGATAAAACGCCGTATACGGCTCGAGCGTAGTGACGATCGGAGCAGGGTATAGGCCCGCCGCGTCGAGCTGAGCGATGTAGGCGGCGGCCACCTGCTTTTCGTCTTCCGACTGGTAGAAGATGGCGTTGCGGTATTGCGGGCCGTGGTCCGGACCCTGGTAGTTGAGCTGGGTGGGATTGGTCGCCACGGAGAAGAAAATCTGGAGCAACTGGCCGTAGCTGACGATGCTGGGATCGTAGGTGATCTCGACCGTCTCGGCATGGCCCGTGCGACCGGTGCCGACCATCTCGTAACGCGCGGTGTCGGCGTCGCCCCCGGCGTAACCCGAAACCGCGTTCTTGACCCCCTTCACATGCTGGAACACGCCCTGTACGCCCCAGAAGCAGCCACCGGCGAAGATCGCCTTGGCCTCGGTGCCATCGACCATCAGGTCGACGGCGGGCGGCGGGATGACGACGGGTTCCTCCTGCGCGCCCACAGTTGAATGCCACAGGCCCAGGCCGGCGGCGACACTCAGCACGCCCACGGCGGCCACTTTGGCGATGCGGTTGAGATTCATCGAAGTCTCCCCTGAGCCGATCGGCTCCCGTTGCGTTTCGATCCTATGTCGCGCCCACGCCGGAGGAAATCCAGCGGCGGTTGCGCGCTTGTGAACGAGTGCTGGAGCGCCGTGAACGCTCGTGAAGGAGACGCGTGATGACGGACTATCCCATGTTGCGGCCGGGGCCGCCCTATGACGCGGACGGGACGCGGGTGCGTTATGGCGGATGCCTGTGTGGGCAGGTGCGCTTCGAGCTTCGGGGCGAGCCGTCGCACGTAGGAATCTGCCATTGCCTGGAATGCCGCAAGGCGACCGGTGCCGTCGCGATGGCCTATGCCGATTGGCCGACATACCGGTTTACCTCGACCGGCACCGTCAAACAGTTCTGCGGACGGGCCTTCTGTCCCGAGTGCGGCTCGCGGGTGTTCCATCCCCGCGAGGGCAAACCCGAGGTGGAGATTCTGCTTGGCGCCCTCGATGACGGCCCGGGCGACCTCGTACCGACCGTGGAGGGATGGATCATCCGGCGCG
Organism: uncultured Devosia sp.; assembly: GCA_964487765.1. Classification (GTDB taxonomy): domain Bacteria; phylum Pseudomonadota; class Alphaproteobacteria; order Rhizobiales; family Devosiaceae; genus Devosia_A. The sequence continues at coordinate 4,856 of CAZASR010000090.1, read as the reverse complement.
AGCACTGGCTGGCGCCGGTGGCGGTGGCAGCCCAGTTCGACCGCGATCCGACGCAGGAACCCTCCCCGGAATAAAGCCGTTGGGCCTCCATAGCCCCCCAAACGAAGGAGACGGAAATGCCTACAGCATCGGGCCACACGACGGCCATTCGCGCCTCGCGCGTGATCGGCACCGACGTCAAGGACACCCAGGGTGAGGTCATCGGCAAGGTCGAGGATATCGTGCTCGACAAGACCGAGAACGCGATCATGTTCGCAGTGGTCGGCTTCGGCGGATTCCTCGGCATGGGCGAGAAGTTCCACCCGCTCCCCTGGTCGTCGCTCGACTATGATCCGGAAGTGAACGCCTTCGTCGTGCCCTTCAGCAAGGAGCAGCTCAAGGCGGCGCCGGCCGATACCATCAAAGAGTTGACCAAGGACGACGGCACCTTCATGCGCGACAAGAGCTACGACTACTATCAGGCCGCACCGTACTGGCATTGAGCGGAACGGCGTCGGTGCTGGTCGAGGCGGCCCTTGAGGCCGCCTCTCGTTTTCCGCGCTTTTCCGGCACGCGCTGGGCTAGCGTTCGGTGAATCAGGGGAGGCGAGACATGCGCATCGTGATCATTGGCGGCAGTGGGCATGTGGGGACATATCTGGTTCCCATGCTGGTCGAAGCAGGCCACGACGCCGTCAACGTGAGCCGGGGCAAGGCGGCGCCCTACGTGCCGCACAAGGCCTGGGACGCGGTCGAGATGGTGATCGCCGATCGCGCGGCCGAGGACGCGGCTGGAACGTTTGGCGCGCGCATCGCCAGGCTCCAGCCCGATGTGGTGGTCGACATGATCTCGTTCACCCTCGAGAGTACGCAGCACCTGATGGAGGCGCTGCGCGGCCAGGTCGGGCATTTCCTCCATTGCGGAACGATCTGGGTCTATGGCCACAACGCGGCGGTTCCCGCGATGGAAGACGATCCGCTGAACCCGTTCGGCGACTACGGAACCGGCAAGGCGGCGATCGAGCGCTGGTTGCTGGACGAGGCCCGGGCAGGGCTGCCGGCGACGGTCTTCAGGCCCGGCCACATTGTCGGACCGGGATGGGCGCCGCTCAATCCCGCAGGGCATTTCAACCTGGACGTGTTCGCCCGCATTCGTCGCGGAGACGAACTGGTGCTGCCCAATTTCGGACTCGAGACGGTCCACCATGTGCATGCGGCCGACGTCGCGCAGGTGGTGGTCCGCGCGATCGCCAACCGCGAGGCGGCGGTCGGGCAGGCGTTCAACGCGGTGTCGGCGCAGGCGCTCAACCTGCGCGGTTATGCCGAAGCAATGTTCCGCTGGTTCGGGCATGAGCCCAGGATCAGCTACATGCCGTTCGAGCAGTGGAGGGCGGGCCAGCGGCCGGAGGATGCGCAGGCGACATGGGAGCACATCAGCCGCAGCCCGGCCCATTCGATCGAGAGGGCGCGCTCCAGGTTGGGCTATGCGCCGAAATATTCGAGCCTGGCGGCGGTGGAGGAGGCCGTGACGTGGCTGATCGAGAACGGCAGGGTCGACTGAGCAGGAAAAATTGTGAACGGCCCCTTCCGATTATGGAGGCGGGGCACTAGGAAGGCTCGGTTTCCCCGATCGTAGAGGCGCTCACCCATGTCTTCCATTATCGACGTCACCGGCCGGCAGGTTTTCGACAGCCGCGGCAACCCTACAGTCGAAGTGGATGTGATGCTTGACGATGGCAGCTTCGGGCGCGCGATCGTGCCCTCGGGCGCCTCGACCGGTGCCCACGAGGCGGTCGAACTGCGCGACGGCGGTAGGCCATTCCTGGGCAAGGGCGTGACCCGAGCCGTCGATTTCGTCAACACCGAGATCTATGCCGAAATCGAGGGCCTCGATGCGCTCGACCAGATCAGCGTCGACCGGGCTATGATCGAACTTGACGGCACCTCCAACAAGAGCCGGCTGGGCGCCAACGCCATCCTGGGCGTCTCCCTCGCGGTGGCCAAGGCGGCTGCCGAGAGCTCGGAGCTGCCCCTCTACAAATATCTCGGCGGCCCCAATGCCCACGTCCTGCCGGTACCGATGATGAACATCATCAATGGCGGGGCCCATGCCGACAATCCCATCGACATGCAGGAATTCATGATCCTGCCGGTGGGCGCCGAGAGCATGGCGCATGCGGTGCAGATCGGCTCCGAGGTGTTCCACACGCTCAAGAAGGGCCTCCACACCGACGGGCACAACACCAATGTCGGCGACGAGGGCGGCTTCGCGCCGAACCTCAAATCGGCCGAAGCGGCGCTCGACTACATCGTCAGGTCGATCACGGCCGCCGGCTACGAGCCGGGCAAGGACGTTTACCTGGGGCTCGACTGTGCCTCGACCGAATACTTCAAGAACGGCAAGTACGAAATGGAAGGCGAGGGCAAGTCGCTCGGCTCGGAAGAGAACGTCAAGTTCCTCGAGGGGCTGGTGGGCAAGTTCCCCATCATCACCATCGAGGACGGCATGGCCGAAGACGATTGGGACGGCTGGCAGGCGCTAACCGAGACGCTGGGGGGCAAGATCCAGCTCGTGGGCGACGATTTGTTCGTAACCAATACCGAGCGGCTGCGCTCGGGTATCAAGATGGGCGTCGCCAATTCGATCCTGGTGAAGGTCAACCAGATCGGCTCGCTCACCGAGACGCTGGACGCCGTCGACATGGCCCACCGCGCCGCCTACACCTCGGTGATGTCGCACCGCTCGGGCGAGACCGAGGATTCGACCATCGCGGACCTCGCAGTGGCCTGCGGCTGCGGGCAGATCAAGACGGGCTCGCTGAGCCGGTCCGACCGGATCGCCAAATACAATCAGCTCATCCGCATCGAGGAGATGCTGGGGAGCGCCGCGAAGTATGCCGGCAGGGACGCCTTCAGGGCGCTGGCTTAACCCGCCCTCAACCATGCCGGGCTAGAGTGGCTGAATGTCCACCCGCCTTCGTCGTCCCTCCATCTGGCGCGGCCTGCTCGTCACGGCGGGACTGCTCGCGTTTCAGGGCTATCTGGGGTGGAACGCGGTGGTGGGCAAGTTCGGCATCGAGAGCCAGAAGGAGATGAAGGCCGACACCGTCGACCTCAAGGTGCAGTCGGCCGCCCTGCAGGCCGAGATCGACGCCTACCGGCACAAGGTCGACCTGTTCAATCCCCATAGGCTCGACCCCGACATTCTCACCGAACGGGCGAGGGCATTGCTGTCGATGGCGCATATTGGCGACATGGTCGTGATGGTCGATCCCGAAACAGGTAAACCGGTTCCCGGTTCAATCGTAACGTCAACCGAAAATGGGGTAATGCCGAGAATCGAAGTCGGCATAGACTGATAGCCGTAACTTCTCACGCGACGAACGCGTTGGGTGTGCGACAGACTTGCGCTAATCTAATACGCGATGGCGTGATGCCATCCTAATTGCGGTTCTCTGGAGCAGAATAATGGCGCGCAAGCCTGCCGCGGCAAAGGCCGCAAAATCCGCCTCCCTCCCAAACGCTCCACAATTCAGCAAGGAAGACGAGCTCAAGGCCTATCGCGACATGCTACTCGTTCGCCGCTTCGAAGAGAAGGCGGGGCAGATGTACGGCATGGGTCTGATCGGCGGCTTCTGCCACCTCTATATCGGCCAGGAAGCAGTGGTGACCGGCATCACCATGGCGAGCCAGAAGGGCGATGCCCAGATCACCGGCTACCGTGACCATGGCCACATGCTGGTGATGGGGCTCGACCCCAAGGGCGTTATGGCCGAACTCACCGGACGGCAGGGCGGACTGAGCAAGGGCAAGGGCGGTTCGATGCACATGTTCTCCAACGAGCACCGCTTCTATGGCGGTAACGGCATCGTCGGAGCGCAGGTGCCGCTGGGCACGGGTCTCGCTTTCGCCGCGAAATACCGCGGCGAGAACAGCGTTTCGATCACCTATTTCGGTGACGGCGCGGCCAACCAGGGCCAGGTTTACGAATCCTTCAACATGGCGAAGCTCTGGAACCTGCCGGTGCTCTATGTGATCGAGAACAACCGCTACGCCATGGGCACCTCGGTCGAACGCGCCACCGCGCAGCAGGATTTCTCCAAGCGTGGCCTGAGCTTCGATATCCAGGGCGAGCAGGTCGACGGCATGGACGTGCGCATGGTCTACGATGCAACGCGCCGTGCCCTTGAGAGCATCCGGGATGGCGGCGGCCCTTACATCCTCGAGATGATGACCTATCGCTACCGCGGGCATTCCATGTCCGATCCGGCCAAGTACCGCAGCAAGGACGAAGTGACCACGATGCGGGCCGAGCGCGACCCGATCGAACAGGTAAAGAACCGCATTCTGGAAAAACGCTACGGCACTGAGGAGTCGCTCAAGCAGATCGAAACCGAGGTCCGGGCGATCATCACCGAGGCCGCGGACTTCGCGACAAGCGATGCCGAGCCCTCGGCCGACGAGCTGTGGACCGACGTGTACGCGGCATAGGAGATGACTCTGCTCTCGATTCTCATTGGCGCGGCCGGTTTGCTCGTGATCGGGGCATGGACACTTGCGATCATCTCGGCAATCCAGATCGTCAGCCTCGCCCCCAAAGGCGAAAAGATCAGAGTTTACGGTCAGCTCGGCTGGTGGCAGTTCGACAGGATTCGCGCGACCGTCGGGCCCGCCGCTGAGCAGCCGATGCGGACCTATCGGCGCGCCTTCATCGTTTTCATCGTCATCGTGATTTTGAGCGCCGCCGGCGTGCCGCTCGTCGCGCAGGCGCTGAGTTAAGCTTCAGGGAAACCGTCACATGCCCAACATTCTGATGCCCGCGCTGTCGCCGACCATGGAGGAGGGGAAACTCTCCAAATGGCTGGTGAAGGTCGGCGA
>CAZASR010000089.1:0-11390 GCA_964487765.1 uncultured Devosia sp. | reverse complement strand
GCGCCGGCGACGGTGATCGGGCCGTGGGCCTGCACACAGGCCGGGCCGGTGCTCACCTGCGATATCGTGGCGGCGCCGGTCAACGTGCCGCCGGGCTGGACCTCCGGCTTCCTCGTGACGGCGCATGTGCCCAAGGGACCGGGCGCGCCGCTTTGCACGCTCGAGAATCGTGCCAATATCGCGTCGCCGCTGGACGGGCCGAGCAATATCCTCGCCGGCAACGACTTCGATGATGCCACGGCAACCATCCCCGACCCTGCCTGCCTTGGACCGAGCCCTGACACGGACATCGAGGCCAAGAAGCAGGGGCTGGGCTGCGGCCCGTTCTTCGGGGCGTGGCTGTGCGAGTGGAAGCTCACCATCACCAATGTCGGCTCAGACCCGTATTTCGGGCCGCTGAGCTTCAAGGACACGTCGACCGGTGCGGTGGTGAACACGCTGCCGTCGGTGACGCCGATCTGCACGGGCACGCCGACAAATGTGGAGTGCAGTCCCGTCGGACCGGTGTTCCTTGCGCCGGGCGTTCCTCACAGCCTGACGTTCTACACGGGCTACAATGGCGGTCCGACGGTCTGTTCGGCGAACAATACGCTGACCATCGTCGATCCGAGCCCGGGCTCCGCGTCGAATCCCTCCGGGAACGACTCGGCGACCGCGTCGCAAGCGATCCCCAATCCTGCCTGTGCGGGGCTGCCGGTGCTCAACATCGTCAAGACAGCGGAGGGTTGCGCGCCCGACCCGTCGAGCCCGGACTGGCTGTGCGAGTTCGACATCACGGTCACCAATGTGGGCGGCGCCCCGCAGCCCGGACCGATCGTGTTCAAGGACTTCAACAGCAAGCCGACCACGTTCGATACGCCGGCCTGCGTGCCGACGGGCGGACACTGGACCTGCACGCGGCCCGCGCCGCTCAATGCGGGTGCCACCTGGTCCGTGCAGGCGACGACGCATGTCGATCCCAACGGCGTGACGCTAGCCGACTGCAATGTGCTCAACACGGTGTGGATCACCAATCCGCTCAACGCCGATCCGGGCCACGTGTCGCAGGCGCAGCAGAAGGTGCCGCAGCTCTTCATCAATCTGGGGCCGGGACCGGTCTATGTCTATTGCGACCCGCCCAGCATCGCGCTCGAGAAGGAGGCGACCAAGACGGTCGAATCCGGCGACGGCTACGATGCGACGTTCCGCATCAAGGTGATCTCGACGGGGCCGGATCCCTATCATGGGACGGTCGAGCTCGATGAGGATTTGCCCGACGGCGCGCGCTATGTGTCGAGCACCTGGCCATGCGCGCCGACGACCGGCAACGACCTCCACTGCTCGTCGCCATACAAGGAGCTGCCGGTCGGTACCTATACGACGATGCTGGTTACCATCCATATCCCCGAGGATGTGGCCAGGGAGGCGAAGTGCGAGGTCGTCAACACGGTCAACGCCGCGATCTCGGCCGAGGTGCTGCATTCCGACGAAGGCGTGCAGTACACCGCCTCGGCGGCCGCCAAGCTGCCGGCCAGTGCGTGCCGGGACGAGCCGCCGCCACCGCAATGCCCGATCAACCAGGTGATGCCGGATGGCGGATGCTGCCCGGCGGGCGAAGTGTGGAACGGTCGGCAGTGCGCGCCGCCCAAGCCGATCTGCCCCGACGACAGCCACATCAACAACGCCGGCCAGTGCGTGTGCGATGCGGGGACGACGGGACGGCCCGGGCAGTGCCAGCCGGAGGACATCACGCCGGCCTGCCCGGACGACAGCCACCTGAATTCCGCGGGCCAGTGCGTGTGCGACCGCGGGACAGAGGGCAAGCCGGGTGCGTGCCGTCCGATCGTGGTAGAGCCGATCTGCCCGGATGACAGCCACCTCAACGCCGCGGGGCAGTGCGTATGCGGCCGCGGCACGGAAGGCGAGCCGGGCCAGTGCCGTCCGATCGTGGTGGAGCCGGTGTGCCCGCGCGACAGCGTGCTCAACAATCGCGGTGAGTGCGTCTGCAAGCGGGGCACCGAAGGCGAGCCGGGCCAGTGCCGGCCGATCGTGGTGATCCAGATCTGCCCGGACGACAGCGTGCTCAACAACCGCGGCCAATGCGTGTGCAAGCGCGGCACAGTCGGTGAGCCCGGCAATTGCCGGCGGCCCGAGCCGGTGAAGCCGGAGGAGCCCGAGAGGGTGAGCTGCCCGGACGACAGCGTGCTCAACAATCGTGGGCAGTGCGTGTGCCGGCGTGGCACGACCGGCAAGCCCGGCAACTGCCAGGTCGAGCTCCAGCTCGATCTGGGGCCGATCCGGATTTTCTAATGCGTGAGGGCGGCCGACAGGCCGCCCTTTCCATTCAGGCCCGGCGGATCAGGACCTCGCTGCCGATGGGGACGAAGCCGAGGCCGAGGAAGGCGCGGAGCGAGCGGGCGTTACCTGGAGAGACGGCGGCGAAGAGCAGCTCTCCCTCCGGCACGAGGCGCAGTCCTTCGGCGATGAGGGCGCGGCCCCAGCCGCGATTGGGTTCGGCGGCCTCGACACTGATTTCGCGGCGGCCACCCAGACCGTCGGCGAGCGTAATGAGGCCGCGCTCGTCGCCATAGACGGTGACGTTCTCGCGCATGTCGCGGGCATAGCGGACGCGGTGGTGGTCATCGGCATCGGTGCGGACAGAGAGGGTCGCGCCGCTCGCGCCGGTACCGCGGGCGACCAGCATCACATCGATGACGCCGACGAAGCCCGTGGGGCCGGCGAGGTAGCGCAGTACATCGGGCGACATCGAGCCGCCGAAGCCATCGGCGCGTGCCCTGACCTCGGCGGCCGGCTTCGACGTAGCGATGACGGCGTGGCCGGTGAAGGCCACGGAGCACTCCCAGCCACGGTCGAGCGGCGGCAGCACGGTGACGCCGCCATCGACCGGCGGGAAGCTGTCGTGAGCGGCGGCTTGCAGAAAGTCGAGCAAGGGATGAGGCATGATCGAGCCAGTATCAGGCGCCGAGGCTTGCAACAAAGCGCTTGGTCCGCTCGCGCTGCGGCGCGCCGAAGACTTCGCTGGCGGGGCCGGCTTCGACAATCTCGCCCTTGTCGAGGAACACAACGTTGTTCGCGATGTTGGAGGCAAGGCGAAGATCGTGCGTCGCCATGAGCATGGTGGTGCCCTCGCGCGCGAGCCGGGCAAGAACGTCGACCACTTCGCCGGCGAGTTCGGGATCGAGCGCGGAAGTCGGCTCGTCGCAGAGCAGAACCTGCGGCGATGGGGCGAGGGCACGGGCGATGGCGACGCGCTGCTGCTGTCCCCCGGAAAGTGTGGCGGGCCAGGCTTCGGCCTTGGGCAGCATGCCGACCTTTTCGAGCAGTTCGGTCGCGTGGCGGCGGGCCTGCCGACGGTCCCAGCGCAGGACCGTGACGAGGCTCTCCATGACGTTTTCGACCACTGTCAGATGGGGAAAGAGCTGGAAGTTCTGAAACACCATTCCGGTACGGCGGCGGGTGGCGAGAATTTCGGCGCGACTCGGCCGCGTGCCGGGTGAAAAGGTGAGCACGGCATCGCCGAGGGCGAGCTTACCCGATTGCGGCACTTCGAGCAGGTTGACGCAGCGCAGCAGGGTGCTCTTGCCGCTGCCCGACGGACCGATGAGTGCCGTGACGCTGCGCTCGGGCACGGTGATCGATACGCCCTTGAGGACTTCGAGATCGACGAAACTCTTGTGGATGGCCTCGAGCGCGATCACGAGGCCGCCTCGAGGTACCCGCCATAGCGGGAGAGGCGCTTTTCAAGCCGCACCTGCAAGGCCGAAAGGACCGAGCTCACGACCAGATAGATCAGCGCCACTTCGACATAGAGGATCAGCGGCTCGTAGGTCGTGGCGACGATACGCTGGCCGGCGCGAAAGAGCTCGGGAACGGTGATGGCGGCCGCCAGCGAGGTATCCTTGACCAGTGAAATGAAGGTGTTGGAGAGCGGCGGCACGGCGATGCGGCCGGCCTGGGGCAGGATGATGCGGCGCATCGCCTGCACCCAGGTCATGCCGATGGAGTAGGAGGCTTCCCACTGCCCCTTGGGTACGGACGACAATACCGCGCGGATGACCTCGGACGTGTAGGCGCCGATATTGAGCGTGAAGCCGATGAGCGCGGCGGGGAAGGCGTCGAGAACGATGCCGAGGCTCGGCAGGCCGTAGAAGATGAGAAAGAGCTGCACCAGTAGCGGCGTGCCGCGAATGATCCAGACATAGAAGCGGACGACGAGGCCGAAGGGGGCGGGGGCGAACAGGCGAATGAGGGCGACGATGAAGCCGAGGGCGAGGCCGAAGGCGAAACTGAGGATCGTCAGCGGCACGGTGAACTGCACGCAGGCCCAGGCCAAGGCGGGCAGCGACTCGATCATCAAGGAGAGCCAGTGCGGCATCAAAACTCCAGGAAACGGCAAAACGGCCGCCCCGCGAGGCGGCCGCTCATACTAGCAGGCGATGGCCGGCTGACTACTCGGAGACGTCGGCGCCGAAATACTTCTCGGACAGGGCGGCGTAGGTACCGTCGGACTTGATCTCGTCAAGCGCGGCGTTGATCGCCTCAAGCAGCTCCGGCTGGCCCTTGGCGAGGAGTACGCCGGAGTAATCGGCGTCTTCCTGGGTGGCGGCGATCTTCACGTCGGCAGCGGGCTGCTGCTTCTTGAAATCGTAGAAGGACAGGCTGTCGTTGATGGTTGCATCGGCGCGACCCTGCAGCACCAGGGCGATCGACTGATCGAAGCCATCGGTGCCGACGAGTTCGGCGCCGTTCTCCTCGGCCAGCTTGCCGAAATTGCTGGTGAGGGTCTGGGCCGCTTTCTTGCCGGCGAGGTCGGCGAAGGAGGTGATGGTGGCGTTGTCACCCCGGACGATGAGCGCCGCCTTGGAGGCGATGTAGGGCTCGGAGAAATCGTATTTCGCCTTGCGCTCGTCGGTGATGCCGACCTGATTGACGACGACGTCGTAGCGATTGGCGTCGATGCCGGCAATGAGGCCGTCCCATGGCCCTTCGACGAAGTGGGCCTCGACGCCGATGCGCTTGGCGATCTCCTGGGCGATCTCGACGTCGAAACCGACAAGGGCGCCGGACGCATCGTGGAAGGTGAAGGGGGCATAGGTGCCCTCGGTTCCGACGCGCAGCGCGCCGTTGGACTTGATCTGGTCGAGCGCGGATTGGGCGAAGGCGGGCGTTGCGAGGGCAAGGCCGATGGCGCCCGCGACGAGGACGGACTTGAAGATGTTCATTGTTTTTTCTCCATTGCGACCGGCGCTCGGGAGGGGAGAGCCGGCTCGAAGTGGCCGGAATTTGACGCTGTGACGGGCCTGTCGCAATGGGCTGGATGGGTATTTTACGGCGACCGCATGACAGCGGACTGGAATGCTAGGAGGGAACGCAGGACTAGGCTCCCATACTCGGAAAGGGCGCGGTTTGAGACCTCACAAAGCAGAAGTCCCCGGGGTGAGCCGGGGACTATGCGAAAGGCGGCATGGTTGAGTCAGATCGCGGGTCGGGCCACGGCGAGGGATGCGGGGCCGGCCGCGGCGCGCGGAGCGGTGGCGGCGAGCCAGGTCATCCAGACAAGGCACAGCGCCCAGGCGGCAACGATGGCGATCGATTGCGCGGCAGTGAACCCGTCGGTGCCGGCGACCCAGCCCTGGACGAGATAGGCGGCGCCAGAGAGTGCCATGAACACGCTCAGCAGGCGTGGCACGACGCGGGTGCACAGGGCGGCAGCGGCGGTCAAGGCGAGCGTGATGCCCATGGCGAAATCGACATAGCTGCGCATGCCCCATTCGAGCCAGCGGATCGACTCGGCGGAGGCGAAGCGCGCGGCCTTTTCGGCTTCGGGCGCGTTGGCCCAGGCCATGACGGCGTGCCTGAGCGCAACGCCATCGACGGCCTGGAGTGCGCAGTAGAGGGCGAGCGTTGCGATGGCAGCACCGGCGCCGAAGCGGCCGAGCCAGCGTGCGGCGGCGTTCTGGGTTTCCAGCACGATGCACAGGGCGAGCAGGCCGGCCAGCATCAGCGCCATGCCGGCGAACTGACCGATATGGACCGCGGTCCAGATCCCGTTCTCGGCGTATTCGGCAAAGATGTGATGGTGGTCATTAGCCTCGCCACCGGCATGGAGCTGGGTGACGACGATGTAGAGGGCCTGGCCCGCGAGCAGCAGCGTGGCGGGGAGGGCGAAGGAGAGACGAGGCGCGATGTGTTTGCTGGTCATGACGGTGTCCTTGGTGCGAGAGGTCAGCGGGTGCGGGCGGGCGCGAAGAGGTCGTGGCGCGTGACGCCGATATCCTTGAGCTGATGGTCGCTGAGGCCGGAGAGTTCGCGGACCATGCGGCGCTGGCGGCGATAGGTGTTGAAGCTGTCGATTAGGCGGGCGGTGAACATTTCTGGGGTCTCCCTGGGTTCGAATGGCGGCGATATAGGACGGGCCGACGGGGCCGACTTGAACGAAAGGGCTGCGATGGTCAGCGGGGGCGTGCGGAACGCTTTCGCGCGTCGCGGGGCCTCCACAGAGCGCCGGGTTCGTGCCAAGGTACGGCATGCAGATTGCGGGGATCGGCAGGATCATCTTCTGGTCGGGCGGGAGCCTGTGGATCGGACGGTCGCTGGCGCCGAGCGAGCTTCATGCGCATCACGCCATCCAGGTCTGCGTCGGACTGTCCTCGAGCCCGCAGTTCCGCATGGACATGACTACGCCGTGGACGTCATACCGGGCCGCGCTCATTCCGCCGGACAAGCCGCACAGCTACCAGGCGCCGGGGATGATGGTGGCGCATCTGTTCTGCGAACCCGAGTCGGCGCTGGGCCGGGGGCTGCTCGAGCGGTTTGGACGGGAGCGGATCGCGGGGCTGCCATGGGCCGAGATCGATCCCCACGCCAAGTCTTTGCGCGAGGGTTACGATGCCGGGGCGGAGGACGAGGACCTCGAGGCGATCGCGCTCGATGCGCTGCATGCGCTATCAGGACGGCAAGCGGCCGGAGCTGTCGATCCCCGAATAGCGCGTGCGACGCAGTTCATCGGCGAGCATCTCGATGAGCTGCTGAGCCTGAGCGAGGTGGCGCAGCATGTGGGGCTGTCGCCGGGGCGGTTCCGGCATCTGTTCGTCGCGGAGACGGGGATTTCGCTGCGGGCTTATGTGCTGTGGACGCGGATGCAACGGGCCATCGAGCTCGGCTATGGCAGCGGATCGTGGACGGCGGCCGCGCATGCCACGAACTTCGCCGATTCCGCGCATCTGAGTCGCACGATGCGCCGCATGTACGGTTTTGCACCGACCGCGATCCGCCAGGACGCACCGGCCGCGACGCGGCCGATGACGGCGTAGCCCTTTCATTCAAGTTGCATCGGCGAAGCGGGTTTAGAGAGCCGCATGCGCTTGACCTTCCCATGATGGGAAGGTGCAGAAGCGCCCGCGTCACTCGCAACCAAGGAGCCTTCGCCATGTACAAGTTCTCGCGCCGCCATCTGTTCTGGGCCGTTCCGCTGGCCGTTGTCGCCGTGATGGGGGGCACGTTGGCTGCCCGCATGATGGCGCCGCCGCCTGCCGATCTCGACCTGGCGCTGAGCAAGACCACCGACAACGGGCTCTATGTTGCCTCGCTCGCCGCGGACCAGTCGCCGGTGCCGGTCGGCGCCATCCATACCTGGACTGTCACCGTGACGACGCCCGACGGCGAGCCTGTCGACACGGCCGAGATCGCCATCGACGGCGGCATGCCGCAGCACGGCCATGGACTGCCGACCAAGCCTGAGGTCACGACCGACCTGGGCGATGGCAGCCACCTCATCGAAGGCATGAAGTTCAACATGGATGGCTGGTGGACGCTGACGGTGTCGATCGACGGTGCGGAGGGTTCCGATACCGCGACGTTCAACCTGGTGCTGTGAAGATGCGCCGCCTGCTTCTCGCTCTGGGCGGTTTTGCCGTGATCGCCGCGGTGGCGGGGGTTGGGCTCGGCCTGTTCGCGCCCGAATGGTCGGCCGAAGAGCTCAAGACCATCCGCTCGCTGTCGCTTGCAAGCCTTGCGCCGCTCAAGCCCGATCCGTCGAACCGCGTGTCGGACGATCCGGCTGCCGCGGCGTTGGGCAAGTTGCTGTTCTTCGACACGAGGCTGAGCGCAAATGGCGAGATCTCGTGTGCCTCGTGCCACAAGCCGGGCCGGCAGTTCCAGGATGACCTGCCGGTGGGACGGGGGATGGGCAAGGGCAACCGGCGGACGATGCCGATCGGGGGCACGGCTTACTTCCCGTTCCTGTTCTGGGATGGCCGCAAGGACAGCCAGTGGTCGCAGGCGCTGGGACCGCTGGAGAATCCGCTTGAGCATGGCGCCGACCGCACGATGGTGGTGCGGCTTGTGGCACAGGCCTACAACACGGAATACGAGGCGCTGTTCGGGGCGATCCCCGATCTCGTGGGACTGCCCGAGCACGCCATGCCCGGTGACGACGCGACGCTGGCGGCAACGTGGGACGGGATCGCGCCGGAACGGCAGCAGCAGCTCAACGGCGCCTACGCCAATATCGGCAAGGCGATCGCGGCGTTCGAGCGCACGGTCACGCCCGAGGCGACGCGGTTCGATGCCTTCGCCGATGCGCTCAGCGATGGCGACACGGCGCAGGCCGAAAGTCTCTTCAGCGAGAGCGAGCGTGCCGGACTCAAGCTGTTCATCGGACAGGGCAATTGCGTGAGTTGCCACAACGGGCCGCTGCTCACCGACAATGCATTCCACAATCTCGGGCTGCCGGGCGCCGATCCGGACAAGGACGCGGGGCGGAGCGCGGTGGTAGCGGGGCTGAAGGAGGATCCGTTCAACTGCCTCGGGCCCTATAGCGACGCCAAGCCTTCGGCCTGCTCCGAGATCAAGTTCATGGAGATGGATAGTCCCGATCTCGTGGGTGGCTTCCGCTCGCCGTCGCTGCGCGGCGTGGCGACACGCGCGCCCTATATGCATACGGGTCAGTTCGCCGATCTCGGAGAGGTCCTCAAGCACTACAACACGGCGCCGACGGCGAGCTTCGGCAAGAGCGAGCTCAAGCCGCTGAACCTGACCGAGCGGCAGCTCGCTGACATCGAGGCATTCCTGCGGACGCTGGATGCAGAACAGGCGCAGTAGAGCGGAATTCTATCCAACAAGCGAAGTGGCCGCTGCAGAGCGGCCACTTTTCGTTTTCGCGGCGCTCAGCAGTGGAGACGGAACTTCTCCCAGGCGCCGACGCGTGTCGCATCGGTGTGGAGGACGTCCGTGGTGCGGCCACCACCGCCTACGGCCGTGATGTAGTTGCCCGAGATCGTCTTCAGGGCATAGACGCCGCCGCCCAGCGACTGGAGCGTGATCTTTTCCCAGTCTCGCAACCAGGTTGCATCGGTGTGGAAGACATCGGTGGTGCGGCCGCCGCCGCTGACGGCGGTGAGGTAGTGGCCGGTCTTGGTGCGGATGCCATATTGTGAATTGCCTTCACCGATATCGACAAGGACGAACTTTTCCCAGCTCAGGGCGCGGGTCGCGTCCGTGTGGAGGACGTCGGTGGTGCGGCCGCCGCCACCGACGGCGGTGAGATAGTTGCCGCTGTTGGTCTGGATGGCGCAGGTGATCGGCGCGTTGACAGCCTGGGCGCTCGAGGCGAGACCCAGACCGATGACAAGCGAGAGTGCGGAAGCCTGGATGACGCGTAACGCGAGCTTGGCTTTGGAACGGCTCATTTTTTCCTCCTCAGGAATGATCAATGCAGCGATGCTGAGCCGCGGGCTTTGAATGGCCGCTGAATGGTCTTTTCTCTGGCGTTCATGTTGAAGGGGTGCGGGAGACGCCGATGACGAGAGTTGACAGGTGGCCGCCCGATGCCTTTGCCGCGCTCGCCATCGGGCTTGCGCTGCTGCTCGAACGGGTTGTGCCGCTCAACATCCTGCCGGTTGCATCCATTACCGGTATTTCGACCTGGGCGGGGGTTGCCGTTGCGGTCGCCGGGTTCGCGCTCGAGATTACGGCGGCGAGGGAACTGGCGGGGGCCGGGACAACGACGCGCGCCGGAAGGGAGGCTTCGGTCCTTGTCACTACCGGTGTCTTCGGGTTTTCACGCAATCCGTTTTATGTCGGGCTGCTTCTGGTGCTCGCCGGCACGGTGGTGGCGTTCAGTCTCGACTGGGGGATCGTCGCCGTGCCGCTAGTCGGGGTTGCGCTCGACCGGATCGTCGTGCCGCGCGAGGAGGCGATGCTGCGACAGCGGTTCGCCGGGTTTGACGAATATGCGCGGCGGGTGAGGCGGTGGGCGTGAGGTCCTCTGTGCTCGCGTTCCACGGGACAGCGCAAGCGGCTCTCCCCCATCCCGGCCCTCCTCCGCGGTCGGGGCAGGGTGAACGTGCTGACTGCGAGTGGGTCGCTCAGCTGCTGCCGGCGCCGTCCTGGCGGACGAATGCAATGCGGAGCATGTTGGTGGCGCCGGGGGTGCCCAGCGGGATGCCTGCGGTAATGGCGATGCGATCGCCGGGACGGGCGAGGCCCTCCTGGTAGGCGATGATGCAGGCGCGGTCGACCATGTCGTCGAGGTTCACCGCGTCTTCGGAATAGACGCAGTGGACGCCCCAGACCACGGAAAGGCGACGCACCGTGCGCGGGTTGGGGCTGAGCGCCAGGATAGGCTTGCTGGGCCGCTCGCGAGCGGCACGAATGGCAGTAGAGCCGCTGGAGGTGTAAGTAACGATGGCGGCGAGATCGAGCGTCTCGGCCACCTGACGGGTGGCGGCTGAGATGGCGTCGGCGGCGGTTGCTTCGGGCTCGGCGGCCTGGGCGCGGATGATGCCACGATAGTTGACGTCGCTTTCGACGGCCATGGCGACCTTGTTCATCATCGCCACGGCCTCGACCGGATACTGGCCGGAGGCGGACTCGGCGCTCAGCATGATGGCGTCGGCGCCTTCGAATACGGCGATCGAAACGTCGGAGACTTCGGCGCGGGTCGGAACGGGCGAGGTGATCATGCTTTCCAGCATCTGCGTCGCAACCACCACCGGCTTGCCGAAGCGGCGGGCGATGCGGATCATGCGCTTTTGCAGCCCCGGTACCTGCTCGATGGGCATTTCCACGCCGAGGTCGCCGCGGGCAATCATGAAGGCGTCGCACAGTTTGATGATTTCCTCGAGGCGCTCGACCGCCTGGGGCTTTTCGATCTTGGACATGACGCCGGCGCGGCCTTGAATGATCTTACGCACATCGATGATGTCCTCGGGACGCTGCACGAAGCTGAGCGCGATCCAGTCGGCCTCGCAGGCGAGGGCGGCGAGGAGGTCGGCGTGGTCCTTTTCAGTGAGGGCGCCGACCGGCAGAAGCGTGTCTGGGAGCGACACGCCCTTCCTGTCGCTGAGCTTGCCGCCATAGATGACTTCGGTCTCGATGGCGCCGCCGCC
>CAZASR010000088.1:0-11629 GCA_964487765.1 uncultured Devosia sp. | reverse complement strand
CGCATCTCGAACTTCCTGCTGTGGCAGAGTGCCTATTCCGAACTGGTGTTCGTCGAGGAGAACTGGCCGGACTTCAACGAGGCGACCTTCCTCCGGGTGCTCGAGGACTATTCGAGCCGCGATCGCCGCTATGGCGGGATCGAGGCGCAGATAAGGTGACAGCCTCCGGTCCGTCAGGCGATGCTCCGCCCCGTTCCGTTTCCTGGGCCGATCTCGGGCCGCGTGTCGCTTCAGCCATCGTCATCGTCATCGTCATCGCCACGGGCCTCCATTTCGGCGGCTATGTGTGGGCGGCGCTCGCTGCAATCGTGTTCGCGATCACCTATCGCGAATGGGAGCAGATGGTGACGCTGAAGCCGATCGCGTCGCTGGGAATAGTGCTGGGCGGGCTCCTAGCCATCGCGGCGCTGGCCTATCCGGCGTTCGGGCCGGTCGGCACCTTCAGCGTCGCCGCCGTGGCCGTGGTGCTCTCGTTCTTCGGCGACCGGCCGGTGATCGTCTGGCGCGTGGGCGGCATCATCTTCTTCGCCATCGTGCTGATCGCGGCGCAGGAATTGCGCGGCACGGTGCCGGCGGGGATCATTGCCGGCTGGTACCTAGGTATCGTAATCGCCTCGAACGACACCGGCGCCTATTTCGCCGGACGGGTGATCGGCGGCCCGAAGCTCGCGCCCATGATTTCACCGGCGAAGACGATCTCCGGCGCCATCGGCGGCTGGGTGATCGGCACCATAACCGGAACCATCTACTGGATGATGTTCACGCCCTCGCCCTGGTGGCTGGGCCTCCTGTTCTCGGCGGTGATCGGCATTGTGGGGCAGGTGGGCGACCTGCTCGAGAGCGCCATCAAGCGGCTGTTCCGCATCAAGGATTCGGGCGACATCATCCCCGGTCACGGCGGCTTCATGGACCGGCTCGATAGCGTGACCTTCGGTCTGATCCTGCTGGTCGCCATCGGCATGCTGCATTCCGGCCTCGGCAATGTGCCGGTCGGCTTTCTCTACTGGTGACGCAATGACCCCTTGGCGCCGCCGACGCCAAGTCCAACTGTGAACGCAATCTCCACCTAGAGTCCCGGCCTACTCAGGAGCGTCCCAAACTGTCCTTCCTCAGCCTGCCGATCCTTTACGCCATTCCTGCCTTCGTCTTGGTGCTGACGGTCATCGTGTTCGTGCACGAAATGGGCCACTATCTTGTCGCCCGCTGGAACGGGATTGCGATTCAGACCTTCTCGATCGGTTTCGGCAAGGAATTGTGTGGGTTCAACGACAGGCACGGCACGCGCTGGCGTATCTCGGCGATTCCGCTGGGCGGCTATGTGCGTTTCGTGGGGGACCTCAATGCCGCGAGCATGCCGGATCCCGAGGCCGAGGCGCTGCTGCCCCCCGAGGAGCGGCGGCGGATGTTTGTCAACAAGACTGTCTGGCAGCGCATGGCGGTAGTGGTGGCAGGGCCGCTCGCAAACGTGCTGTTCACCTTCCTCGTCCTCTACGCGCTGCTGATCGGCTATGGCCGCTACTCGATCACCCCGGTGATCGGCGAGGTACTGCCCGACGGCCCGGCCGCCGAAGCGGGGCTCCTTCCGGGCGACCGTGTTACTTCGGTCGACGGCTTCACGGTGCGCGGTTTCGACGATTTCCAGCGGCTGGTTGCGACCTCCCCGGGTCGCCCGGTGACCGTGGTGGTCGACCGCGGCGGCAGCGTACTGGATTTCGTCCTTACGCCCGAGATCGTTGAAACGACCGACAGATTCGGCAATACGCACCGGGTCGGCCGTGTCGGGGTGAGCCGCACCGTCGAAGAGGGTGACGTGCAGTTCTACCGACCCGGACCCGCCGAAGCAGTCAGCATGACGCTCGAGGACATGAACCTGATCGTTGTGCGGACGGCCGAATTCATCGGCGATCTGTTCACCGAGCGGCGGGACTTCCGCAATCTCGGCGGTCCCGTGGAGATCGCCAAGGCGTCGGGCGAGATTGCCTCGCTCGGCCCCACGGCGCTCGTCTTCTTCATGGCCACGGTGTCGCTCAGCATCGGCCTGTTCAATCTGCTGCCGGTGCCTATGCTCGATGGTGGGCACCTGGCCTTCTACATCGCTGAGGCCATCCGCGGCAGGCCGCTCAGCCCCCGGATTCAGGAAATCGGTTTCCGGGTCGGTTTCGCCGCGATCATGAGCCTGTTCATCCTGGTGCTCGTCACCAATACCATTCCGCATACCCTGCCGCGGCTATTCAGCGGCCTGATGGGCTGACCCCGCCTGTCATAAGTCTTTGTTAACCTTGGTTTTCAGGGTGTTGCATGAATGCACGGGAGCCAAGCATTCGCTAACGAAACGGGCCGTTGCAGCTTGCCCTTGGTTAAAAAACGGGTAAATGCTTCCGGGTGGAGTTAGCTGGGGGTGCTGTGCATGGCGATTCCCCAGCCTTTCGTCTGAGAGGCAAATAGAATCATGATCGATCCCACCAAGCTCGTGCGGAGTGCTCTGTTGGCGCTCGCGCTGATGTTCTTGGCGCCGCTTGCGGGGGCAGGCGGATCGTTACTCGGGGTCGCCACTGCCCAGGCCCAGAACGCGCCACTCGTCGCTTCGGTGCTGTTCGAGGGCAATGTCCGCTTTACCGACGCCAACCTCGTGGCCATGATCGATACAGTCAATCGCGGTACGGCCGACGAGGCCGGGCTGACCCGTGACGTCATCTCGATCACCAACGCGTACAGGGACGTCGGCTTCTCGGCCGTGCAGGTCAGCTACCGACTCGAACCCGTGGCCGACAGCCGTGTGCGCGTTGTGTTCCAGATCGAGGAAGGCACACGTGCCGGCATCGCCGCGATCAATTTTACCGGCAACAACAATGTCAGCGCCTGGCAGCTCAAGTCCGTCATGCGGACCAAGGAGACGAGTTGGCTGAGCTGGCTGCTCAAGGACGACAACTACACGCAGGAGCAGCTCGACGTCGACCGCGAGTTGATCCGCCAGTACTACGCCAATCACGGCTTCCCGGACGCGCAGGTGACCTCGGCGGTGGCCGAATATGACGCACAGCGGCAGGGCTATTTCATCTCGATCACGATCGTCGAGGGGAACCCGATCTCGTTCGGCGCCATCGGGGTCGAGACCTCGATCGCAGGGCTCGACGCAAACCGCCTGACCAGCACGATCCGGACACGCGAGGGTACGCGGTTCTCGGCCGCCGAAGTCGCTCGCACGGCGCAGGATATGGCCGTCGAGGCCACGCATCTGGGCTACCCCTTCGCCGATGTGCGTCCGCGCGTCGAGCGTGACCCTGTGGCCGGCACCTTCGCCGTGACCTATCTGGTCGACGAGGGGCAGCGGCTCTATGTCGAGCGCATCAACATTACCGGCAACGAGAAAACCCGCGACTTCGTCATCCGCCGCGAGTTGCCCTTTGCCGAAGGCGACCCCTTCAACCGGGCGCTGGTCACGCAGGGCAAGCTGAACATCGAGGCCCTCGGCTACTTCTCGCGCGTCAATTTCGGCGTCGAGCAGGGCAGCGCGTCCGACAAGGTGGTGCTCAACATCATGGTGGAGGAGACTTCGACCGGCGACTACGGCATCACGGCCGGCTTCGACTCGCAGTCGGGCATCCTCGGCGAACTGTCTCTGACCGAGCGCAACTTCCTTGGCCGCGGCCAGTATCTGCGCGCCTCGATCGGCGCGAGCCAGGCCGGCAAGTCCTTCGACTTCTCGTTCACCGAGCCCTATTTCATGGGCCTCAAGATGTCGGCGGGCATCGACGTCTATCATCGCATCACCGACGAGACGACGACGAACATCTACGGCAAGACGTCGACGGGCGGACAGTTGCGCTTCGGCCTGCCGCTGACCCGCGACGTCCAGGCGCAGGTGTTCGCCGGCCTCGACCGTACGGTCATCGCCGACAATAACCCGGCAGACTCGATGGTGTTCACCGACGGCGATACCTTCGACAAGGCGTGGATCGGCTACAGCCTCAACTATGACGGGCTCGACGATCCGAAGAAGCCGACCGAGGGCCTGACGGCATCGCTCACCCAGAGCTATGTCGGCTGGGACTACAACTTCCTGAAGACCGAAGCCAAGGCGCGCTACTTCATGCCGCTCAACGCCGATCTCGGTCTGGTGGGGAGCGTGAAGGTGCAGGGCGGGATCATCAACGACTTCTCGGGCGCCGGCGTGAGCTCTCTGGAGAGCTTCACCTACGGCAACACGCTGGTGCGCGGCTTCGCGCCTCGCGGCATGGGCCCGAAGACGACCGGCGGGGAAATCCTCGGCTACATGGCCTATGCCGGTGCGTCTGCCGAAGTCGATTTCCCGATCCCGATGCTGCCCGAGAGCTATGGCCTGTCCGGCGCGATCTTTGCCGATGCGGCGATCATCAGCGGGCAGGGCGCCGGCCCGGCCGATCCGCTGTCGCTGGCCAGCCCGATCAAGAGTTCGGCCGGTGCCTCGATCATCTGGGATTCGCCCTTCGGGCCGCTGCGTGGCGACATGGCGTTCCCGCTCACCGGGAACACAACCGATACGTTCGCGCCGCAGCCGTTCTGCTCGGGCCTCTACTGCCCGTCCTTCGCGCTGACGCTGCAGACCTTGCTCTGATCGGAGGGGCGTGAAACAGTTCGAGGGCCGCGGCGCCTAGCTCCGCGGCCCTTTGCTTTGCTGATGCCATGGTCGATACCCGTTTCCATCAATTTGCCGGGGCGCGGACGCTCGGCAGTCTGTTGGCAACCCTCGAACTTGCCGCCGACCTCGAGGGGGAGGGGCCGATGATCGAGGGCGTCGAGGAGCTGCATCTGGCCGGGCCGGGACACATCGCTCTCGCCGCTCACGCGGAGTATCGACCGGCGCTCCGCTCGACCGGCGCCAGCGCCGTTATCGTGTCGGACGCGCTGGCCGACGACGTCCCGGCGGGTGCGGTTCGCGTGGTCGCGAAGGACCCGCATATGGCGTTCGTCGGGCTGCTCGAGCAGCTTTATCCGCACAGTACGCGCAACACGGTCATGGCGCTGCTCGGCCCCTATGACACCCTGCCCTATACCGAGAACGATGTTCGGATCGGGCCGGGCGTCGTGCTGGGGCCGGGCGTGGAAATCGGACGTGGCTCGGTGATCGGACCCAACACGGTGATCGGCGCCGGCGTCACCATAGGACGCAACGCGACGATCGGCTCGAATTGCAGCATCGAATGCGCCCATCTGGGCAATGGGGTGGTGCTGCATCCGGGCGCGCGGATCGGCACGGAAGGATTCGGCTGGCTTGATCACGGCCGGTCCAACCGCAAAATCCCGCAACTGGGCCGCGTGATCGTCCAGGACCGGGTGGAAGTGGGCGCCAATACCACGATCGATCGCGGCGCACTCGGCGATACAGTGATCGGCGAAGGCACCAAGATCGATAATTTGGTCCAGATCGGGCACAATTGCCGGATCGGCCGCAATTGCCTGCTGGCGGGGATGGTCGGGCTTGCGGGCTCGACCGTTATCGAGGATTCGGTGATGATGGGGGGACGGGCGTCCACGTCAGGGCACCTCACGATCGGGACGGGCTCGATTGTCCTGGCCCTGGCCTTCGTGACCAAGGACCTGCCGCCGGGGAGCCGTGTGGGTGGATCGCCGGCCCAGGATGTGCATGCATGGCGGCGCGAAACGGCGGCGCTTCGGCAGATGAGCAAAGGGAAAAAGAGTGGACGCGAAAACTGATCCGAGCCCGAGCGAGAGCAAGGACTTGATGTCGATCGACATCGACCGCATCCTGCAATTGCTGCCGCACCGCTACCCGTTCCTGATGATCGACCGGATCGTCAGCGTGGACGGTGACGAGTCCGCCATCGGCATCAAGAACGTGTCGTTTAACGAACCGATCTTTCAAGGGCATTTCCCGGGCAATCCCGTATTCCCCGGAGTTCTGATCATCGAAGGCATGGCGCAGACGGCAGGCGCGATCGCCATTGCCGCCGACCAGACCAAGGGCCGGCACGTGGTCTATATGGTGACGGTCGACAAGTGCAAGTTCCGCCGGCCCGCCCGGCCGGGCGACGTCATCGAATATCACATCAAGAAGATCCGCCGCCGCAGCGCGATGGGCTGGTACGAAGCCCGGGCGATGGTCGGCTCGACCCTTATCGCCGAAGCCGAAGTGGGCGCCATGGTGATGGTCGAAGGCGAGTGATGTCCGGCACGATTCACCCGACCGCCATCATCGAGGATGGCGCGGCGCTCGGTGAGGGCGTCAAGATCGGCCCCTATTGCCTCGTCGGCGCGGACGCCAAGCTGGGCGACGAGGTTGAACTGCTATCCCATGTGGTCGTGGCCGGCCGCACGACCATCGGCGCGCGCTGCAAGATCTATCCCTTCGCCTCGATCGGCCACCGGCCGCAGGACCTCAAATATGCAGGCGAGCCGTCGACCCTCGCCATTGGCGAAAACACCACTATCCGCGAGCATGTGACGATCAACCCCGGCACCGCCGGCGGCGGCATGGTCACCAGGATTGGCGACAATTGCTGGATCATGATCGGCGTCCATATCGGGCACGACTGCATCATCGGCAACAATGTGGTATTCTCGAACAACGTGACCTTTGCCGGCCACTGCCGGGTCGACGACTATGTCGTGATGAGCGGCTATTCCGGCGCAACGCAATTCGTGCATATCGGCGCGCATGCCTTTGTGGGTGGCCTCTCCAAGGTCGAAAAGCACATGATCCCCTACGGCACGGCGGTAGGTAATCCGGCCGAGCTGTCGGGACTGAATCTCGTCGGCCTCAAGCGGCGCGGCTTCGATCGCGACGCGATCCACAATCTGCGGACCGCGTACCGCATGATCTTCGCGAGCGAGGGGACTTTGCGTGAGCGCGTGGAGGATGCTGCGGCGATCTTTCCCAAGGATCAGCTCGTCCAGGACGTCGTGAAATTCATCCTCGACGCCAAGGAGATGCCCCTGACATTGCCCCGCAACGGCCACAACGATCTGTGATGGCGCGGCGGGTGACGCTCGTCGCGGGCGGCGGCTCCCTCGTCCCGCACCTGGCCGACGCGATCAACAGGCGCGGGGATACCCTCCAGATCATCGATCTCACCGGCCGCCCGGATGTCAGGGCGGCGGAGGTAGTTCGGCAATCGCTGAGCGACGCGCCGGGGCTGCTGGCGGCGATAAAGACGTTCGGGCCGTCGCGCGTGGTGCTCGCGGGCGGCGTTCACATCACCGACACGCAGCGGCGCGCGCTAGCGGAGGCCTTCGGGCTCGCCGGAAAGCTTGCCGGTGGGCTGGGCGATATCGGCATTGCAGGAATGATCCTGCTCTACGGCAAGATGCAGGGCTGGCAGCTCGTGGGCGCCCATGAGGTGGCGCCGGAACTGCTGTCGCCAGTGGGCCACATCGCTGGGCCGCCGCTGGACGCGGCCCTTACCCCGGTCGCCACGGGCGCCGTGAAAGCGGCCAAGGCCATCGGGGCGATCGATCTTGGGCAGTCCATCGTCGTTTCCGCTGGACGACCGATCGCAGCCGAGGATGCAGGCGGGACCGACGACCTGCTGGCGCGGGTGGCGGCTCTGCGCAGGGCCGGCCTCGTGGGGGAACGGCACGGTCCGCTGGTGCTGGCGAAGGCCCGCAAGCCGAAACAGCCGGCATTCGCCGACTTGCCGGCGATTGGACCGGACACGGTCATCAACTGCGCGACGGCGGGAGTTGCCGCGATTGTCGTCGAGGCCGGAGAAAGCCTCGTCCTCGACCGGACGGGCATTGAGCGCGAAGCGGCGGCGAGGCAGATTGCGGTTGTCGGGATCCGCCATGGCTGACCCGATACGGCTGTTCATCCTGGCTGGCGAGCCGTCGGGCGACCGCATCGGCGCCGATCTGGTCAAGCGGCTGCGCGTGGACCATCGCGTGGCGCTCAGCGGCGTCGGCGGGGCTGAGCTCGAGGGCGAGGGCCTCAAATCGCTCTACGCAATGAGCGACCTGGCGGTCATGGGGTTGACCGATGTGCTGAAGCGCCTGCCGCTCCTGCTATGGCGCGCGCGCCAGACGTCGCGCGCCATCCTGCGGCAGGCTCCGGACATCGTGGTTCTGATCGACTCGCAGGTGTTCAGCCAGACCGTCGCGTCGCAGTTGCGCAAGGCCGGCTATACCGGCAGGATCGTGCTCTATGTCGCCCCGAGCGTCTGGGCCTGGAAGCCCGAGCGCGCGCCGGCGCTGAAGCCACTCTACGACGAAGTGCTGGCCGTGCTGCCGTTCGAGCCGGCGGTGATGCGCAAGCTCGGCGGGCCGACCACCAGCTATGTCGGTCATCCGGCACTCGGGCACACGACGTTTCGCGCCAGTGAGCCGGAGCGCGGCCCGGTCCTGCTTCTCCCGGGCAGCCGGATGGGCGAACTCCGCCGGCACCTGCCGCTGATGGCCGAGGTCGCGGCGGCGCTTGGCAACCACCCGCGCGTCACTGGGTTCGTACTGCCGACGCTCAAGGGCGTCGAGGAAGAGGTGCTGCGCGCGATCACGACGTGGAAGACGCCGGTCTTCGTCACCACGGGCGCCGACGCAAAGCGCAAGGCAATGGCGGAGTCGCTGGTGGCGGCCGCGGTAAGCGGCACCGTGACGCTGGAGCTCGCGCTCTCGGGGGTGCCGATGGCGATCACCTATGTCGGCGATCGTGGCCAGACCAAGCGCTGGCTCAAGCACAAGCCGCGCTTTGTCGGCCTGCCCAATATCCTTTTCGGTAACGATCTGGCGCCCGAAATACTGGGCCCGCAGTCGCAGGCCGCCGAACTGATCGAGGCCCTCGAGCGGCTGCTCGACGACCCTGCCGAGGCCGAGCGGCAGCGCGCCGGCTTCGCGCGCATCCGGGCTGGCATGGAGAAGGGGGCGCCCGAAGCGCCCCTGGTCGATGCGGCCGACCGGGTCCTGGCAAACCTGCCTCAGCGGTTGGCGAGCAGCACGTAATCGCGCCCGGCCGAGCCGTGGTAGAGCTGCCGCGGGCGACCGATCTTTTTCTGCGGATCGGCGATCATTTCTTTCCACTGCGCGATCCAGCCCACGGTGCGGCTGAGTGCAAAGATGGCGGTGAACATCGAGGTGGGGAAGCCGATCGCCTCGAGGATGATGCCCGAGTAGAAATCGACATTGGGATAGAGCTTGCGCGAGATGAAATAGTCGTCGGTGAGGGCGATCTTTTCAAGTTCGCGCGCGACCTGCAGCAGCGGGTTATTCTCCACGCCCAGGCTTTCGAGCACCTGCTTGGCGGTCTCCTGCATCACCTTGGCGCGCGGATCGTAATTCTTGTAGACGCGATGGCCGAAGCCCATGAGGCGAATGCCCGAGGACTTGTCCTTCACCTTTTCGATGAATTCGGGGATGCGGTCGGGCGTGCCGATCTCTTTGAGCATGTTGAGAGCCGCCTCGTTGGCGCCGCCATGCGCCGGCCCCCACAGGCACGCAACCCCGGCCGCAATGCAGGCGAATGGGTTGGCATCGGACGAGCCGGCGAGGCGCACGGTCGAGGTCGACGCGTTCTGCTCGTGATCGGCATGGAGGGTGAAGATCAGATCCATCGCGCGGGCGACGATGGGGTTGACCTCGTACTCCTCGGCCGGCACCGAGAAGCACATGCGCAGGAAGTTGCTGGCGTAGTCGAGGTCGTTGCGCGGATAAACGAAGGGCTGTCCGACCGAGTATTTGTAGGCCATGGCGACGATCGTCGGCATCTTGGCGATCAGCCGGATCGAGGCGATCTCGCGCTGCACCGGATCGGTGATGTCGGTCGAGTCGTGATAGAACGCCGCCAGGGCACCCACGACGCCGCAGACCACGGCCATGGGATGGGCGTCCCTGCGGAAGCCGCGGAAAAACAGATGCATCTGCTCATGCAGCATCGTGTGGGTGGTTACGCGCCGGTCGAAATCGGCCATCTGCTCCTTAGTCGGCAGGTCGCCATAGAGCAGTAGGTAGCACACCTCAAGGAAGTTCGATTTCTCCGCCAATTGCTCGATCGGATAGCCCCGATACATGAGCTTGCCGGCGTCGCCATCGATATAGGTGATGGTGCTGTCGGTAGCCGCGGTCGATGTGAAGCCGGGGTCGTAAGTGAACATGCCGGTCTGCGAATAGAGCGATCGGATGTCGATCACGCCGGGGCCAGCGGAGCCCGACAAGACCGGGAATTCGTAGGTCTTGTCGCCGATGGTGAGTTTCGCGACCGTGTCTGACATGTGGTGCTCTCCTTGGGGGCCGAGGCGCTGGAGCGGATTAGCGTCGCGAGGCCGGAATGTGGCGGAATGCAGTCGCGATGGCGTATCCGATTTACCCCCGATGCGCAACAGATGGGTGAACATCACTGACCTATCCAAAGGTCCTGGTCAGCCGGTGTGATCCCCAATGCGGGCGAGGCTTTCCTCCTTGCCGATCAGCACCATGACCTCGAAGATTCCGGGCGAGACAGTGCGGCCGGTGAGCGCCACGCGCAACGGCTGCGCGACCCTGCCGAGCTTGAGGCCGCGCGCTTCGGCGAGCCCGCGTATCGCGGCATCGATGGTGGGAACGGACCAGTCGTCAAGGCCCCGCAGAACCTCGTGGGCAGCGCCCAGCAGCGGAACGGCGTCGCCGCTGACATGCGCGGCGGCTGTCGGGTCGACGGCGATGGGGCGCACGGCGTAGATGAACTGGGCCAGATCGATGAGCTCCAGCACGGTTTTGGCGCGCGGCTGCAACTCGGGCAGGGCAGCCAGAACGGTGTCCTTGTTGGCCAAGAGCCCTTCGTGGTCGGCCTCGCGGCCGATTTCGCGCGCCGTCTCGACCATCACGCGGTAGAGATAGTCAGGCTTGGCCTCGCGGATATAGTGGCCGTTGACGTTTTCGAGCTTGACGAAATCGAAGCGCGCCGCGCCCTTGTTGAGCCCGTCAAGCGAGAACCATTCGACCATCTGATCGACGCTGAACAGCTCGTCGTCGCCATGCGACCAGCCAAGGCGGGCGAGATAGTTTATCATCGCCTCGGGCAGATAGCCCATCTGCCGGTAGGCCCCAACGCCGAGGGCACCGTGGCGCTTGCTGAGTTTGGCGCCATCGGGGCCGTGGATCAGCGGGATATGCGCCATCTCCGGCACGTCCCAGCCCATGCCCCGGTAGATGATGATCTGGCGCGCCGCGTTGGTGAGGTGATCATCGCCGCGGATGATGTGGGTGACGCCCATGTCATGGTCGTCGACGACGACGGCGAGCATGTAGGTCGGCGTCCCGTCCGAGCGCAGAATGATGAAATCGTCGAGATTCTCGGTCCTGAACACGACCTTGCCCTGCACGTGGTCGTCGACGACGATCTCGCCGTTGAGCGGCGCCTTGATGCGGATCACCGGCGCGACGCCCTCGGGCGCGTCGGAAGGGTCGCGGTCGCGCCACATGCCGTTGTAGCGGGGCGGCTTACCGGCGGCCTTGGCCTCCTCGCGCATGGTCGCGAGTTCTTCGGGAGAGCAGTAGCAGTAATAGGCCTGGCCGCGGTCTAATAGCTCCTTGGCGATCTCGGCATGGCGTGCGGCGCGCCCGAACTGGAGCGTCGGCTCGCCGTCCCAGTTGAGTCCAAGCCAGGTCAGCCCATCGTAAATCGCCTGAACCGCGCCCTCGGTCGAGCGCTCGCGGTCGGTGTCCTCGA
>CAZASR010000087.1:0-11631 GCA_964487765.1 uncultured Devosia sp. | reverse complement strand
TGGTCGAGCTCGAACAGCAGCGAGGGGACCTCGATCATGGCGCCGATCTTGAGCTCGGAGGGCGGGGTTCCCCCCGCGCGGATCAGGCGTTCGAGCTCGAGGCGGATGACGCGCTTGGTTTCGACGAACTCCCATGTCTCGGTGACCATGGGCACCAGTATCTTCATCGGTCCGCCATCGGCCGCGGTCAGCAAGGCGCGGACCTGGGTGCGCAGCAGACCCGGGCGATCGAGCGCGAGACGCAGCGAGCGGAACCCCATGGCCGGATTCTCCTCGGCCGCGGCGCGCAGATAGGGAATGACCTTGTCGCCACCGACGTCGAGCAGGCGGAAGACGATGGGTTTGCCCTCGCTGAGCCGGATCGCCTCGCGGTAGAGCGTTACCTGTTCCTGCACCTTGGGCAGGCGTGAAGCGATCATGAACTGCAGCTCGGTGCGGAACAGGCCCACGCCCTCGGCGCCGGTGTCGCGCAGCATCGGCAAGTCGGCGACGAGGCCCGAATTGTGCAGCAGCGTTATGGCGACGCCATCGCGGGTCACCGACGGTCTGTCCTTGAGCGTGAGATAATGCGCGCGGCGGCGTGCCGTGACGCGGACCTTGTCGACATAGGTCTGCTCGAGCTCGCGCGTGGGCCGCAGATGCACCGTGCCGGAAGGTCCGTCCACAATGATGTCGTCGCCATTCTCGGCGATGGAGACGATGTTCTGCGCCTGCCCGACGGCAACGATGCCGAGGGAACGCGCGACGATCGCGACATGGGCGGTGGCACCACCTTCTTCGAGCACGATCGCGCGCAGCCGCGAGCGGTCGTATTCGAGCAGCTCGGCGGGTCCCATATTGCGGGCGATCAGAACGGCATTCTCGGGAAGCTCGCGCCGGGTCGGGGCACTGCCGTCTCCGGTGAGGACGCGCAGCAGGCGGTTCGCCAGATCGTCGAAGTCGTGCAGCCGGTCGCGGATATAGGGATCGGTCGAGCGCAGCATGCGCGCGCGCGTATCGTTCTGCACGCGCTCAACCGCCGCTTCGGCGGTGAGGCCATTGGCGATGGCTTCCTCGAGACGGTCTACCCAGCCACGATCGTTCGCGAACATGCGGTAAGTTTCGAGGATGTCGCGATGCTCGGTGCCTGCCCCCATGTCGCCATGGCTCAGCATATCGTCGATCGACACGCGCATCGTGGCGAGCGCCGCTTCGAGCCGGCGTGATTCCTCTGCCGTGTCCTCAGCGATGAAGTTGGTGACCACGACGCGCGGATCGTGCAGCACCACCTTGCCCAAGGCGATGCCCTCGGTGAACGACTGCCCCTGGAAGGTGCGCGGACGGCGCAGATCAATGTCCTGCCCGGGCTTGATCAGCGTGTCGAATTCGGACGTGGCGATCATCTCGGCGAGGATTGTCGCCGTGGTCAGCAGGGCCTCGGTTTCATCCTCACCATAGATGCGCCGATCCTTGTTCTGGACGACGAGTACGCCCAGTGTCTGGCCGGCCCGCAGCACCGGCACGCCCAGAAAGGCGCGGAACGGATCCTCGCCCGTCTCCGGTCGGTAGGCGAAGGCAGGGTGGTTCGGCGCATCCTCGAGGTTAAGCGGCTCGGCCTGCGCCGCGATGAGGCCGACGAGGCCCTCGCCGAGCCGCAATGTGGTCATGTGGACGGATTCGCGCTTGAGCCCGTAGGTGGCGAACAGTTCCAGCGCGTTGTCGTCGCGCAGCACATAGAACGAGCACACATCGGTGTGCATGTTGGTGGCGATGAGACTGGCGATCTTGTCGAGGCGATCCTGCGAAGCCAGCGGCTCCGCCATGGTTTCGCGCAACTGCCGCAGCAGCACACGCGGACCGCTCATCGCTGTCGCCATCACCTCTAGCGGCCCCGCACCGCCTCCTCATTGGAGGCCGGGCGGATGCTGCGTCAGGCGCCCGGCTTGTCCAGCCCGTAATACGTATGGAGGGCCCGAACCGCAAGCTCGGCATATTCGTCGTCGATCAGCACGGAAGTCTTGATCTCGGACGTGGTGATGAGCTGGATATTGATGCCCTTGTCGGCCAAAGCCTTGAACATGCTGGCCGCGACACCGGCATGGTTGCGCATGCCCACGCCGACCACCGACACCTTGGCGCCGCCCTTGGACCCGGTGATCCGGTCGTAGTCGACCTGTCCGGACGCCTTAGCCGCCTCGAGAGCACGCACCGATTTGTCGTATTCGCTGTCCGGTATGGTGAAGGTGATGTCGGTGACCGAGCCGTCCTCGGAAATATTCTGGACGATCATGTCGACGACGATGGATTCGTCGGCCAGCGCGCCGAAAACGGCGGCCGCGACCCCTGGTCGATCCTTCACGTCGCGCAGCGTGATCTTGGCTTCGGCCTTGGCGAGCGTGACGCCGGAAACGATCTGCTTTTCCATGATCTCATCCTCATCGCATACCAGCGTACCAGGTACGCCGGGCGTTCCATCGGGGGCTATCTGGGGCGCATCCGGATCGTCGAAGCTGGAGCGGACGACGAGCCGCACCTTGTAGGCCATCGCCATCTCGACCGAGCGGATCATCAGCACCTTGGCGCCGAGCGAGGCCATTTCGAGCATTTCCTCGAAGGCGATTCGGTTTAGCCGCTTGGCCTTGGGGTCGATGCGCGGGTCGGTCGTGTAGACGCCGTCGACATCGGTATAGATATCGCAGCGGTCGGCGCCCACAGCGGCGGCGATGGCAACCGCCGACGTATCCGAGCCGCCACGACCCAGCGTCGCGACGCGGCCGGTTTCGGGCACGATCCCCTGAAAGCCCGTGATAACCGGCACCCAGCCGTCGTTCATCCGGGCATCGAGCTCGTCCGGAATGATTTCCGTGATCCGCGCGGCGCCGTGGGCATCGTCGGTATAGACGGGCACCTGCCAGCCCTGGAAGGATCGCGACGGCACGCCCATTTCGCTGAGGACGATCGCCATCAATCCCGCGGTGACCTGCTCGCCCGATGCCACGACGGCGTCATATTCGCGCGCATCGTGAAGCTTGCTCGATTCGTTGACCCAGCCGATGAGCTCGTTGGTCTTGCCCGACATGGCCGATACGACCACCGACACCTGGTTGCCCGCGTCGACTTCTCGCTTGACGTGCCGCGCGGCCTGCCGAATCCGCTCGACGGTGGCGACCGACGTGCCGCCGAACTTCATGACGATACGAACCAACGCTGTTCTCCGAAACGTCCGCCGAACCCGGCGGTACGCACAATTCGCGCCGCACATGCCACAAAGGCCAGGGACAGGCAACTGGACTGAATGGCACCTCAGTGCGGGGGTGTTTGGCTGCGGCACCGCACGGGTGTAAGGATGCACCAATGACCACAGCCCTCTCCACGCCTGAAGCGAAACGCGCCGCCCTGCTGCTCGCCATCGCCTCGGCCATCGGCGGCTCGGCCGGCCCCATCGCAATTGGCACCGGCGGATTGGTGGGCGTCGCGCTGCTGCCCCCGGACCAGATGGGGCTCGCGACGGTGCCGGTATCGGCCTATATCCTGGGGCCCGCTCTCGCCTCGATTCCCGCGGCCATGACGATGCGCCGGATCGGGCGGCGCAACGGCTTCATCCTCGGGACGGCACTCGGCGCGCTCGGAGCGGCCATCGTGACGGCCGCTATCGCGACGGGTGGGTTCTGGATCTTCTGCCTCGGCATGGTGTTCCTTGGCGCGGCGAGCGCCTTTGGCCAGCAATATCGCTTCGCCGCCGCCGACGCGGCGCCACCGGACTTCCGAGCACGCGCCATCTCGTGGGTACTGGCAGGGGGCGTGGTGACCGGCATTGTCGGACCGCAGCTGGCCATCCATGCCCAGCCCTTGATCCCGGACGTGCCGCTGGCGGGACCGTTCCTCGCGCTGGTGGGGCTGATGGCGCTGACCGCGCTCGTGCTCTCGCGCCTCAAGGTGCCTCCCCCGCCACCCATCATCCGGGGTGCGACCGGCAGGCCATTGCTGAGCATCCTGCTTAAGCCGAAGTTCCTGATCGCGCTGCTCGCCGCCGTCTCGTCCTATGCGCTGATGAGCCTCGTGATGACCGCGACGCCGCTGGCCATGATCGACCACCACCATTCCATGGCCGACGCCCAGACCGGCATTCAGTGGCACGTCATCGCGATGTTCGCCCCGAGCTTCGTGACCGGCAACCTGATCGCGCGCTTCGGCAAACCCGGGATCGCCGCGGCAGGGTTGCTGCTGATCGCCGGTTCGGCGACCGTTGCCCTGTCGGGCACGAGCCTGTGGCATTTCTGGATCGCGCTGGTTCTGCTCGGCGTCGGCTGGAATTTCGGTTTCATCGCCGCAACGGCAATGGTGGCCGAACTCTATCGGCCGGAGGAGGCCTTCCGGGTCCAGGCAATGAACGAATTCATTCTTTTCTCGATCGTCGCCATCGCGTCGTTCTCGTCGGGGGGCATTCTTGTCGCGAGCGGCTGGACGGTGGTGAACCTCGTCGTCTATCCGGTGGCGGGGATCGCGATCCTGCTGATAATCGTGCAGGCGGTGATGGGCAGGAACGCGCCCCCTGAGGCGGCGGCGGCATGACGGACACCACCATCGACAGCGAGGAGATCGCCAAATTCGCGGCCATGGCCGACGAATGGTGGGACCCTGCGGGCAAGTTCAAGCCGCTGCACAAGTTCAACCCGGTGCGGCTTGGCTACATCCGCGACTGGGCCCTCGAGCATTTCGGTCGCGACGCGACGGCGATGCGGCCCCTCGATGGAGTGCGCGTTCTCGACATCGGCTGCGGCGGCGGCCTGCTGACCGAACCGCTGACGCGGCTCGGTGCGAGCGTTACCGGCATCGATGCGGGAGCAAGGAACATCGCGGTCGCACGGCTGCATGCCGAACGCATGGGGCTGGCCATCGACTATCGCGAGACGACGTCCGAAGCTCTTGCCGCCGGGGGTGAACGCTTCGACATCGTGCTCAACATGGAAGTGGTCGAGCATGTGTCGAACGTACCGCTCTACATGAAGAGCTGCGCCGATCTGGTGGCGCCCGGGGGCCTGCTGTTCTCGGCCACGATCAACCGTACCGCACGGGCACTCGCCTTCGCCAAGTTCGCTGCGGAATACGTCCTGCGCTGGCTGCCCGCCGGTACACACGACTGGAGCAAGTTTCTGACACCCGACGAGCTGCAGGCGCTGATCACCCGCAACGGGCTCAGGATTGTCGACAAGACCGGCGTGGTGTTCCACCCGCTCGCCGACGAATGGCGCCGGAGCAGTGATCTGGGGATCAACTACATGGTGCTGGCGGAACGGCGCGCCTAGGGATGCCGCGCTCCAGCGGCTAGTTGTGCTCTTCCTTGACGGACGGAAGCGGCATGAAATCGACGCCGTCCTCGATCAGTCCCGCGACTTCTTCTTTCGTCGCCTCGCCATAGATGCCGCGGGCATCCACTTCCTTGAAATGGATCTTGCGGGCTTCCTCGGCGAACTTGTCACCGACATAGTCGGCCTCGCTGGTAACCTTGTTTCGAAGCGCTAGCATCGCCTCGCGCAATTGCTGGTGCTGCGGATGGCCGATGGAGAGCGAGACCCTCTCGCTGTTGTTGGACCGGTTCAACGCCGGCGCCATGATGGCCTTGTCGACTTCGGTGCTCAGGCAGATCGGGCAGGTGACGAGGCCGCGCCGCTTCTGCGCGTCATACGCCGCCGCATTGGAGAACCAACCGTCGAACTTGTGAGACTTGTCGCAGACGAGCGAATAATGGATCACGCCACAATACCTCTTGGACGCTCAGCTTGCGCCCGCAGGGTTAACGGATAGCGAAAATTCGCGGGCGTTCGCAAGCGCGGGCACGCGGCCGCGCGCTTCCGCCACAGCTTTGAGGTCGATATCGACGACACGCACGCCCGGTCCGGCGCTGCCGAGCTCACCCATTACCCTGCCCCACGGATCGATGATCATCGAATGGCCGTAGGTGGAGCGGCCGTTCTGGTGATGGCCCGCCTGCGCCGCGGCGATGACGAAGCAGCCCGTCTCGATGGCGCGGGCACGCAGCAGGACTTCCCAATGCGCTTCGCCAGTGGGAACGGTGAAGGCGGCAGGCACGCTGATGAGCTCGGCACCCGCCATCGCAAGCTGCCGGTGCAGCGCCGGGAAACGTACGTCGTAGCAGATGGTCATGCCCAGCTTGACCCCAGCCGCTTCGGTAACGACGGCAACATCGCCGCCGGCATAGGTGGCGCTCTCGCGATAGTCGCGGAGGCCCGGTAGCGTCGCGTCGAACAGATGGATCTTGTCGTAGGTCGCGGCAATGCTGCCGTCCGGTCTAAAGAGCACAGACCGATTGGCGAAGCGACCGTCGGGGAGCGCCACGGCGAGCGAACCGAGGTGCAGGAAGAGATTGGCCTCCCGCGCGATCGCCGCACAGCGGTCGATCGCCGGATTGCCATCCCACGGTCCGGCGACGGCGCGCAAGCATTCGCGGGTCTCGGCAAACACAATGCTGACTTCCGGGCTCAGCGCATATTGCGCGCCCTGCGCCGCCGCTTCGTGGGCGAGCGCCGCCAGTGCGTCGAGATTGGGGCCGGGCTCGGTGCCCGAGGTCATCTGCAGCGCGGCGATCCGGACCATCAGTCGAGCAGCGGATCGAGCTGGCCGCGCCGCTCGAGCGCGGAAAGATCGTCATAGCCACCGACATGGTGGTCGCCGATGAAGATCTGCGGCACCGTACGGCGCCCATGCGCCTTCTGGATCATGTCCATGCGCAGGACTGGATCGGTCACGTCGATCTCGTCATAAATGACGCCCTTGTCGTCAAGCAGCGCCTTGGCCGCGTTACAATAGGGACACCAGTTGGTGGTGTAGATCGTGATCTTGCTCATGGCCCTCATATGGAGTGGCGTCCCGACACCTACAAATCCACTCTCAACGCTGTGATCGCCGGGCAATGATCTGGGCGATCCGCTCGGCGTCCTCCTGCTGGAGGAAGCGGCCGCGCTCGAGAATCTCGAGCTGGTATTCGCGATAGGTAAGGCCGAGCGCTTCCGCCTTCCTGGCCCGCCGGATAGCCGTCTCGGCCGGCACCTTCTTGAAGGCCGCCTCGGAGGCCGCGCGCCAGGAGAAATAGGTCCCGATCCCGCCCACACCCCATTCGGGGAGGTGTTCGTCGAGCGGTGGACCGCCATTGTGGCCGATGCCCGGAATGTCGGTCGCATCGATCCTGGCCGGCCGCTGCCAGAACATACGGCGGAAGCGGGCGGGACGATTGATGCGAAGATCACCCATGGCTCAGGCGTCCGATCCGGTTACCACACGGGCGAAGCTCACCACATCCACGCGCTCGGCGCCACCGGATTTGAGCGCCCTGGTGACGGCCTTGACCGTCGCGCCGGTGGTGATGACGTCGTCGATGAGCACAACGCGGCGGCCTTTGAGCCGGCGGAGGCTGTCGGCATGAGGCGCGAAGGCGCCGGCAACATTGCGCCGGCGCGCGTCGCCGCTGAGGCCCACCTGATGCGGCGTGTTCTTGCGGCGCGCGACCAGAACGGGATCGACCGGCAGCCCGAGGAGCCGGCCCAGCGCGCGGGCGAGCTCGGTGGACTGGTTGTAGCGCCGCGAGAATAGACGGACGCGATGCAGAGGCACGGGCACCAGCACCGCGTCCTCACCCCAAAGCTCGTGCCCCTGGAGAGCCATGAGGCGCGCGCAGAAGCGCGCCAGCTCCGGCCGGTCGCCATATTTGAGCTTGCCCACCAGCGCCCGGGCGACCTCGTTGTAGACCACCGCCGAGCGCGCACGCTCGAATGGCGGTGGATCGGCGATCGCTTCGGCCGATAGCGCCCCGGGACCGAGGGGAGCCTCGAAAGGCAGGCCAAGCACCGGGCAGAGCGGCGCCGTGATGGAGCGAAGCGACCGGAAGCACGTGCTGCACAGGGCGTCGGCGCTGGCAACGGGGGTATCGCAGGCGAGGCAGACGGGCGGATAGAGCTGGTCAAGCAACGTCACGCCCAGCCAGCGCATGGGCTGGACGATGCCTGTTTTGACAAGCGAAGCCCCCGTCTCCATAAGGCCATCCTGCCACTGCCGGGGCGCTTCAGCCAATGCCCGACATCACCCTTGCGCCGAAAGTCTTCGACCGTGCTCTGATCCGCCGCCACCTCGAACGGCGGCCCCTCGGTCATGACGACTTCGTCACCCGGCTGGTCCTCGCCGATCTCGAGGAACGGCTTGGCACCGTGACGCGTGACTTCCGGCAGGCCCTGATCATGTCGCCCGATGCCACCGTGCTCCCCACAGCCGGACGCAGCGCCAATGGTGCCTTCGACTTCGAACGCGTCTCGACGGTGCTGCCGACCGAGGGTGTGCCCCTGATCGACCCGGAGGCGCTGGAGCTGCCGCGGCGGGGTTACGATCTGATCGTCTCGCTGTTCGACCTCGACGTCGTCGATGACGTGCCGGGGTTCCTTGCACGGGCCCGGGCGCATCTGCGGGGCGACGGCCTCTTCCTCGCGGCAGCCATTGGGGGCGACAGCCTGACGGAGCTGCGTGAGGCCTTTCTTGCCGCCGACGCCGAGATCAGTGGCGGGGCGTTCCTTCGCGTCGCCCCCTTCATTGCGCTGAGCGACGCGGCGGGACTGTTGCAGCGGGCCGGACTGGCA
This sequence comes from uncultured Devosia sp., assembly GCA_964487765.1. GTDB lineage: Bacteria > Pseudomonadota > Alphaproteobacteria > Rhizobiales > Devosiaceae > Devosia_A. The sequence goes on along the minus strand of CAZASR010000087.1, from coordinate 3,010 downwards.
CTGCCGGTGAGCGATGTCGAGACGCACACGGTGCGCTACCAGTCGCCGCTCTCGCTGATGCGCGAGCTCAAGGCGCTGGGCGCCTCCAATCCGTTGGCCGACCGGCCGCACCGGATGGCGACGCTCGGCCTGATCCGGGCGGCCTCGGCGGCCTATGAGGAGCTGGCGGGTGACGCCGACGGGCGCGTGCGGGCAAGCCTCGAGATTGTGTGGATGAGCGGCTGGGCGCCGCATGAGAGCCAGCAAAAACCGCTGAAACCGGGAAGCGCCGAGATCAGCCTCACCAAGGTGCTGAAGCCGCGCGGCTAGATATTGGCATTGTCCATGGCGTTGCCGGCGTTGTCGCGCACGAATTCGAACAAAGCGAGCAGGCCGTCGCCGAAGGCCATCATGGCGCCGATGAGCGCCACGGCGATGAGGGCGGCGATCAGGCCATATTCGATGGCCGTCGCTCCGTCGTCCGCTTCGATCAGCCGGCGCATCGTCAGCATGACACCCCCCTCACAGCAAATCGCAAAGCGGCGCGATCAGCGGCAGATCCGCCGGCGGCATGGGATAGTCGCGCAAGCGCTGCGGGCGCACCCATTTGAGGGCTACATGCTCGCGCGCCTGCGGCAGGCCCTGCCACTTGCGGCACACGAAAAGTGGCATCAGAAGGTGAAAGCTTTCGTAAGAATGGGACGCAAATGTCAGGGGGGCGAGGCACGCCTGCCTGGTCGAAACCCCGAGCTCCTCCTCGAGCTCGCGGATCAGCGCTGCCTCCGGTGTCTCTCCCGGCTCGAGCTTGCCGCCGGGGAACTCCCAGAGCCCCGCAAGCGGTTTGCCCGGCGGACGCTGCGCGATGAGCACGCGCCGGTCGGCATCGACGAGTGCGCAGGCGGCGACCAGCACGATTGGTGGGGCGCTCATGGCGAAACCCTCGGACGGCGGTAGGAATAGTCGTACCCCTCGGCGAAGCCGAGCGACGTATAGAGCGAGAGGGCCGGCGTGTTGGGCGCCGCCACCTGGATGCCCGCCGCGATTGCGCCGGCATCGCGGCACCAGTTGAGGGCCGCGCACATGACGGCGCGGCCATAGCCCTGGCCGCGATGGGCGGGGTCCGAGACGACATTGCCGAAGATCGCGATGCCGTTGGCGACGCCGGCGAGCGCCGCAGCGGCTGGAACGGCGTCCGCGTCATAGGCGAGGATGCCGCGCGTGTCGCAGGCAATGCGCTCGATGATGCGGCGGACGGATTCGATCTGATTGTCGGAATAGCCGCTCATCCTCGCCTGGGCGAGCCGCCAATCGGGGTCGGAGGGATCGAACAGCGCGGTGTGATGCCTTGGCTCCCAGGCGCGGCCGCTCATTTCCAGGCGCAGCACGCGGCTCGGCTCATAGGCCTCCCACATCAACTCGTCGAGCTCGGCCAGCACGCCCGGCGCGGTGAGCGGGGAAATCTTGAAGGCCGGCCTCAGGCCCTGCCGCGCGAACATTTCGCTGAAACGGGCGATGCGTTCGGCCGCATTGGCATCGTCGGCGGGATCGAGACACTGGATGGAATTGGCGCGGTTGGAGTAGCCGCGCGCGGCGCGCCACACCCAGTGGCCGTCATAGGCGGTATAGAGCCCGGGCCACGCGGTAAGGGCGGCCGTTTCGACCGCGAGGACGCTCGGGACCGCCACGATCAGCTCCGGTAGCTGCCATTGATGTCGATATAGCCGTGCGTGAGATCGCAGGTATAGACGGTGGCGCGGCCCGTCCCGAGGCCGATCCCGACGCGCAGCTCGAGCTCCTGGTTTTTCATGTAGGCGGACGCCGCCGCCTCGTCGTAGCCCGCGGCGCGCTCGCCCTGCTCGGCAACCACGACATCGCCGAACGCGATCGAGAGGCGGTCGCGATCGGCCGGCTCGCCCGCCTTGCCGACGGCCATGACGACGCGGCCCCAATTGGCGTCCTCGCCGGCGATGGCGGTCTTGACCAGCGGCGAATTGGCAATCGACTGGGCGATACGGAAGGCGCTGGCGTCGCTCGTCGCGCCTTCGACCGTGACCGTCACCAGCTTGCTCGCCCCCTCGCCGTCGCGCACGACGAGCAGCGCCAGATCGTGCAGCACGTCGCCCAGCGCCTCGGCGAGAACCGGCAGGCGCGGATCGTCGACAGACACGATTGGATCGATGTTCGCCTTGCCCGTCGCGAATACGAGACAGGTATCCGAGGTCGAGGTATCGCTGTCGACGGTGATGGCATTGAACGAGCGCTGGATCAGCGGCAGCAGCATGCCCTGCAGGATCGTCGCATCGATGGGCGCGTCGGTGAACACGAAGCTCAGCATTGTCGCCATCGCCGGCGCGATCATGCCCGACCCCTTGGCGATGCCTGCGAACGAGACCGGGACGCCATCGAACTCGACCATCGCGGCCGCCGCCTTGGGGTAAGTGTCGGTGGTCATGATCGCCCTGGCATCGGCGATCGTCGGGCCGGGCGCGAGGCGGAGCGCCGCTTCGCCCGCAACGCTGGCGAACTTGTCGGCGGGGAGCGGCTCGCCGATCACGCCGGTCGAGGCAAGATAAATCTCCTCCTGGGGGATATCGAGCGCGGTGGAGACGATCTCGGCCGAGAGCCGGACCGCCTCCGTGCCTTTCCTGCCGGTGAAGGCATTGGCGTTGCCCGAATTGACCAGCAGGCCGCGGGCCTTGCCGCGCTTCAGATTGGCGCGGCACCAGTCGACGGGCGCCGAAGGGCATCTGGACGAGGTGAAGACGCCCGCGACACTCGTCCCCTCGTCGAAGGCAGCGAGCAGCACATCGGTGCGGTTCTTGTACTTGATCCCGGCTTCGGCCGTCGCGAAGCGCACGCCCGCGATCTGCGGCAGTTCGGGAAAGGTCCTGGGAGCGAGGGGAGAAACGGGATGGGCCATATGCGCCTGCCTTTGCTGATGACTGCCCAATGCCACGATGTTGGTTCGCGCTGCAAGGCGAGCGAACCTGCCGGGCCGCCCTGGGGGCTCCCGGTTCTGGAGGTGCTCCTT
>CAZASR010000086.1:0-11805 GCA_964487765.1 uncultured Devosia sp. | reverse complement strand
GCCAGAACGAGACGTTGTTCATGCGCGGGAACGCCATGTCCGGCGCGCCGATCATCAGCGGCACGAACCAGTTGCCGAAGCCGCCGATCATGGCGGGCATCACCATGAAGAAGATCATGATGAGGGCGTGCTGCGTGGTGAACACGTTGAACATGTGCTTGCCGGCATCGAGCGCGGCATCGCCCGAGGCGCCATAGACCATGGCAGCAAGGCCGTGGAAGATCTGGATACCCGGCTCCTGCAGCTCAAGACGCATGGCGCCCGACAGCAAGGCGCCGATGACACCCGAGATGAGGGCGAACACAAGATACATCGTGCCGATGTCCTTGTGATTGGTCGAGAACAGGTAGCGCCGCCACCCGGTGATGTGACCGTGCTCCTCATGCGCGTGATCGGCATGAGCGTCGTGAGCCTGGAGAGCGTGAGTATCAGCCATGGTCGGCGTTCCCTCTATAAACTATGGCCGGCGCTTACGCGGCGGGTGCCGCCTCGAGGGGCGGCAGGGTTGCGTTGGCGTCGGCCACCGAGCCGCCCTCGAGCGCAGCCATCCAGGCCGCGAAGGCTTCGGCGGAGACCACCCGTACGGCGATCGGCATGAAAGCATGGTCCTTGCCGCAAAGCTCGCGGCACTGACCATAATAGACACCTTCCTTGCGGGCATTGAACCAGGTCTCGTTGAGACGGCCCGGCACGGCGTCGGTCATGACGCCGAAGCTGGGCACGCCAAAGGCGTGGATCACGTCGGCGGCGGTCACCTGCACGCGCACCGTAGCATCCACCGGCACGACCATCATGTTGTTGACTGCGAGCAGGCGCGGCTGCACGGGATCCTGTGCCAGGCGCTCCTCCTCGGTGAGGATGGTCGAATCGAAGCTCTTGCCCTGGTCGACATACTCATAGGTCCAGTACCACTGCGAGCCGGTGACCTTGACCGTCAGCGCCGGCGCCGGCACCTCGACCGAACCGAACGAGAAGATGTTGGAGCCCAGATATTTCCGCTGCCCGTCGGGCATGGTCATCTGGTCGGTCAGCACGGCGAAGGACGGAATGGCGATCACGACAAGAATGATCACCGGCAGCGCCGTCCACACGACTTCGATCAGGGTGTTGTGCGAGAACTTGGCCGGGGTCGGATTGGCGCGCGCATTGAAGCGCACGATCACGATGACCAGCAACACCAGCACCAGCAGGGAAATGCCCACCGCCGTCCACAGCAGGATGCCATTGTGGAAGACGTGGATCGAATCGCCGATCGGCGTGACCGAGTCCTGCATGCCGATCTCGCCCGGCGTCGGTTGGCCTTCGGCCGCAACGGCCAACGCGGGCGCAAGCATTGCGCTCAGCGCGACCCCGATGGAGCGGAGAAACTTACCAGCCACAAATACCCCCTTGGGATCCCATTCATCCAGTTCAGCGGACTGAAGTTGAGGGAGGACGTCGCGGCATCGCGCATGCCGCCTCGACTCAACCCCGGAGCGCTTGAATTCGCCCATCCCTAAACCACATCGCCAATGGCAACGCAATTCCGCCACATGCCTGATTCGTGCGTCAAAATGCGCCCCGGGACGGTCCGATTGGCGCCGCGCCACTGCCGCGATTCTCGGCCTTTCATGCGGCTTTGACATTGCCAGCCGCCGAGGCGGCGGCTAACTAGGCTCCGGTTGCCTCGCGGGGCGGCCCGACGGCAGGGGAGACCAACTGCATTGATGTCCCGGATTCTGAACCGCGCGCCGGCACTCGTGCTCGCCCTGGCCCTTTGCACCCTACCCCTTGCGGCCGCCGCGCAGGGCGTCGTGAAGGCACAGTATGGCGACTGGCAGATGAGCTGCGACACCCCGCCGGGGGCCAGTTTCGAGCAGTGCGCCATCATCCAGAACGTCACGGCCGAGGACCAGCCCAATGTCGGGCTGTCGGTGATCGTGCTGAAGACCGCCGACCGGCAGGCCCGGCTGCTGCGCGTTCTCGCCCCGCTCGGGGTGCTCCTGCCCAACGGGCTCGGGCTCAATATCGACGGCACGGATATGGGCCGGGTGGCGTTCGTGCGCTGCCTGCCCAATGGCTGCGTGGCCGAGGTCGTGATGGACGATGCGCTGATCAAGCAGCTTTCGGACGGCACCACGGCGATCTTCGTGGTGTTCAAGACGCCCGAGGAAGGCATCGGCATTCCGGTATCGCTCAACGGTTTCAAAGACGGCTTCGCCAACCTGCCGTGAGCCGGGAAGGATGGCGCCTAGCGTAAGGGCGGCTCGATCCTGTCGTTTTGCAAGGCATTACGATCCCTTTTCGACCGTCGGGCAGCGTCGCTCCGCTCTGCCAGCAACTTGGGAGTGGCGCGTGTTCCTGGGACTGCTACGCCTGTGGCGCGATCAACAAGGATAACCTCGCGTCGGCCCCCAAGTAGCAGGATTAGTGCGACAATCAAGAAGATCGCGCCGAGGAAGAAGCCGACAATTGCGGCGGCGCCAGTCATTAGAGATGCTCCGATTCCCGCTCCCAACAACGTAGCACCCTTGTCGCCAGCATCGGCGACACTGGTCATTTCACTGGCAATACGTCCACTCAAAAGCATCGTCGAAAGCGGGAGGGCGATTGTGCAGAGCGCAAGTTCTAGGAAACCCCAGCCAAATGCACGCCGTACGCCCGAAGAAAGCAGGCCGATCAACGCTCCAATGACGACGCAGATCATGAGCGCAATAGCGGGGCCACTTGACAATGAAGTCGTGTCGATGAAGGCAGCGAGTGCTGGGGACAGCACAAGATAGCTCGCGAGGCCGAAGGCGGCCCCAATAATGAAGCGCAGAATGCCGCTAACAATGCTCATTTGTCCCCCCAAAAATATGCGCAATTCAAAATGCTGCTGTGAGACTATACTGATCAGACAACACAAAAAAAGCCGGGCGCTCGGCCCGGCAGTTCAGTCAGGAAACCGGAGCGGACGGGCAGGCCCGCTCCGGGGATGGGACAACCCTTACGGATTGCGCCAAGGGGAGGCAGCGCGGGCGGCGCGGCGTGCGTCGAGGGTGCGGGCGGTGCGCGAAGGCTCAGCTGCCATGGCATCGAACAGATCGGAGCGGTTGATGCCCAGATCGTCGAGCCGGTGCGCATCCAGCGCGAGGAGGTTATGAAGCGCCTGGCGCCGTGCCCTGGCGGCCCGCATCCTGCCGACGAACGCCGCCGCAAGGCGGAAAGGATTGAGTGTGACGGCGGCGGTAGACGGCCGCTCGCCCGAAAGCATGAGCGCCATGTTCAAGTCTCCAGAACTGTCGGTTGTGCCGGCGGGAGAACCGGCGGGACACGGCTTCAGCAACTGCCGTCATGCGTTACCTATGGACTGGACTTCCATTCGTCCAACAAATAGATTTCATCCAGATCATCAAAATCGGTGATGGAGACACTGATGTCGGTTCCGCTCGATCTGGACCAGTTGCAGAGCTTTTGCGCCATCGCCGATTGCGGCAGCTTCACCGAGGCGGCGCGGCGGGTAAACAAGACCCAGTCGGCCGTTTCGATGCAGATCAAGCGGCTGGAGGAGCGGCTCGGCCACGCCCTCCTGTCGCGCGACGGCCGCTCCGTCTCGCTGACCCAGCATGGCGAAGCGCTCTACTCGCGGGCACGCAAGATGCTCAAGATCAATGCCGAGATCATGGACCTGTTCAACGACCAGGAGATGGCCGGCGCCATCCGCTTCGGCGTGCCCGACGACTACGCGGTGCGCCTCCTGCCCGTGATCCTGTCGAGCTTCCAGAAGACGCACCCGAAGATCATCATCGACGTGCGCTGCGCCTCGTCCGAGGAGTTGCTATCGGGCATGAAGCAGGGGCGCTACGACCTCATCTGCTTCACGCAGGGCACGAACCGCGAGTATGGCGAACTGTTCCGCACCGAGAAGATGTTCTGGGTGGCGGCGCAGGGCGGCCAGGCGCTGCATACGGACCCGCTGCCGATTGCGGGGGGCCACACCTGCTGCTGGCGGGACAATGCGGTGGAGGTCCTCGACCGGATCGGCCGCGACTACCGCGTCGCCTACACCTCGTCCAATGCCCTGGCGATCGCCTCGGCCGTGCTGACGGACCTCGCCGTGGGGTTCCTGCCCGAGAGCGCCCTGCAGCCGGGAATGCTGGCGATCGCCGAGGAGAAGGACCTGCCGCGGCTGCGCGATGCGGAGATTGCCCTGATGCGCGCCAGCCACGCCTATGGCGGCATCTATGATGCGCTGGCGCGCCACATCGTTTCGAGCATGGGCAATCTCGAGACTACCGATCCGCTGCAGATCGCCGCGGAATGAGCGCGCTAGGGCCGCTTGCCGTGCTCGCTGCTGTCGACAATCCAGGCGAGCGCCTGCTCGCTCAGCGTGATGCCGATGCCGGGACGGTTGGGGACGATCATCCGGCCGTCGCGAATCTCGAGATGCTCGTTGAACAGCGGATCGAGCCAGTCGAAGTGCTCGACCCATGAGTCGTGGGCGTAGGCAGCGGCGAGATGAAGGTGGATTTCCATCGCGAAGTGCGGGGCCAGTTTCAGGTATTTCTGTTCGGCCATCGTCGCGATCTTGAGAAACTGCGTGATGCCGCCGACGCGGGGAGCATCGGGCTGGATGAAGTCGACGGAGTCGCTGTCGATGAGCGCCATGTGCTCGGCAACGCTGGTGAGCATTTCGCCCGAGGCGATCGGCGTGACCAGTTGCGCGGCGAGGCGGGCGTGGCCCTCGACGTCATAGGCATCGAGCGGCTCCTCGATCCAGACGAGGTTGAACTCCTCGAGCGCGCGGCCGACGCGCTCGGCGGTGGGCCGGTCCCACTGCTGGTTGGCATCGACCATCAGCGGCACGCGGCCGTCGACGGCCTTGCGGACGGCTTCCATGCGCGCGAGGTCGAGCATCGGGTCGGGCTGGCCGACCTTGATCTTGAGGCCGCCAATGCCCGCCGCGATCGAGGCTTCGCAATTGGCGACGAGTTCTTCGGCGGGTGTCGATAGGAAGCCACCCGAGGTGTTGTAGCAGGCGACAGAATCGCGGCGGGCGCCGAGGAGCTTGGCGAGCGGCAGGCCTGCGCGCCTGGCCTTCATATCCCACAGAGCGACATCGAACGCGGCGATCGCCTGCGTCGCGAGGCCGCTGCGCCCGACCGAAGCGCCGGCCCAGACCAGCTTGTCCCAGAGCCGCGCAATGTCATTGGGATCTTCGCCGATGAGATTGTCCACGATCTCCCTGGCATGGGCGTAAAGGCCGTAGCCACCGGCCCGCTTGGAATAACTGAAGCCAATGCCCTGGTGGCCGCCCTCGGTGCCGATCTCGGCGAACAGCATCGCTACCTCGGTGAGCGGGCGCTGCCGCCCGGTGAGCACCTTGGCGTCGCTGATGGGAGTCTCGAACGGCAGCAGGATCAGCGACAGCCGGACCCAGGCGATCCGGTCCGTGGTTGCCTCACCCGGTGCAAGTCCGGCGAGGAGGCCGCTCCGTGGAATGATGTTCCGTTCGTGCCTGTTCATCAGGACCTCGCTGATTTCGTAATCTTGCCGCCCGCCGGCGCCGCTGCAAACCGTTCAAGCTCGGCGGCGAGGCGCCCTACCCCCGCGTCGAGGGCGCGGCGAAACTGCTTCGCCTGAACGATCCGGTCGGCCGGCGTACCACCCGGCCTGGTGTTTTCGCCGAGCGCCGCCGACATTTCTTCGTTCACTCTCGCGCCGATGCGCAGGAAAGCAAGAATGCCCTCGAGCTGCGCCGCATCGAAAGACTGCATCATGGCCGGACCGATGACATCATAAAAGCCGAAGATTTCCGCCACGATGGCCCGGAGTTCGTCGGTGCACTCGATCCAGATCTTCCGCCGATCCACCGGGTCGCGGACGCGCCTCACATAGCCGGCCGCCTCGAGACGGTCGACGACGGCGGTCACGGCGCCGGTGGTGAGACCACTCTCATTGGCAAGCTGGCCGGCCGAAATCGACTTGTATCGCTCGATGATACCCAGGCACCTGCCGTCCGTGCGGTTGGTCCCGAGGAAGGCCCCCAGCCGCTCATCGAAGAGGTCGGAGGCTTCCTGGCTGGCGCGCGTCCAATCCGCGATCTGGCGGAGAAGCTCGCGCCGCGATTTTCCTCTTGACGGAAAAGTATCTTCCTTCATAAGATAATTATACCGTGAGATTTATGGCAGCACAAGCGACATCAAGCCGGCTGCCAGCGGAAATTCCTATGGAAACGGCGATGGTGGTGAACACTGCAGCGGCCTTCCGTCCCATCCGCAGCATGCGGCAACGGCAGATCCGAGAGGACATGATGAGCGACGCAATGATCGAGGCGCACGGCCTGAGGCGCACCTACAAGGCGCGCGGCAAATCCATCGAGGCGGTGCGCGGCATCGACCTCAGAGTGAACAAGGGCGAGATCGTCGGTTTCCTCGGGCCCAATGGCGCGGGCAAGACGACGACGCTCAAGATGCTGTGCACATTGCTGGAGCCTACCGGCGGCAGCGCCATCGTCGCCGGCAGCGACCTGCGCAAGGACTCGGTGGGGGTACGGCGCAAGATCGGATATGTGAGCCAGGCGGGGTCGACCTCGCCCGAGGCGATCGTGGGCGAGGAAATCGTCAGCCATGCGCGCTTCTATGGAATCGACAAGGCGACAGCGACCCGCCATGGCCAGGAGCTACTGGCGGCGCTCGACCTGGGCAATGTGTGGAAGCGGACCTGTGGCTCGCTGTCCGGAGGCCAGCGGCGGCGGCTCGACATCGTCATGGGGCTGATCCACAAGCCGGAACTGGTGTTTCTCGACGAGCCCACGACCGGGCTCGATCCGCAGAGCCGCGCCAATCTGTGGACGCATATTCGGGCGCTGCGCGATAAGCTGGGCACCACAGTGTTCCTCACCACGCACTATATGGATGAGGCGGATTCGCTCAGCGACCGCATCCTCATCATCGACAATGGCGCGATCGTCGCCGAGGGCACGCCGGCGGAGCTCAAGCAGCGCGTTTCGGGAGACGCCATCACGTTGACGCTGCGCGGCGAGAACGATGCGGCCCGAGCCGCCGAGATTGCCGGCAAGCTCGATGGAGCGGACGAACCGCAGGTCGAGGCGCATATCGTGCGCCTGCATGTGCCCAATGGCGGCCGGGCCCTGCCGCTGCTGCTCGCGGCCCTGACCCGCGCGGACATCGACGCCATCGGCGTCGACGTCAACCGGCCAACGCTCGACGATGTGTTCCTGACACTGACCGGGCGGAGCCTGAGGGATTGATGCAAGCGGCTTCGCCTCAGTCAAACACGGAGCAATAGAATGACCTTCTTCCGCGATACCTGGATCGTGTTCACGCGCGCCATGCGGCTCGCCCTGCGGCAGCCGCTATGGGTGATCATCGGGCTGACCCAGCCGATCCTCTATCTGACGCTGTTCGGCCCCCTGCTCGTCAGCATGGCGGAGGCGCCCGGCTTTCCGCCGGGCGATGCCTGGCAGATTTTCGTGCCCGGCCTGTTGATCCAGATGGGCATTTTCGGCGGGCTGTTCGTCGGCTTCGGGATCATCGCCGAATGGCGGTCGGGCGTCATCGACCGCATGCTGGTGACCCCCGCAAGCCGCGCCTCGCTGGTTGCCGGTCGCGCCCTGCGGGACGTCATCGTGATCATGGTGCAGGGCATCGTGCTGATCGCCTGCGCCTGGTTCATGGGGTTGCGGGTGCCGGCCGAGGCGGTGATCGTCGGGCTCATCCTGATCGGCATCCTGGCGGGCGCATTCTCGTGCATCTCCAACGCGATCGGGCTTGCGACCAAGAGCGAAGACGCGCTGGCGCCGCTGGTCAATTCGCTGGCGCTGCCGATCCTGCTGCTTTCGGGGATTCTGCTGCCGATGACGCTGGCGCCGCGCTGGCTGCAGATCCTTAGCGACATCAACCCGTTCAAACATATCGTCGATGCGCTGCGGGCCGTGTTCCGGGGCGAGCTCACGACGCCGGTGGTGCTGCTGGGCGTGGCGCTGACAGTGATCCTCGCGATCGCCGGTGGCTGGGTGGGCGCAAGGACCGTGGTGCGGCAAACGAAGTAGCCCGACACGCGGGCGCGTGAGATGCGGCGGTCAGATCTCCGCTTCGTCAAAGATGCGGGTCACGTCTCCCGCCCACTCGCCGTTGTACTTGTCGAGCCACCGCTCGGCCGGGGTCCTGTCGAGGGCGAGGGTTTCCTCCAGCGGGGCAAGGTAGATCTCCTCGCCCTGCCCGCGCCGCTTGAGGCCTTCGCGCGCGACGCCGACGACTTCGCGGGCGACGTCGGCGACGCGACAGCCGCGGAAGGGAGTGTGGATGGCGTGGACCGGAACGTCGTTCCGCAGCTTCCACATTTCGTCGACAGACCAGCTCCTAACATGGCGCCAGGCTTCTTCGAGCGCGTCCGCGTCGTAGAGCAGGCCGGCCCATAGCGCCGGTAATGCCAGCACGTGTGCGGCATCGCCCATGTCCGCACCGCGCATTTCGAGGAACTGCTTGAGGCGGACTTCCGGGAAGAGGGTCGAGAGGTGATCTTCCCAGTCCTTGACGGTCGGCTTCTCGCCGGGGAGCTGTGGCAGCTCGCCATCGAGGAAGGCGCGGAAGCTTTCGCCGGCGACGTTGATGTATTCCTTGTTGCGGATGACGAAGTACATCGGGACGTCGAGCGCGTGCTCGGCGTAGCGGTCGAAGCCAAACCCGTCGTCGAACACGAAGGGCAGCATGCCGGTGCGTGCCCTGTCGGTGTGGAGCCAGATGTGCGAGCGAAAGCTCAGATAGCCCGACGGCTTGCCATCGACGAAGGGGGAGTTTGCGAAAAGCGCGGTCACGATCGGCTGCAGTGCCAGCGAGACGCGCAGCTTCTTGACCATGTCGGCTTCGTCGGAGAAGTCGAGATTGGCCTGCACGGTCGCGGAACGGTACATCATCGAGGTGCCGAGCGTGCCGACCTTACCCATGTGGGGGGTCATGATGCCGTAGCGCGCCTTGGGCATGCGCCTGATCTCGGCGACCGACCAGATGGGGGTCACCCCCAAGCCCAGGAAATGGATATTCAGCGGCCCGCCGACGGCGTGACAATCCTCGAGATGCGCGCGCAACTCCTCGGCGGCGCCATGGATAGTCTCGTGCGGGGCGCCGGAGAGCTCGAACTGGCCACCCGGCTCGAGCGAAATGCCGCCGACCGGCGTCAGATTGCGCAGGCCGATCGGATTGTCGTGATCGTAGAAGTAGTTCCAATTGGTGCGCCGCCGGATGCCCTCGAGCAGTGCAGCAATGCCGTCTTCGCCCTCGTACGGCACGGGACGCAGCGGGTTTTTCCGATAGACGTGCTTTTCGTGCTCGGTGCCGACGCGCCATTCCGATTTGGGTTTGGCCCCGCGGGCCATCGCCTCGATGAGATCGGCGCGCGAGGTGAGAAGCGGCGAGGTTTCAGCGCCGGCCATGTCGTCTCCGGGTGGTCCCTAAAGTGCCGGTCGGAAGCCGGCTGGCCGGGACAATAATCACCGGCGATCCGAAAGCAATGCTTTTATCGCCAATCGCCGATGATTGCCTGGACGAGGGCCAGCGCGGCCACGGCGGCGGTATCCGCGCGCAGGATGCGCGGTCCGAGGCTGATGGGGATGACGAATTCCTGCGCCAGCAGCAGCTCTCGCTCCTCTTCGGAGAAGCCGCCCTCCGGCCCGATGAGGAGGCCGACAGACAGGCCGCGGAGGAGACCGATCTGTTCAACGGGCGAGGACGATCCAGCCGCTTCGTCGGCGAACAGCAGACGGCGCAGCCCCTGCGACGTTCGCCAGCCATCCAGCAAGGCGGTGAGACCGATCTCCGGCGCGACCACGGGAAGGCTCAGCACCTCGCACTGTTGCGCCGCTTCGAGTGCATAGGACTGGAGCTTGTCTGGCCTGGTCCGCGCCTGGGTGAATCTGGTGATCACCGGCTGGATGGTTCCGGCCCCCATTTCGGTGGCCTTCTGGACCAGATAATCGAGCCGACCGACCTTCAGCGGCGCAAAGCCGAACCACACATCCGATGGCCGGGTCTGGTGCGCGACCTGCACATCGAGCGCCAGTGTCGCTCCATTCTTGCCGACGTCCGTGAGCCTGGCCAGCCAAGCGCCATCGCGGCCGTTGAAGGTCACGACGGCGTCACCCTGCCTGAGCCGCAGCACGTTCACCAGATGGTTGACCTGCGCCCTGCCGACGTCAATCACGGCGTCCGCCGTCAGGTCGGGCCCCACATAGAGGCGCGGGAAGGATTTGTAGGTGCGGGGCATCTTGCCTTGCCGGTGACGCAGCGGGATAAAGCGCCCGCATTACGCACAGGACCTCAGCGCATGCCAAGCCCCAAGCCCATCAGCGGGGTCGTCTCGGACGCCGAACGCGGCAACTGGGTTGACCGATACTTTCCGGAATCGCTCAAGCCGTTCGCACGGCTGGCGCGGTGGGACCGCCCGACGCCGCTGCTGCTGCTGTTCTGGCCCTGTGCGTTCTCGCTCGCGATGGCGGCTATGGCCGACCCCGCGCGCGGGTTCAACTGGGGATCGGCGCTGCTGATGCTGGTCGGATCGCTGGTGATGCGGGGCGCCGGATGCACGCTTAACGACATCGTCGATGCGCGGCTCGACGCGCAGGTCGAGCGCACCCGCTCGCGGCCGCTTCCCTCGGGCAGCGTGACGGCGCGCCAAGCGGCGCTGTTCCTGGGCGCACAGATGCTGGTGGGGTTCGTAATCCTGTGCCAGTTCAACTGGACGACGATCGGGCTGGGGGTGCTCTCGCTGGTGCTGATCGGCATCTATCCGTTCATGAAGCGGGTCACCTGGTGGCCGCAATTCTTCCTCGGCCTGGCCTTCTCATGGGGGGCGCTGCTCGGCTGGGCCTCGGAAACCGGGAGCCTCAGCCTGGCGCCGCTGGTGCTCTATGCCGGCTCGATCCTGTGGGTCATCGGCTACGACACGATCTATGCACTCCAGGATATCGAGGACGACGCCCTGATCGGGATCAAGTCCACGGCGCGGCTGTTCGGCAGCCGGGTCAAGCCCATGGTGGCCCTGTTCTACGCCGGCGCGGTGCTCTGCTGGCTTGTCGCCGGCCTGATGAGCGATGGCGCGGGTGTCTTCGTGCCGCTGTTGCTCGTGCCGGCGCTGATCCTGGGTTGGCAGGTGGTCACCCTCGATCCGACGCGGCCCGCCAGCGCGCTTGCCCGGTTCCGGGCCAATCACTGGGTGGGGCTGACGCTCGCGGCGGCGTTCTTCTTCCAGCATCTGGCCTGAGGGGCCAACGCCAACGGCCCGTCACGGGGAGGTGACGGGCCGTCGCAGCGCTTGGAGGTCGCTATCGGGGCATGCCATCCGGTCGTTCGGGGGGTGCAATCGACCGTCTGACAACCCGAGCAACGAGCGTTCGCTGGAATGGTTGCAACGGTGTCGACTTGTCGCAGCGGAGGCGTGAATTCAGTGGCCGACGAAGGAACTAGCTGGCGGTTTCGCCGGGCTGGCGACGATTGAGGAAGCGCGGCCGGCGGTTCACGTCGTGCATCATCCGGCGACGGGCAACGGAGGCGCCGAGCGCCACGCCGGACACCTGCTGGCTGTAGGGCAGGAGCGAGCCGTCGCCGGCCTTGATGTAGAGCGGCAGGCGGAGCTTCTTGCCCCAATTCTGCCACTCGGCGACCACCGAGCCGTTGCCGGCCTCCTCGAACACCTTGTAGTTGAGCTCCGGATCGCCGTGCACCAGCTCGATGGCGCTGGTCAGCACACCTTCCTCGGAGATGTGGGTCGAGACCGCCACGCCGATGAACTCGGTCACCGGCACCTTGATCTTGATGGCAACGCCCG
>CAZASR010000085.1:0-11831 GCA_964487765.1 uncultured Devosia sp. | reverse complement strand
CAACTAGACTCATGGTCTAGAACAACCAGAATTCACTCAGATGTTTTTCGCCGATTTGGTGGTTATTGCAAGAGGCCCAGAACCCGATCCCATCCCGAACTCGACCGTTAAACCTCTTCGCGCCGATGGTACTAAGTCTCAAGGCTTGGGAGAGTAGGTCGCTGCCAGGTCTGCCAAGAACATCTGATCTCTATCGATTCGAAATCAAAACGCCGTTCCGCAAGGGACGGCGTTTTTGTTTGTGCAACCTGACGCGCGCTCCCCACCCACCATTGTCTCCCGGCGCAAGCTGGGACCCAGCCCTCTCACGTGCACCACCCCGTCTTCCCATGGCCGGGCGCAGACCCGGCCGCCCAGCCGAGCCAGCGCTCAGCCGCGCGTGCCTCAGCAGGGCCGGCGCAAGCCGAAATCTGCGTCCCGGCTTTCGCCGGGAAAGCCATGGTGCGAGGCCGAGGCTCTCCCGCGCATCGAACGGTCACGCGGCAAGCCGCTCTCTCCCCGTCCCCCATCCCGGCGAAAGCTGCGACCCAATCTCCGCATCCACGGTCCCGAGAGTAATGCGCGAGCCGCAGATCGGTCCGTGGGGGAAAATCGCAACTCTCCACATCCACCAACCGCTCTGCACCACGCACATGCCCCATTTGCTGTCGATAGCCGCCCCAGCGACTCGACCCGGGGCGGGCGGGGCTCTATAGCCGAGCCAGACATATGCCGGAGATGCCGATGCTTGGCTGGTTTCGGGCCATCATGCCCAAGGAAGACAGGTTCTTCGTCCTGTTCGAGCGGCATGCGGGAATACTCGTGAAGGGCGCCAGGGAGCTCGACCGGCTGCTGCAAGGGGGCGATTCCATTGTCGCGGCCTGTGAGGCGATCGTCGATCTCGAGCATCAGGCCGACGACATCACGCGCGAGGTCATGCAGGCGGTGCGCCGCAGCTTCATCACGCCGTTCGACCGATCCGACATCCAGGAGCTCATCCAATCGATGGACGACGCCATTGATCGGATGAACGGCACGGTCAAGATGGTGCGGCTCTACGAGGTCACCGCGTTCGAGCCCAACATGCAGGCGATCGGCAAGGTCACGGTCGAGGCAGCGCTGTTACTGGCGGAAGCCATGCCGCTGCTCGAAAAGCCGGGAGCCAATGTCGCACGTCTCACCGAGCTCACCGAGAAGATTGTCGAAACCGAGGGGCGCTGCGACGACCTCCACGACGATGGGCTCAAGCAGCTCTTCCTTGCCCATGGTCAATCGACGCCCATGCAGTTCTATGTCGGCAAAGAGCTTTACGAGTCGCTCGAGCGGGTGATGGACCGCTTCGAGGACGTTGCCAACGAGATCAGCGCCATCGTGATCGAGAGCGTCTGAGGTTGGACGTCCTGCTGTCTCTGCCCGTCCTGGTCGGCCTGATCGGCGTTGCCCTGCTGTTCGATTTCCTCAATGGCCTGCACGATGCGGCCAATTCCATCGCAACGATCGTTTCGACTCGCGTGCTGAGGCCGCAATTCGCCGTCGGCTGGGCCGCCTTCTTCAATTTCATCGCCTTCACCGTGTTCGGCCTGCATGTCGCCCACACCATCGGGACCGGCATCGTGTCGCCGGGCGTCATCACCCCGCTGGTCATCTTCGCGGCGCTCATGGGCGCCATCGCGTGGAACCTGATCACCTGGTTCTTCGGCCTGCCCTCCTCGTCCTCGCACGCGCTGATCGGCGGGCTCGTGGGGGCCGGCGTGGCGGCGGCCGGCCTGCCCGCCATCGAATGGAGCGGGCTCAGCAAGACGGTGTTCGCCATCGCGCTCTCGCCCGCGACCGGCTTCGCGCTCGCCCTGCTGCTGGTTCTCCTGGTGAGTTGGCTCGTGGTCAGGCGTACGCCCTTTGCGGTGGACAGCACCTTCCGCCGGCTGCAGTTCGTCTCGGCCTCGCTCTATTCGCTTGGCCATGGCGGCAACGACGCGCAGAAGACCATGGGCATCATCGCCGTGCTGCTGTTCAGCCAGGGTCTGACCGGCCCTGAATTCACCGTGCCGTTCTGGGTCGTTCTGAGCTGTCAGGCGGCGATGGCCCTCGGCACCCTGTTCGGCGGGTGGCGCATCGTCCATACGATGGGCTCGAAGATCACGCGACTCACCCCCATGCAGGGGTTCTGCGCCGAGACCGGTGGCGCCATCACCCTGTTCGGCGCCACCTTCCTCGGCATTCCCGTCTCGACCACCCACACCATCACCGGCGCCATCGTCGGCGTGGGCGCGGCGCGCCGCGTCTCGGCTGTGCGCTGGGGTATCGCCGGCAACATCGTCATCGCCTGGATCGTCACTCTGCCCGCCGCCGCCCTCATCGCCGCGCTGATCTACGAAATCGCCAGCCTCGTCACCTGACCGTCCGCGCCAGGGATCCGCATGAGGTGCGGGTCTGAGCTCCGGCGAAAGCCTGCGCTCGACGCGGGCGATATGGGCGGCCGTCCTGCAATGCCGCCGAGAGAGTCATATCCTCGATGCCTTCCCAGCGAAAGCTGAACCCGACGCTCAGCTCAAGCAAGCGGATGGTTGGGTTCCGCCCGGCGCGGGGCGGAAGGGCGTGGCGCGGACGAGCAGAATCTCGTTCGTTCGCCTCGCCCTATGCTGCCCCGATCGGCCAACGGAAGCGCCCAGTGCCGGCCGTTACTCCGCCGGAACGATGTTCTGATTGCGGCAGAACACGTTGCCCGGATCGTATTGCTTCTTGATGCGGCGCAGGCGCTCCCAGGTGGCGCCGGGGTAGGCCGCGCGGACGCGGTCGGGGCCTTCGTCGCCCACAAAGTTCACATACGCACCTGCTTCTTCCTGCCGCAGCGCGGCAGCAAAGGTATCGACCCAGTCCCGTTGCTTCACATTATCCTCGGGCGTCGTGTAGAACGCCGCTACATTGATCATGATCGGCGCCTGCCGGTGAGCGTAGGCCGTGGCGTCGGCGGGGACGCGGGCGATGGCGCCGCCCAGGACGCGAATCTGCGTCACCCGGAACACGGCATCGGCGCTGGTCAGGGTGTCGACGACCTGCTTTGCCTCGGCGGGCCCGATACGGTTCATGAACAGGTTCTTGGACACCGCAGTCGGATGGTGGTCCGGGTCTTCCGGCGGATACATCGAGAGGTAGGGGCCGGGCTTGATAAAGTCCGCATAGGGTGTCGACAGTGCCCGGAAGGGCGCAATCGCGCGCTGTGCCGCGGCGTCGTCGCCGGCATAGGCGACCATGCCCAGGATCACGAGCTTGCCGTGCACCTCCTGAGGCAGGAACGGCATCGGCGGCGCCGGCATCACATTGGCGATGGTCGAGAGCTCCTCGGGCGCCGCTGCGGCGGCCGCGACGAAGCCGGCCACCGTCTCGGGCGTCGCGGGCAGGCAGATCATGCCGCCCGTGAAGGCGGGCAAATCGTGCAATCGGTACTTGAAGCGCACTGCGATGCCGAAATTGCCGCCGCCGCCGCGGATGGCCCAGAACAGATCCGGCTCGTGGGTGGCGTCGACTGTCCTCAGGTCCCCGTCGGCGGTCACGATCTCGGCCGCCAGCAGCGAATCGATGGTGAGGCCATGCTTGCGCGACAGGTAGCCGACGCCCCCGCCCAGCGTGATGCCGCCAATGCCGACGCTGCCTGCGTCGCCAAAGCCGACCACGAGGCCCCGCTCGGTCGTCGCCTTGGTCAGCTCCTCGGCCGTGATGCCCGTTTCGGCCCACACGGTCTTGTTGGCCTCGTCGATCTCGATCGCCTTCATGTGTCGCAGATCGATGACGATGCCGCCCTCGGTGCTGCAGTGGCCGGCGGCGGAGTGGCCGCCGCTGCGGACCGCGACTTCCAGTCCGTTTTTTGCGGAAACAGCCAATACTTTCTGCATATCTTTGGAGGATTTCACCTGCACGATGGCGCCGGGGTGAAGGTCGAGGCCGCCATACATCACCGCCCGCGCGCCGTCATAGTCGGCGCTGCCGGGCAGGATCAGGCGGCCGGCAAGGCCGGCGTTAAGGGCGGAGATGGCGGTTTCAAGGGCGCTCATGATGACCTCATTGGTTCGGGTTCACCGCCATGACGGATGAGCGTGTCAGGAATCGACAACAGCCCGCATAAACCTCTAACCTGCTAAGATGTCAGAGCAATTCGACGTCGCAATCGTCGGGGCAGGGCTCGCGGGGCTGGTTGCGGCCACCGAAGCGGCGGCCATGGGGAAGCGAGTCGCCGTCCTCGAGCAGGAGGGGGCGCAGTCGCTGGGCGGACAGGCTTTCTGGTCGCTCGGCGGGCTGTTCCTCGTCGATACGCCCGAGCAGCGCCGCTGGGGTATCCGCGATTCGCACGATCTCGCCTGGTCCGACTGGCAGGCCGCCGCCGGCTTCGACCGCCCCGAGGATTATTGGCCGCGCAAATGGGCCGAGGCCTACGTCGCCTTCGCCGCCGGCGAGAAGCGGAGCTGGCTCCACGACATGGGGCTGCGCATTTTCCCCGTCGTCGGCTGGGCCGAGCGGGCGCGCAATTCGGTGCCGCGCTTTCACATCACCTGGGGCACAGGCCCCGGCGTGCTTGAGCCGTTCCTGAGGCGCGCCAAGGAGTTGGAGGGTCGCATCACCTTCCGCTTCCGCCACCGGGTCGACCGGCTGCTGATCGAGGGCGGGACGGTCACCGGCGTCAGCGGAGGCCTGCTCGCCGCTACCGACGCCCAGCGCGGCCAGCCCTCCCTCCGCAATGTTGTCGGCGATTTTGTCATCCGCGCCGGCGCCGTTATCGTCACGGCCGGCGGCATCGGGGGCAATGCGCATCTGGTGCGCGAAAACTGGCCGGCGCGCCTCGGCCCCCCGCCCGACCACATGCTTTCGGGTGTCCCCGCTCATGTCGACGGCCGCATGCTGGGCATCGCCGAGACCGCCGGCGGCCGGGTCATCAATCGCGACCGCATGTGGCACTATGTCGAGGGCATCACCAATTTCGCCCCGATCTGGCCGCACCACGGTATTCGCATTTTGCCCGGGCCGTCCTCGCTGTGGCTCGACGGCAATGGCGAGCGGGTTCCGGCGGAGCTCTATCCGGGGGCCGATACGCTCGGCCAGCTCGCGCATCTGCGCCAGAGCGGGCACGATCATTCCTGGTTTGTGCTCGACCAGTCGATCATCCGCAAGGAGTTCGCGCTCTCGGGTTCCGAGCAGAATCCCGACCTTACGGGCCGGTCGTGGCGGCTGGTGCTGCGCCGCGCCATCGGTAAGCGGGCGCCCGGGTCGGTCGAGGCCTTCAAGGCGAGGGGCGACGATTTCATCATCGCCTCCGATCTCGAGGCGCTGGTCGCCGGCATGAACCGGCTCACGCCGGAGGCGCCGCTCACCGCCGCGGCCGTCCGCGCCGCCGTGGACCAGCGCAACGACGAAACCGATGCCCAAACCCTCGCCATTGCCCGCGCCAGAAAATATTTCACCGAACGCGCCATTCGCGTCGCCAAGCCGCATGCGCTATTGGACCCCAGGTACGGAGACCTTATCGCGGTGAAGCTCAATTTGGTGACGCGCAAGACTCTGGGCGGGCTTGAAACCGATCTCTCCTCGCGTGTGCTCGGCGCAGCGGGCGAGCCGGTGCCGGGCCTCTACGCGGCCGGTGAGATTGCGGGGTTCGGCGGCGGTGGCGTCCACGGCTACCGCGCGCTCGAAGGGACCTTCCTGGGCGGCTGCCTGTTTTCGGGCCGCATTGCCGGCCGCGCCGCCGCGGGCGCGCTCTAGTGCCGAGCCTCGACGAGCTCTATCGCGCGGCCATCCGCGCTCACCAGCAGGGCCAGGCGAAAATTGCAGCCAGGCTCTACGACCAGATTCTCCAGCGCAAACCCGACCATGCCGGTGCGCTCCATCTCAAGGGCGTGCTCGCGCTGCAGGCCCACGATTACAAAGGGGCCGCCGGTCTCATCGAGCGGTCGCTGAAAATCCAGCCGCGGCATGGCCTCGCGCTGTCCAATCTCGGCGTCGCTTATCGCGGTCTCAAGCGCTACACCGAGGCGGTCGACGTCCTTCGCAGGGCCGTCATCCTCGAGCCCAGCTCCGCTGACGTCTGGGGCAATCTGGGGCAGACGCTGGCGCGCTCGGGTCAGATGCGCGAGGCCGTCGACAGCACCAAGCGGGCGCTTTCGCTCGATCCCAATCGCCTGGGCTTGCAAAGTGCGCTGCTGTTTGCCGAGAACTACGTCGCCGAGAGCGATCCCTTCGAGATGGCCGATCGCGCCCGCGCGGTGGGGCAGATGATCGCGCGGAAGGTTCCGGCGCGCAAGGCGCACGCCAACGGTCCCGATCCAGACCGTCGCCTGCGCGTCGGCCTGCTTTCGGCTGACCTGCGCTCCCATCCCGTCGGCCGCTTCCTCGCCGGCGTGCTGCCCGCGCTCGATCCGGGCAAGGTCGAGCTCTTCGCCTATTCGAACACCGACGAGGAGGATGCCGTCACCGACCTCATGCGGCCGGCCGTGTCGCACTGGCACAATGTGCACGGCATGAGCGACCGTGACCTTGACCAGCGGATCGTTGCGGACGCCATCGACATCCTCATCGACCTCTCCGGCCATACTGGCGGCAATCGGTTGATGGTGGTGGCGCGCAAGCCCGCGCCGGTCGCGGTGACCTGGCTCGGCTATTTCGCAACGACCGGCCTTGCCGCCATCGATTACGTCCTCGCCAACGAATGGGTGATCCCCGAGGCCGAGGAGGGGCAGTGGACCGAAACGCCGTGGCGCCTGCCTGACACATATCTATGCTACGCGATCCCACGCGATCCGCTGCCGCCAACACCACTGCCGGCGCTCCGCACCGGCCACGTCACCTTCGGCTGCTTCAACAATTTCAACAAGCTCACGGGCGCGACCTTCGCGGCATGGTCGGCCCTGCTGACGGCCGTACCCGGGAGCAGGCTGATCCTGCGTTCGTCGGGACACGCCAATGACGAAATCCTCGCAAACCTGCGCGAGGGCCTGGCGGGGGCCGGCATCGACCTTGATCGCGCACGCATCGATGGCCGGATCAACGACTATGCTGCGCACCTGGGGTCCTATGGCGAGATCGACATCGCGCTCGACCCGTTCCCCTACAATGGCGGCACGACCACCGTCGAAGCCCTCTATATGGGCGTCCCCGTCCTTGTGCGGGCCGGCGACCGCTACGTCGCGCATATGGGTGAGAGCATTCTCCACAATGCTGGCCTGCCCGACTGGATCGCGGTGGACGAGACCGACTACCCTGTACGCGGCGCCCGCCTTGCCGTTGACATTGAGGCGCTGGCAAGGCTCCGCGCCGGGCTGCGCCAGCGCATGCTCGCCTCGCCCCTGTTCGACGCCTCGCGCTTCGCCCGCAACCTCGAGGAGGCGCTGCGTGGCATGTGGGCCACATGGTGTGCTGCACAGCGCCCCTCCTGACTCGCTGTCACAGAATCTTCGTGTTTGGTCCGCAAGAGCGCCGCATGCTTCGCGTTGTCCTCGTGGCGCTCGCCGCCCTGCTTTTCGCCGCGCCGGCCGCGGCGCAGATCGACATCATAGCACCGTTCAACCAGGACGGTGCCATGGACAGTGCGCGCGTCCTCGCCCAGGACGTCGCCTATGGCGATGGCGATCGAAAGCACCTCTCCATCTACGGCCCTAACGAGATCATGGAGCCCGCGCCGGTCGTCATGTTCATTTATGGCGGCGCCTGGAAGCAGGGCCGCCGCGCCGACTACCAGTTCGTGGGCAAGGCGCTCGCGGCCCGCGGCTTTGTCGTCGTTATCCCGGACTACAGGCTCTATCCGGAAGTGATCTATCCCGATTTCCTGTCGGACAATGCGCAGGCGGTGAAATGGATCGAAGACAACATCAAGGATTATGGCGGCGATCCCTCGCGCTTCTTCCTCGCCGGACACTCGGCGGGCGCTTACAACTCGGTGATGCTTGGGCTCGACCGGTCGTTCCTCGACGAATACAAGGTCACGATGCCCATCAAGGGCATAGCCGCGCTCTCGGGCCCCTACGATTTCTACCCGTTCGAATATGACGAGGTCCGCAACGTCTTCGGCCAGAACGACAACCCGCGCGGCACGCAGCCCATAAGCCTCGTCGCCCCCGACCGGCCGCCCATGTTCCTGGCCTCGGGCACGTCCGACCCAATCGTCCGCGTCCAGAACTCGCAGCATTTCGCCGCCCAGATGCGGGCGGCCGGGGACTGGGTCACCGAGAAATATTACGACGGCCTTGGCCACATGGATCTGGTCTTTGCCATCGGCGCCATGTGGCGCTGGCGGGCGCCGGTGCTCGACGACATGGTGGCCTTCTTCACGCAGTTCGGTGCGTTCCCCAGCGGTGCCCCCAAACTGCCCTATGCGCCCGCCCCGCCCGAGGGCATGATCGATATCGAACAGACCATCGCCAGGCTCGATTCGATCCTCTCCCCGATCGAGGCGCCGCATGGAGGTACTACACCTTAGCGTCCGGGGAACTGCCGTTGACGCAGCCCCGCGGGCGGTCCTAGGCTCTGCCCCGAACGAAATCCCGACATCGCAATGCCGGACGCCATGGGAGGCCGCCAATGGATTATGTACGCTTGGGGAAAACCGGACTCGAGGTCTCGCGCCTCTGCCTGGGTTGCATGTCGTTCGGCGATCCCAGGCAGGGCCGGCAATGGGTGCTCGAGATCGACGATGCCCGCCCGATCATCCGCGCCGCGTGGGAAGCGGGCATCAATTTCTTCGATACCGCCAACGTCTATTCCGCCGGCACAAGCGAAGAGATCGTCGGCGCCGTGCTCAAGGAACTCGCGCCGCGCGACGAACTGGTGATCGCCACCAAGGTCCATAACGAAATGCGCAACGGGCCGAACGGCCGCGGGCAATCGCGCAAGGCGATCATGAGCGAGATCGACAATTCGCTGCGCCGGCTCAAGACGGACTATGTCGATCTCTACCAGATCCATCGCTTCGACTATCACACGCCCATCGAGGAAACCCTCGAGGCGCTCCACGACGTCGTGAAGGCAGGCAAGGCGCGCTACATCGGCGCCTCCTCCATGTGGTCGTGGCAGTTCATGAAGATGCTCAAGACGCAGGAAGCGCGCGGCTGGACGCGCTTCGTGTCCATGCAGAACCACCTCAACCTCATTTATCGCGAGGAGGAGCGCGAGATGCTGCCGCTGTGCACGGAAGAGGGGATCGGCGTCATACCGTGGTCGCCGCTCGCGCGCGGCCGGCTGGCGCGTCCATGGGGCGAGGTCACGAAACGATTCGAGACCGACCCCTTCGGCAACCAGATTTACGACGCCCAGGCAGCGCATGACGAGAAGATCAACGGGGCCGTCGCGGCCAATGCCAGGGCCAGGGGCGTGACGATGGCGCAGGTGGCGCTCGCCTGGCTGCTGCAGAAGCCGCCCGTCACCGCCCCCATCGTGGGCGTGACCAAAATGGAGCAGCTCAATGAGGCTCTCGGCGCGCTGGAGGTCAAGCTCACGCCCGACGAGGTGAAGGCCCTCGAAGCACCATACACACCGCGCCCCGCCGTCGGCTTCCAATAGCCTCTATCCAGCCTCGCCTTCGCCGAAAAAGCAGGTAAATTGTCCCCCGCGGCTCAAGGCGAGGGGGACATGCTCGGGCACCGCTTTCATCTGACCATCGGTCTTTTGGTCGGCCTCATCATGGCCGGCTCGGCTTCGGGCGCGCCCGAAGTCGTAGGCCTGGGCGGCATCGGCGGCGACGACGATCCGGTTGCCGCCTGCGGCGATCTCGCCGCCTCGCCGTGGGAGGCCGGGCGTGAGGGCCGCGGCCTCGCCGACGACCAGATATTCATCGATGGCGCCATCTCCGCGTGCCAGGCGGCTCTCGCCGTCGAGCCGGACTCGGCGGCCGCGCAGGCCTGGCTCGCCCGTGCCTATATCCTCGCTGGCCGCCGCGATGACGCGACGGCTTTGCTGGAGGCGGCCAGCGATGCCGGCAATCCGTTTGCCGCCTATCTCCTCGCGGGGCTGCTGGGCGAGGAACTCGACCAGGCGATGCCGCAGGATCCCGAACGGGCCGTGGCGCTGCTCATGCAGGCGTCCGATGGCGGCTTTCCGCCGGCCCAGGCCGATCTCGGCGAACGCTACGAAACCGCCAATGGGGTCGTCGGCGATTATGCGGAAGCGGCGCGCCTCTATGAACTCGCCGCCGCGCAGGGTTACGGCATTGCCAGCTACAAGCTCGGTGTGTTCGCGCATTTCGGCTATCTCGCCGCGCCGGACTATTCGCGTGCCCTTGAGCTCTATCAGGCCGCGGTCGATGCCGGCGAGCCCCTGGGCCATTACGGCCTCGGCCAGCTCTACGAATATGGCAATGGCGTCGCGCAGGACTACACCCGTGCCGCCGTCCATTATCAGCAGGGCGCTGACGCCGGTGAAAAGATGGCGCAGACGGCGCTGGCCTATTTCTTTGAACAGGGCCTTGGCGTCCCGCAGGATTACGGCAAATCCTTCGCGCTGCTAATCGACGCCTCCGGGCAGAACTGGGGCTTCGCCCATGCCGCCCTGTCGATCCACTATCTGTTCGGGCAGGGCACGCCCGTCGACGAGGTCAAGGCATACAACCTTGCCTGGCTCGCGCAGCGTCAGGGCGTGGTTTATGCCGACGGGATCCTCGGCTACATGTTCCAGAACGGCCTCGGCACCACGCGCGACTTGATCAACGCGCAGTTCCACTATCGCGAGGGGGCAGATGCGGGCGACCAGTATTCGGCCGGCCAGTTGCCCATCGTTGAGGCGGAACTCGCCTGCGAGGATGCCGCGGGTGCGCGCTATGAACCGGGGGCGTTCGGCCGGGGTCGGGCCTTTACCGATATCGTGCCGGACGAGGCCATCCTCGCCTGCGAGAACGCCGTTTCAGCCAATCCCGTGCCAGTCGGCAACAAGGTATGGCTGGCGCGCGCCTATGTACGCGCCGGGCGGTACGACGACGCGGTGCCACTGCTCGAGGAAGGCGTTGTCGGGCGCAATGTGCTGGCCCATGTCGTTCTCGGCGACCTGATGATGTCAGGCTCGGGCATCGAGCCCGATCCGGCGCGCGCCATCGAGCTCTACCGCGCGGTGGCGAATGATTTCGGTCTCGCCCAGCTCGCGCTCGGCCTCGCCTACCGGGATGGGTTGGGGGTGCCGCAGGACCGCGAGCAGGCGCTGCACTGGCTGCGCCTCGCCGAGAGCGCCGGGGTCGAGGAGGCGGTGCCGGAACTCACGGCCCTCCTTGCCGAGAAGGACGGAGAGGCCACCCGCATCGACCTCAGCGGCTTCGGGCGCGAGGGCCCCGCATATTGACTGGGCCCGCAGACGCCCGCCGCCGGACTACTCCGCCTGGTCGGCCGGCTTCGAGTTCAGTTCAATATACTTTTCCTGGCCGATCGAGTTGAGCAATTGCAGTTGCGTCTCGAGGAAGTCGATATGGCCTTCCTCGTCGCCGAGCAGTTCCTCGAATAGGTTCTTGCTGACGTAGTCGCCGAGCTCCTCGCACAGCTCGCGCGAACTCTTGTAGGCCTTGCGCGCATCGTACTCGCCGGCGAGGTCGGCCTCGAGCACTTCCTTGATCGTCTGGCCGATGCGCAGCGGCGCCACGCGCTGGAGGTTTGGGTGCCCCTCGAGGAAGATGATGCGCTCGATCAGCTTGTCGGCGTGATGCATCTCCTCGATCGACTCGGCGCGTTCCTTGTCGGCGAGCTTGCCGACGCCCCAGTCGTTCAGCAAGCGATAGTGCACCCAGTACTGGTTGACTGCGCCCAGCTCGAGGAACAGTGCCTCATTGAGCCGTTCGATAATCTGCGCTTCGCCTTTCATAGCCGCGTGCTCCTTTGAATTTCCTTCGGGGCGCCGGA
>CAZASR010000084.1:0-11834 GCA_964487765.1 uncultured Devosia sp. | reverse complement strand
TCCTGGGCGACCTCCAAGGCCTATCTCGAACTCGTGGCGAGCAAGGAGGGCTGGGCCAACGTGCCGCCCGGCACCCGTACCTCGCTCTATGAGAACCCCGACTATCTGGCCGCGGCGCCGTTCGCCAAGATGACGCTCGATTCGATCAATGCCGCCGACCCCACGAATCCCACCGTCGAGCCGGTGCCCTATGTCGGCGTGCAGTTCGTGGCCATCCCGGAATTTGCAGGCCTCGCCACGACCGTCGGCCAGCTTTTTTCGGCGGCGCTTGCCGGCCAGATGAGCGTCGACGATGCCCTCGCCCAGGCGCAGGATGCATCGATCCGCGAGATGCGCCGGGGCGGCTATATCTGATCTCTCCTCCGCGACGCGGCCGCCCGCTTCCTTCAGGCGGGCGGCCTGATATTTCGACACGCCAGGGGCAACAGCTACAATCGGCGCACTCGGGGAGGGGAACGCCATGGCGACCAAGCAGACGCGCACGCTGGCGCGCATCATGATTGCGCCCTCGGTGGCGGCGCTCCTGGTCTGGATGGTCGTTCCACTGGCGCTGACGCTGTGGTACTCGTTCCAGAACTACAACATCCTGCGGCCCGAGCGGCAGAGCTTCGCCGGCTTCGACAATTTCTACTACGTCTATACCGACCCCGCCTTCTGGCAGTCGATCACCAACACGTTGCTCATCGTCCTGGGCGTGCTCGCGATCACCGTGGTGCTCGGCGTCCTGCTCGCGCTGCTGCTCGACCAGCCGATCTGGGGCCAGGGCATCGTGCGCATCCTCGTGATCTCGCCCTTCTTCGTGATGCCGCCCGTTGCCGCCGTGCTGTGGAAGCACGAGCTGATGAACCCGACCTGGGGGGTATTCGCCGAGATATCGCGCGCCTTCGGACAACAGCCGATCGACTGGTTCGCGAGCGTGCCGTTGTTCTCGATCATCCTGATCGTCGCCTGGCAGTGGCTGCCTTTCGCGACGCTGATCCTGCTGACCGCGCTGCAATCGCTGAGCGAGGAGCAGAAGGAAGCCGCCGAGATGGACGGCGCCAACTTCTTCAACCGCTTCCTCTACATCATCCTGCCGCACATGGCCCGCGCCATCACGGTGGTGATCCTGATCCAGACCATTTACCTGCTCGGCGTCTATGCCGAGATCCTGGTCACGACGGGTGGCGGCCCCGGCTACGCCTCGACCAACCTGCCGTTCCTGATCTACCGCATCGGTGTCCTGAGCTCGGACGTGGGCGGCGGCGCCGCCGGCGGCATCATCGCGGTGATCCTCGCCAACATCGTCGCCATTTTCCTGATGCGCGCCGTGGGGAAGAATCTAGATGCGTAGCTCGCAGCCCTCGGGGAAAGCGGCCCCACGCACCGGAAATGAGGAGACCCGCTGATGGCTCGGCGCGCCAGCACGACGCACAGGACGGTCGTGACCATCGTCGCGTGGGTGGTCGGCTTCGTGCTGTTCTTTCCGATCCTCTACGCGCTGATCACCAGCCTCAAAACGGAGGGGGAAGCGGCGGCCGGGTTCAGCCTGATCCCGAGCTTCACGCTCGAAAGCTATTTCGACGTGCAGGAGCAGCGCGACTATGTGAAGCCGTTCATGAACTCGGTGATCATCTCGCTGGCTTCGACGCTCGCGGCGCTCATCATCTCGATCCCCGCCGCCTGGGCCATGGCGTTCACGCCGACGCCGCGCACCCGCGACGTGCTGATGTGGATGCTCTCGACCAAGATGATGCCCGCGGCGGGTGTGCTCGTGCCGATGTACCTGATCTTCCTGAGGCTGGGGCTGCTCGACACCCTGTTCGGGCTGACGGTCATCCTGACGCTGATCAACCTGCCGATCGTGATCTGGATGCTCTACACCTACTTCAAGGAGATCCCGGTCGATATTCTTGAAGCGGCACGCATGGACGGCGCGACGCTGCCCAAGGAGCTGCTCTACATCCTCGTGCCGATGGCGGTGCCCGGCATCGCCTCGACGCTGCTGCTCAATTTCATTCTCGCCTGGAACGAGGCGTTCTGGACGATACGCCTGTCGGCGGCAAACGCAGGGCCGCTGACGGCGTTCATTGCCTCCTTCTCATCGCCGCAAGGGCAGTTCCTCGCCAAGCTCAGCGCGGCCTCGACACTCGCAATTGCCCCGATCCTGCTGCTGGGCTGGTTCAGCCAGAAGCAACTGGTTCGCGGCCTGACCTTCGGCGCCGTGAAATAGGGGACCGTCATGGGCTCGATCACGCTCGAACACGTCAACAAGTCTTTCGGCACGCATGCTGTCATCCCCGATGCCAGCCTCGAGATCGAGGACGGGTCCTTCGTCGTCTTCGTCGGCCCCTCCGGCTGCGGCAAGTCGACCCTGCTCCGGCTCATCGCCGGGCTCGAAGACACAACGTCGGGCATCATCAGGCTCGACGGCGAGGATGTGACAGAGAAAGGACCAGCACACCGCGGACTTGCCATGGTGTTCCAGTCCTACGCGCTCTATCCGCATATGACGGTGCGCCAGAACATCGCCTTTCCGTTGAAGATGGCCGGTATGCCCAGGCAGCAGATCGAGGCCAAGGTGCAGGAGGCGGCGCGGGTCTTGAACCTCACCACCTACCTCGAGCGGCGGCCGCGCGCCCTTTCGGGAGGCCAGCGCCAGCGCGTCGCCATCGGCCGCGCCATTGTGCGCCAGCCCAAGGCATTCCTGTTCGACGAGCCGCTGAGCAACCTCGACGCCGCGCTGCGGGTCAATATGCGGCTCGAAATTTCCGAGCTCCACCAGCAGCTCAAGACTACGATGGTCTATGTGACGCACGACCAGGTGGAAGCGATGACCATGGCCGACAAGATCGTTGTGCTCAACGCGGGCAATATCGAGCAGTACGGAACGCCCATGGAGCTTTACCGTTCGCCCGCCAACCGCTTCGTCGCGGGCTTCATCGGCTCGCCCAAGATGAACTTCATCGACGGCCAGGAGGCCGCCAAGCACGGCGCCCATGCCATCGGCGTGCGCCCCGAACACTTGCGCGCCAGCACGACCGAAGGTGTATGGAAGGGCAAGGTCTCGGTGGCCGAGCACCTCGGCTCCGACACCTTTTTGCATGTGAACGTCGACGGGCTGGGCTTGCTCACGGCGCGCGCCGAGGGCGAGAAGCAGGTCGTCCATGGCGACGATGTGTGGCTGACGCCCGACCCGGCGCGCATCTATCGCTTCGACAAGGACGGCACCTCGCTCGGCGCGGGGACCTGAAGGATACGACCATGCCTATCGAACTATCGCGCGATGCCCTGCCCAAGCTGGCCGAGAGGGCAGCAGTGCCGGGCTACGACCCAGGCTCGCTCAGGGCGGGCATCGTGCATTTCGGCGTCGGCAACTTCCATCGTGCGCACCAGGCGGTCTATCTGGACGATCTGTTCAATCTCGGGTTCGACCATGACTGGGCGCTGATCGGCGCCGGCGTGCGGCCGGCGGACGACGCGATGCGCCGCAACCTCGAGGCGCAGGACTGGCTGACCACGGTGGTGGAACAGGAAGCTGACGGTTCGGCTGCCCGAGTAACGGCGTCGATGGTCGGGCACCTGCCTGTCGGCAACAGTGCGGCGATCATCGCCAGGCTCGCCGACCCTGCCATCCGCATCGTGTCGCTGACGATCACCGAGGGCGGCTACTACATCGATCCGGCAACGCAGCGCTTCGACCCCTCGCATCCCGATATCGTTGCGGACGCCGCAGACCTGTTGACCCACCCCAGGACGGTGTTCGGGATCATCCTCGCGGGGCTCAAGCGCCGCCGCGATGTGGGTATCGAGCCCTTCACCGTGATGAGCTGCGACAACATCCCCGGTAACGGCCACGTGACGCAGCACGCGGTCGTCGGCCTTGCGCGACTTATCTATCCCGAACTTGCCGGCTGGGTCAGCGCCAACGTCGCCTTCCCCAACGGCATGGTGGATCGCATCACGCCGGCGACCGGCGACCGGGAGCGGGCGTTGCTCAGCAACACGTACGGCGTCACGGACCGCTCACCGGTCTTCTGCGAGACCTTCCGGCAATGGGTGCTCGAGGACAATTTCCCCACCGGACGGCCGGCGCTCGAAAAGGTGGGCGTGCAGTTCGTGCCCAACGTCGCGCCGTTCGAGCACATGAAAATCCGCATCCTCAATGGCGGCCACGCTGCCATCGCCTACCCGGCGGCGCTGATGGACATCCACTTCGTGCACGAGGCGATGGAGAACGTCCTCGTGCGCGGTTTCCTCCACAAGCTCGAGCGCGACGAGATCGTTCCGATCGTGCCGCCGGTACCGGACACCGATCTCGAGGCTTACTGCCAGCTGATCGAGCGCCGCTTCGCCAATCCCAAGATCGGCGACACGATCACGCGCCTGTGCCTCGACGGCTCCAACCGGCAACCGAAATTCATCCTGCCGTCGGCCGCGGACCGGATCGCGCAGGGCAAGGGCGTCAAGGGTCTCGCGCTCGTCTCCGCATTCTGGGCCCGCTATTGCTTCGGCACGACCGACAGCGGCAAGCCGATCGCGCCGAACGATCCGAACTGGGAGCGGCTCACCGGCGTCGCGCGGCGCGCCAAGGACGACCCGACGGCCTGGCTTGCCATGAGCGACATCTTCGGCGGTCTTGCGCAGGAGCCGGCCTATGTCGAGGCCTTCTCGCATGCCCTGCGGACGATCTGGACCAACGGCACGAAGGCGACGCTGGAGGCGTATCTGGGCGGACGCCTGTAGCTTTTTGCCTCGCGGGCCGCCGTGATAGCGTGATCGCAATGCTTGGCAGTCCCCCCTCCCCCATCCGGCTCATCATCTTTGATTGCGACGGTGTGCTGATCGACAGCGAGCCGCTGGCGATGCGTGTGCTGTTGCGGGCGCTGGCGGCTGCCGGGCTGGACGTCACTGCGGAGGCAGGATTCCGCAATTTTCTCGGGCGCAGCTTCTCGACGATATCGCAAAGCCTCGAAGATCTGCATGGGCTCCGCCTCGACGCCGCGGCGATCGCCACGATGCGTGAAGATCTGTTCGCGACCTATCGCGCCGAACTGAAGCCGATGGCGTGGCTGCTCGAAACGCTGCCGCAACTGGGCGTTCCGTTCTGCGTCGCCTCGTCGAGCGAAATGCGCCGCATCGAGACGAGCCTCGAAATCACCGGCCTGACGGAGCGCTTCGGCCCGCGCGTCTTCTCGGCGGCGATGGTCGGGCGGGGGAAGCCGGCCCCGGATCTGTTCCTCCATGCAGCCCGCGAAATGGGCGTGACCCCATCGGAATGCCTGGTGGTGGAGGACAGCCCGGCAGGGATCATCGCGGCCAAGAAAGCCGGCATGCGTGTCTTCGCCTTCACCGGTGGCTCACACATCGGACCCGCCCGCCTTGGCGAGGTGATCGAGACGCTGAATCCCGACGCCATGCTGGACGATATGCGCCACCTGCCCCGGCTGCTAGAAGAGGCGGCAGGGAGGAGGCGCGGCGGCATGCGGAACCTGCTGATGGCGGTGGATGTGGGCACGGGCAGTGCCCGTGCGGGCGTGGTCGAAGCGACAGGCGTGCTGCTCGGCCGCGCCGAACATCCCATCGCGATGCGGCGCCCCAATGCCAACCACGCCGAACACGACAGCGAGGACATCTGGCGCGCCGTTGCCGCTGCCGTGCGCGGTGCACTTGCCGCCGCAAAGGCCGCGCCCGACGAGATCCTCGGCATCAGCTTCGATGCCACCTGCTCGCTGGTGGTGCGTGATAGGAACGGCGCTCCACTGCCGGTAAGCACCGGCAGCGCGAACTGGGACACCATCGTGTGGCTCGACCACCGCGCCCTGGACGAAGCCGCCGAATGCACCGCCACCGGCCACGACGTGCTCGACTCCATCGGCGGCGTGATGTCGCCGGAAATGGAGGTTCCCAAGCTGATGTGGCTCAAGCGCCATATGCCGCAGACCTGGGCCGAAGCGGGGCACTTCTTCGATCTCGTCGACTTCCTGTGCTGGAAGGCGTCGGGCTCGACCGCGCGCTCGCAATGCACGCTGACCTGCAAATGGACCTGGCTCGGCAGCAATGGTGGCTGGCAACCGGATTTTCTCGCCCAGGTCGGACTCGCCGACATGCTCGAGCGCGGGGGCTTGCCGGAGAGCGCCAGTCCCGTCGGCACCGATCTCGGTCCGCTGACCGATGAAGCGGCCGAGGCGCTGGGGCTGACGACGCGCTGCCGCGTCGGCCTCGGGCTGATCGACGCGCATGCGGGGGCGCTCGGCACGCTCGGCGCTTTCGCCGGCGACATCGGCTCGATCCACCGGCACCTGGCGCTAATCGCCGGGACGTCGAGCTGCGTGATGGCGCTGTCGCCAGACCCGCGACCGGCGCGCGGCGTGTGGGGGCCGTATCAGGGCGCGGTGCTGCCCGACGCTTGGCTCAACGAGGCCGGACAATCGGCAACCGGTGCATTGCTCGACCACCTGCTCCGCTGGCATGGCGCCGGCGGCGAGCCCACGGCGGAGATGCATAAGCGCATCGTCGATCGGGTGAACGAGCTGCGCGCAAAGGAGCCCGACCTCGCGCCGCGTTTGCATGTGCTTCCCGACTTTCACGGCAATCGCTCACCGCTGGCCGATCCAAATGCGCTGGGCGTCGTCTCGGGCCTTACACTGGACAGCGACTTCGACTCGCTGTGCCGTCTCTACTGGCGCGCGGCGGTCGGCATCGCGCTCGGCGTCCGGCACATTCTCGAAACGCTCAACACCAAGGGCTTTGCCATCGGCACGCTACACGTGACCGGCGGCCACACCCACAACCCGCTGCTCATGGAGCTTTATGCCGATGCCACGGGCTGCACGGTGGTCGAGCCGTCGACACCCGACGCAACGCTGCTCGGTACGGCCATGGTGGCCGCAACCGCCGCCGGCCTCTACGGCACGCTCAACGCTTCCGCGATGGCGATGCAGCAAGGCGGCGTCTCGCGCGGGCCGGACCCTTCGCGGCGTGCCATCTATGACCGCGACTACGCGGTTTTCCTGACAATGCAGCAGCAGCGGCAGGTTGTGGATCGGATGATCGCCGGCGCGTAGCCGCGTCCGGTGCTGCACCGATGCTGCCGCCGGACAGAGCCGCGGCGATAGCCCTTGTGGGCGATCGTCAGCGCCGGCCATTCCCTATTTTGTTTGGGCTGGAACCAACCCTGGCGCGGGCCGTTGAGGGGCCAGCGCATGTCGGCGCGCGGATATCCCCAAGCGGAGACCGGTTTCCTCCCTGCCGGTCAAAAGACAAAAGGATCGAGCAATGACACAGATGGAGATCAACGCTCTGGAAGATGCCGGACGGGCCGCGATGGCGTGGTCACCGGAAGGCTATGACGGACGCCTCCATCTTGGCGCTGTGCTGGGTGCTCTCATCCCGGCGATCGGCATCCTTGCCGCGACGGCAGCGTTCATGTTCGTCGCCTTCTGAAGCCAGGACTAGGTATCAAAGATGCTCAGCACAATTCTAATTATCGTTCTGATCCTGTTGCTCATCGGCGCCATTCCGACGTGGGGATACTCCCGCTCCTGGGGATATTTCCCGTCCGGTATTCTCGGCGTCGTGCTCGTGATCGTCATCATCCTTGTGTTGATGGGACGGATCTGAGCCTAGCGGGTCCAAGGTCGCCCCCCTTTCGACCCGCTCAACCGCCCCGGTTCGCTCCCCCCGCGAACCGGGGCGTTTCTTTACCCGGAACCTCGATATGAGTGGAGCGTTATTCGGGGAACCACGTTCCAGGAGCATCATCATGGCGGAAACCGAAGACATGGCCCCCGCACGGGCGTCATCGACCAGCACGTCGCCCCGCCGCGCCGCGGCCAATGGGGGCGCCCGATCCACCCGCACCCGTCGCCCAAGGTCGACACCACCCGATGACCTCGAGGCGCAGGTTGCGCAGCTCCAGAGCGACATCCAGTCCATCACCCAGACCCTGCAGGCGATGGGCGAGAGCAAGGTGGGCGAAGTGCGCGGCATGGCCAAGCGTCGTGCGGCCGATCTGCGTGGCAAGGGCGAGGAAATGCTCGAATCCGCCCAGGACGAGTTCAGCGCGTTCGAAAAGCAGATCAAGGACACAATCCGCGAGAAGCCGCTGACGGCGGTGGCCGGGGCAGTAGCGCTCGGCTTCATCCTCGCCGTCGTAACGCGCTGACATGCTGGCGCTGCTGGGGCCGCTCGGCGCCCTGCTGGGCATCGAGGCGGCATCAATCAAGGACAAGCTCAAGCGCCAGGTTTTGCTATGGGGCACGCTCGGGGCGCTGGGCCTGATCGCGGCCACCTTTGTGCTGATCGCCCTCAACAACGCACTGAGCCTGGTCCTCGGGCCTATCGTCGCGCCGCTCAGCATTGCCGGCGGGGCGCTGGTCATCGCGCTGATCGTTTATGCCGTGTTCCATTTCCGCGCCACGATCGAGGCCCGTAACGACGCCGAAAAAGCGCGCCGCGCCGAGGTGACGGCGCTGATCACGACCGCCGCGATCACGGCCATTCCGCTGATCCTGCCGACGCTCAAGCGTATCGGGGTGCCGGCGGGGGGCGCGGCGGCGGCCGTCTATTCGCTCCTCCAGTCCAAGGCCTTCCGCGACCGCGATTAGGCCCGGAACCCGCACCGCCCGCTCGCCGTTGAGGTAAGCCCCCAACAGCGGGGGCGGAAACCCGAGAGGATTTGCCATGTCTCACATCAAACGGCGGATCGTGACTATCCTTAAGGACAACCAGTTAAACGACGAAGAGAAGGTGGAGATTCTGCGCCAGCTGGAGGCGGACTCGCTCAGCAAGGAGCGCAGTGCGACCGAGGGCATGACGGCCATCGACGGCGACGACGGCGAAGATCTCAAGGCCATCGAGCAGGCCCTGCGCAAGATGGGCCAGGAGCCGGTAGAGGCCGGTGCGTCGAGCCTCTGATCTCCAGCACACAGGACGTGCCCAGTTCGCCCACCCGGCAAAATTCCCGGGTGGGCTCTTTGCATGTTCCGGTCAGATCAGCGGCCGGCGCTGCTCGGAAGGGCCCTCCCAGCCGGCGATCTCCATCAGGCCCTCGGCATCCACGACCTCGCATGCCCGGTCATGCCAGCGGATGAGCCGAAGCTCGGCGAGCTTGCGCAGCGTCTTGTTCGTGTGGACGATCGACAGGCCGAGCGTATCGGCAACATGCTGCTGGGTGATGGGAATGAGGAGCGGCCTGTTGGCCGCAAGCCCCACTGCGGTGGCCCGCCTGTGGAGGAAGGCGACCAGATAGGCCGCCCGTTCCGTCGCCGTGCGGCGGCCAACACTGAGCAGATGCTCGTCGAGCATGCGCTCCTCGCGCGCGGCGAGCCAGGTCACGTCGAAGCCCAGGCCGGGCTGGCTCCGGTACAGGTCCGCGAGGCTCTCGCGCTGGAACACGCACAGCACGATCGGCGACAGCGCCTCGACCGAGTGCTCCATCGCGCCGATCACCGAGCCTTGCAACCCGATCAGATCGCCGGGCAGGACGTAATTCAGAATTTGCCGGCGGCCGTCCTCGAGGGTCTTGAACCGAAAGGCCCAGCCCGACAGCAGCGTGAACAGTTGCGCGCTGTGGGCACTTTCGGCCAGGATCATGGCGCCGGGCTCGGCCACCAGTTCCCCGCGCTTGAACCCGGCCACGAATTTCAGCTCGTCGGGCGTGAAGGCGCGGAAATGGCCCATGGCGCGCAGCGGACAGCGCTCGCACGGCACGCGGCGAGCGGAAACGGGCAGGACGACGCTCACTCTTGGCAGCTCCCACGTTTCCCCGGCCAGGGAGCAAACGCGAGAAAATACATTGCAGTTGCCAATAACTGCACGTGTCATTGTTTAATGACGATTCCCCCTACCCGCCACACTTGGCATCAGGAGGTCGTCATGCTGTCGCGGCAACGTTTGCTGATTATCGAGGACGTGTCGCTCATCGCCTTGGATATTCACCGCATTTTGGATGAATCGCATGCCGAAGAGGCGGTGTTCGCGCGCAATTTCGGCGAGGCGCAGGCCTATGCAGACCGGTTCGGGGATTTCGACCTGGCGATCGTCAACCCGCCGCAGCCCGGAACGGCGGACATGGAAACCGCGGCGCTGCTGGCGGCGGCCGGACCGGCGATCGTGGTGTGCACCGCTGGCGCCGCCGATCTCGACAGCACGCCGCTCGCCGGCGCCGAGACGGTGATCAAGCCCTTCTCGGACGAGGGCCTGCTGGCGGCGTGCCAGCGGGCGCGGGCCCGCAGGGACGGCGAGACTGCCTAGAAGCTAGTGGTCGTGACCTGGGTCGAGACGGCATCGGGACCGTAGTCGGCTTCGCCCGAAATCCCCAGAACGTCCTGCAGCCGGGCCCGGGCACGGCTGACGCGGCTCTTCATCGTTCCGACGGCGCAATTGCAGATCTGAGCGGCTTCCTCATAGGAAAAACCCGAAGCGCCGATGAGGATGACGGCTTCGCGCTGGTCCGGCGGCAGCCCGTCGAGGGCCTTCTTGAAATCGGCCATGTCGAGGATGCCGTATTGCGACGGGTGCACACTCATCCGCTCGGTGAAGGCACCGTCGGTATCCTGGACCTCGCGGCCGCGTTTTCGCATCTGGCTGTAGAATTCGTTGCGCAGGATGGTGAACAGCCAGGCCTTGATGTTGGTGCCCATCTGAAAGCTGTCCTGCTTCGCCCACGCCTTCATCATCGTGTCCTGCACGAGGTCGTCCGCCTTGTCGTGGCGGCCACTCAAAGACACGGCAAAAGCACGGAGCGAAGGGAGCGTTGCCAAGAGCTCCCGCTTGAAAGACGGAGTTTCTTCCAAGGATCAGCCCTTCCGCTTGCTGCTGGCCTGTTCGACCTGGTCCAGTTTCTCAAGCAAATCCAGGAACTTGTCCGGAATTGGTTGATCCTGGACGGCACCGTAAAAGGCGCGCAGCTTGGCTCCGATATCGGAGTTGGACCCAAGTCCATCTTCCGTGCGCCGCGATCGCGGTACACTCATCTCGTTCATCTTCGATTTGTCTTTCACTACCCGGACCTGTGAAGCAGAGTGACGCTAGACTCTGGCGTGCTAGCATAAATGGTTGCCGGTTCGAAAAGTTCCGGCCCCACGGAACGAAAGCAAATGTGCCTCGTTTGGGTGTGGGCAAGGTTACCAAGCGTCAAAGGGAGCACATAATGAGCTTGTCGATGCGGATTGCTCCGCACCTGCCGTATCTGCGGCGTTTTGCACGCGCGGCCACGGGGTCGCAGACGTCTGGCGACGCTTACGTGGCAGCAACGCTGGAAGCGCTGATTGGCGACGTTTCGATCTTCCCCGAAGCCACGAGCGACCGGATCGCGCTTTATAAGCTCTTCTCCAAACTGTTTTCGACCTCTTCGGTCCAGGTGCCGACCCCGCAGCCGCACTTCGTGTGGGAGCAGCGGGCAGCGCGCAATCTCTCCAGTCTGGCGCCACGGCAGCGCCAGGCGTTTCTGCTGGTCTCGGTCGAAGGCTTCTCCAACGAGCAGGCGGCCGAAATTCTCGACGTCTCCGACGACGAATTCACCAGGCTGATCGACGAGGCCTCGCAGGAGATCTCCCGCCAGGTGGCGACCGAAATCATGATCATCGAGGACGAGCCGCTGATCGCCATGGATATCGAGCAGATGGTGGAATCGCTCGGCCACCGCGTGGTGGGCATCGCCCGCACTCACAAGGAGGCGGTATCGCTCTACGGCAAGACGATGCCCAAGATGATCCTCGCCGACATCCAGCTCGCGGACGGTTCGTCGGGCATCGATGCGGTCAACGACATCCTGTCCACCGAAGCTCTGCCGGTGATCTTCATCACCGCTTTCCCCGAGCGGCTGCTGACCGGGGAGCGGCCGGAGCCGA
>CAZASR010000083.1:0-11934 GCA_964487765.1 uncultured Devosia sp. | reverse complement strand
ACGGCATCCATCTGTTCAAGTTCTGGCTCGCCATCGGCCGCGAAATGCAGATGAAACGGTTTCACGACCGGCGACACGACCCGCTGAAGCGCTGGAAACTGTCGCCCGTCGATTTCGAAGCGCTCGCACGCTTCGACTCCTACTCGGAAGCACGCGCCCGGATGTTCGAAGCCACGCATTCCGACTACGCGCCATGGACTGTCATCCTCAACAACGACAAGAAGCGGGGGCGTCTCGCGGCCCTTCGCGTCGTGCTGCGAGCGATCGAGTATGAAGGGCGGGACCTCAGGGCGATTGGCCCCGTCGACGACAAGATCACCATGGATCCCAAGCGCTTCCTCGCCGGGAGGCACGACCGCTGATCACGTGCGTGGACGACGCTTCGCTCGGCCGGAGCAAGCCGGGTGTGAGAACACCCGCCTAAGCCAGATCGCAGGCCCCCACCGGGGTGCGCTCATCGACCGGCTCGATCTCAGCGGCCGGGGGCGCACCCGACGGTTCGACCACCTCGAGCGGGACCATCACCACCGCGCCGCGGGGCTGCTTGGTGTCGCGGGTCGAGACTGCGGCCGGGCCGCGCGTCGGCTGCCCCGCACCGAGGTCCGCGAGCATGCCGATGAGGCTCGCATCCTCGGGGCCGCGCGTGCGTACGACGATCCCGCGCTGCTCGAGAAAACGCAGGTCGGTCAAGTCCTTGCCGCTCTCATTGACGACGGCGACGATACGTTCGGCGGCCCGGTCGGTCTCGTTCAGATCGGCGATCGGCTGGAAAAGGCGGTCGCGGTTGGCAAGATGCGCGGTGCACAGCAGCGTGATGCCGTAGTCATGGTCGACGTAAAGCACGTTGAGATCGACGGCCTTTCCCGACTTGTTCGTCATATCGACATACAGCCGATCACCGGGCCGCACGATGGGCGTTTGTTCGGCTTCGAGAGCCGCGATGGTCTCGCTGCCTGCCGGCTGGAGGCCGAAGCTCAACGTGAAATCCTTAGGCCCGAAGGTCGAAACCTGGCTCAGCCGAGACAGGCTCGTGGCGCGGAAGATCGTGACGAGGTTTTGCGACAGGCTCGAGGTGAAGTCGCTCGAAGCGGTTGCGCCCAGGTCCATCGCAGCGGAACGCTTCTGGGGCTTGAGCGAGATGTCGCCGCTCGGCGGCAACAGCCACAACAACGGCGTCGTGGCGTCGAGCGAGCTTGCATCGACGCTGGCACTGACCGGCACGATCGCACCCGCTGCGCGGTCGGCCTCAAGCTCCATGTCGAAGACCTGGCGTTCGGTATAGACGGCAAGCCGCACATCGGCCGGCTCACCCGCTTCAACCACCCTCATTCTCAGCGGGGCGTCGCGATCGGCGAGGATCGCTGCCAACGCCTCATCGACCGCGGCAAGCTGTGCCGTGTCGGACGTCGCTGGATCGGGCTTGGCAACGACGAGCTCGAAGGGATAGGCCGTCTCGACCAATCGCACATAAGCGCCGACGGGCACGTCGGCGAGTTCGATCATGGGATGCCCATCATCACTCGAGGGAACGAGCTTCGAGCGCAACTGGTCGTTGCTTGCGACTTCCAGCACGCCGATCGCCTCCTCGTTCGCGGCTGCCGGACTGGGCAGCACGAGGAGCTTGGTGCCTTTGGCGAGACCGTGGAGCTGGCCGGCCGAAATGGTGAGGCTCTTGTCGGACCCGACCACCGTCGGCCATTGCGCAACATCGGCAACCTCGTCATTGCCGAACAACGGCATGTCAAGCGAGCCTTCGAACAGCGGCGTCGGCTTAAGCATGTTCTGGGCGGCGTAACTCGCGAGGATCGACTGGGCGAGCTGGCGATAGGTCATCGCGGGGTTCTTTGCCATCGCCGAGAAAATTGTGTGCGTGAACACACCGTAGTTCTGCTTGACGATCGTGGCGTCCTCGAGCGTCACCTCGTAACCCTTTTCCGGCGTTGTCTCCGTGGACTGGGCGGCAAAGAAGGCGACCATGTTGCCGAGTTCGGCATCTTCCTCGAAGGTCGCGGCACTGAGCGGCGCCGCACGCGTGACACTGTCGGCCGCACTCGCCAGCACCTGGGCGAATGCCGTTTCGGGGATGCCAAGATCGGTGGGTTTTATCTCGCGCATCACCATATCGTCCTCGCCGGGCGCGCCGCGGGTAATCGTGCCCGAGTGGCACGAGTCGAACACCAGCCACAGCGTCGCGCCAGTCTTGCGGATGGCCGTGAAGGCTTCGGCAAACTCATTGTCGGTGACGACGTTGGGCATGAACGGTTGGCCATCCGCCATCCTGGTGTCCGCAGCTAGGAAGATTTCGTCGCGGCCGTCCTGTTCGGCGATGTCGACCTCGGTCGCCGGCTGGTAGGAACCGTGACCCGAAAACTGCAGGAAGACGAAATCGCCCTTTTGCGCCTTCGCGGCGATGTCGGCGAGCTCGCGCAGGATCGCGTCGTGGGTCGCCAGTTCCAGCCCCTCCCCCGAGCCGAGCGTCGTGACATTGTCGGGCGAGAACTTCACCGGCGCGGCGTTGAGGAGATAGTCGCGCACGAGAACGGCGTCGTTCTTGGGTCCCTTGAGCCAGTACTTCTCGTCGAGATTCGGGTAGTCGCTGACGGCGGCGATAAGCGCGTAATTCTCGCGCGCCTCGGACGGCATCGTAGTCATCGCGCCCAGGAAGCAGATCGGCGCCAGCGCCAGAATTGTCTTCATTCGGGCCGACAGGCCACGACGATTGTTGAACATGAGGTCCCCCAAAACTTCATTTGTCGTCAACAGTTAGACGAGGCGACTATGGCTGCTTGGCGGCGGAACGCAAGCACTCGCGCGGTGTTTTGTGGACGCGGTAACCGGGTGCGGCGCCAGATGTGGCAAATTCCTTGCGATGGAGAAGCCGGTGCGAATAGTGTTCGCCGGTTTCGAGAGGAGGGTGCCGCTTGGCCCAGGTTGTTCCAGTTATTCTTGCAGGCGGCCAGGGCACGCGGCTTTGGCCCCTCTCGCGCTCCATGCGCCCCAAGCAATTTCTGCCGCTTACTGGTGATTTGAGTCTTTTCCAGGAGACACTGAAGCGGGTCGCCGACCCCACGCGCTATGCTGCGCCTGTCGTCATCACCAATGCCGAGTACCGCTTCGTCGTCGCCGAGCAGGCGCAGGAGATCGGCGTCGATCTTGCCGGCATCCTGCTCGAACCGGTGGCGCGGAACACGACAGCGGCCATCGCCGCCGCCGCGATCTTTGCCGAGCGCCAGAGCGGCGCGGACACGGTGATCCACATTCTCGCCTCCGACCACGCGATCGTTATCGATGCCGGATACTGGCAATCGGTCGACATAGCCGCTGCAGCCGCGGCGGCCGGCAGCCTCGTGACCTTCGGCATCGCTCCTACCGGCCCGGAGACGGGTTACGGCTACATCGAGGTAGGAGCCGACCGCGGCAACGGCACGCGAGAGGTTGTGCGCTTTGTCGAGAAGCCCGACAGCGCCAAGGCTGAAGCCATGCTCGAACAGGGCGGATTCTATTGGAATTCGGGGATGTTCATGCTCGGCCTCGGCACCTTTCTGGAGGAGTGCCGGGCCTTGTCGCCCGAAAGCTTCGAGGCAGCGCAGAGTGCAGTCGAGAAGGCGAGGATCGACCTCGACTTTGTGCGGCTCGACAAGGAGAGCTTTGCCAAGGCGCCCAATATCTCGGTCGACTACGCCATCTTTGAGAAAAGCGCGAAGGTGACCGTCGTGCCGGTCAGCTATTCCTGGTCGGACCTGGGCAGCTGGGACGCTGTGTGGAAAGTATCGCCCAAAGATAATGGCCAGAACGCCGTCTTCGGCGAGGCAACCCTCAGCAACACGACCAATTCGTTCGTGCACAGCGAAGGCGCGCATGTGGCAATCGAAGGACTCGACGATGTTGCGGTGATCGCCACCGAAGACGCGGTGTTCGTCGGGCGGCTGTCGGACTCGCAGAAGGTGGGCGCGATGGTCAAAGCGCTTCGGACGGAGCCGGCCACGCAAGCGATCACCGAAATCCACAAAACAGCCTATCGACCTTGGGGCGGGTATTCATCGATCCTCAACGGCGCGCGCTTCCAGGTGAAGAAGCTCTTCGTGAAGCCCGGCAAGAAGCTCAGCCTGCAAAAGCACCATCATCGGGCCGAGCATTGGGTGGTGGTTTCGGGCACTGCGGAGGTCACGATCGACGGAAAAGTGACGATGCTGAGCGAGAACGAGTCGATCTACCTTCCACTGGGTTGCGTGCATCGGCTCGCAAATCCGGGCAAGATTCTGCTTGAGTTGATCGAGGTCCAGACGGGATCGTATCTGGGCGAGGATGACATCATCCGCATCGAAGACGAGTTCGGCCGGACCTGACCTCACCCCACCGGTTCCTCCTTTCTCACGGCGCGCGATGTGGCCATCGAGGTGGCTTGACTAGGCGGATTAGTGTGTTAGATATGTAGTACACTAATTCGGACGCAGTG
Organism: uncultured Devosia sp.; assembly: GCA_964487765.1. GTDB lineage: Bacteria > Pseudomonadota > Alphaproteobacteria > Rhizobiales > Devosiaceae > Devosia_A. The sequence goes on along the minus strand of CAZASR010000083.1, from coordinate 7,478 downwards.
ATGACCCGTTTCAACGAAACACAGCCGATCTTCGTCCAGATTCGCCAGAGGATTGCCGCTATGATTCTGAGTGAAACCGCCAAGGAAGGCGAGGCGCTGCCATCGGTGCGTTCTATCGCCGCCGATCTCAGCGTGAACCCGCTCACCGTCACCCGCGCTTACGATTCCCTGGTCAGTCTGGGCGTTGTCGAAAGCCGCCGCGGCATGGGCATGTTCGTCGCGGCAGGTGGCCGCGAAAAGCTCCTCGCTTACGAGCGCGAGACCTTCCTCGATGAGGAGTGGCCGCGCATCCGCGCCCAGATCGAGGCGCTCGGCCTCAACCTCGAGACACTGCTGAAGGGAGAGCAGAAATGACCAATTCCATTGTTTCCGTGCGCGCTCTCAAGAAGCAGTTCGGCAAGACCGAAATCCTGCACGGCCTCGACTTCGAGATACCCGCGGGCCGCATCTATGGGCTCGTGGGTCACAACGGTGCCGGAAAGACGACGACGCTCAATGCGATGCTCGGCCTCACGTCCTACGAAGGCTCAGTCCAGGTGCTCGGCCTCGATCCATACGCCCATCGCGCGCGACTGATGAAAGATGTCGCCTTCATCTCCGACGTCGCCAGCCTGCCGCGCTTCCTCAAGGTTCGCGAGCTGTTCCAGATGCTCACCGACATTCACCCGAACTTCTCGGGTGAGAAGGCCGTGAAGTTCCTCGAGGGCACAGACGTCAAGGTCGGTGCACTGATCGGCAATTTGAGCAAGGGCATGCTGGCGCAGTTGCACCTGGCAGTCGTGCTCGCCATCGACGCAAGGCTGCTGGTGCTCGATGAACCTACCCTGGGGCTCGATATCACCTATCGCAAGCGGTTCTATCGCCGGCTGCTCGAGGATTACATGACGGCCGAACGCACGCTGCTGATCACCACCCACCAGGTGGACGAGATCGAGTTCATGCTCACCGACATCATGTTCATCCGCGATGGCGAGCTGATCCTGCACATGCCGATGGACGAGGTCCCAGCACGCTTTGCGCAACTCGTCGTGCCCCCCGACAAGGCCGACGCGGCTCGCGCGCTGCGACCGGTATTTGCCGAGACGCGGTTCGGCCAGACGGTGATGGTCTATGACGGCGCGGACCAGGCTGTCCTCGAGGGATTGGGTACACTCAGCACCCCTACCCTATCCGACCTTTTCGTCGCGCTGATGAGCCGCGACAAGGGAGCCAATTGATGACCGCTTTCAGTTCCTGGCGGGCGTTATTCGTCCGCGAATATTTCGAGCATCGGGTCGCCTTCCAGTGGGCGCCGCTCGGCATCCTGGTCCTGCTTGCCGTATCGGGACTGTCGGCGATCGGTCTTCGCCGCATCGAGGGCCTCGATGAGCTGCCCTTTCTGAGCGCAGCCAAGATCTTCGAGTTGGGGTACCTCGTACTGCTGTCGCTGTGGCTGGCCTACCTTGCCGTGTCGCTGTTCTTCTACTTCGGCGATGCCTTCAGCGCCGACCGCCGCAACAACGCGATGCTGTTCTGGAAATCGATGCCGGTTACCGATGCCAAAATCCTGACCAGCAAGACGCTCTCCGGCTTACTGTTCTTCCCAGCCATCATCCTCGTGGTCGGCATGGTCACCGGCCTGATGTTTTACCTGCTCGTCAACATCGGCGCCTATGTCGCCCCGGTGATGGGCTTCCTCAATCCGCTCGACGGCCTGCTGAGCTTCGTGCAGGTAACGATATTCGGCATCGTGTTCTTTCTGCTCGTGATGATGTGGTACGCGCCCTTTTTCGCCTGGGTCGGCGGCCTGTCGACGATCTTCGGTCGCTGGAGCCTACCACTCGCCTTTGTGATCCCCGGCCTCCTTGCCGTCATCGAGAACGTCTCGTTCTTTGGGCAGGGTCCCCGTGGAGGCTATATCTGGCAGTATATCAGCTATCGCTGGAATTACCCGGCGCTCAACGAAGCAGACTTCGAGCTAATGCTGATGAACACCCAGCCGTTCAATGCGTCCTTCTACGTCGGCCGAATGGTGCAGCACACCGACTGGACGCAGGTGGGTCTCGGCCTCGCCTTCGCCGTCGTCGTGATCTGGCTCGCGAGCGAATACCGGCGTCGCCGCATAACTTGATGCGCAAAAGCGAACGAAGCCTTCGCTCCTGACGAACCCGACGGCATGGTCCTGGTGGCGATGCCGTCCTATATGGTGCGGGAGTATCCTGATGGAGGCGAAGATGATCTTCCCCGTCGAATCCCAATCCAATGTCCGCAGCGAACCGGCGCTCCCGCTCACGACATCGCTCGGTCCGGTCCATATCGCCGTCACCGAGCGTGAAAAGGCGCTGACCATCTGGCGCGACGTCGTCGGCCTCGAACTGATTTCGGAAGTCGGCAACGAGCTGCGGCTGGGCGTCGGCAGCAAGGTGCTCATCGTCCTCGAAACGGGCGCGGTGCGGCCTGTTGTCGAGCGGACGACCGGGCTCTATCACGTCGCCATTCACGTGCCTGAACGCGTGCACATGGCGCATCTCGCCGTGCGCGCGCTGCAGCGCCGCGTCCGCATCGCGCCGACCGATCACCTCGTTTCCGAAGCGATCTACCTGTGGGACGTCGACGGCAACGGCATCGAGATCACCTTCGAGACCCCATGGCGCGGCACGCTGGGCGATCCCGAATCGGGCTCATACGCGACAACGTCCGATGGCGAACCGCATTCGGGCCGCGAGCCGATCGACATGGATGACCTGCTCGGCGAACTCGGTGAGAATCCCACGATCGCGCCGACGATGCCTTCCGGGACCCGGATCGGCCACGTGCATGTCCACGTGAACGACTTGTACCAGTCGATGGCGTTCTATCGCGACGGGCTGGGTTATGGCGGCCTGTTCATTATCAAGTCCTTCGGCATGGGCGACGTCGGTCTCGACTACACGCCACATGCGATCGCGTTCAACATCTGGGCGGGGCCGAATGCCAAGCAGGCGCCCGCCGGGTCGGCCGGGCTGCGCTGGTTCACCATCGTCGTGCCCGACATCCAGACGCTCGACGACATCCGCGCGCGGCTGACCGCGCACAGCTTCCGCTTCGACGACGTCGATGGCGGCATCGAGGTGCGCGACCCGACGGACAATCTGGTGAAGGTGGTCGTCGCGGCCTAGAGGTCGATCGAGCGGGGAAGCGCCGGGGTGATGTCCTTGGCGACTTCCTCTGCTCCGAGCAGGCGGATCACGAGGTCCACGCTCTCCTTCACTGTGTAGCCGGCGGCGAGGGTCTGGATGGCCGTGTCTTTCATCCCTTTCTTCACGGCGACGACGTGGACGGGGTTGATGAAGACGGGATTGTCGTCGGTGGTGAACTTCACCAGCTTCATGGTGCATGCTCCTCGCTAAGGCCATGACTCCTGCGCCGAATCCGTTAACATCGGTGCCATGAAAACTGCCGCCGACGTGCTGAAATTCTGGTTTGAGGATCACGGCCAGGAGGACTGGTTCGGCGCCAAGCCCGAGTTCGATGCCCTGATCGCAGAGCAGTTCACCGCGACGCACGCCGCGGTGGCACGGGGCGAGGCCTGGCGCTGGCGGACGACGCCGATGGGGCGGCTGGCGGAGATCATCGTCCTCGACCAGTTCTCGCGACAGCTGTTCCGGGGCCGGGCGGAGGCGTTCGCGAGCGATCCGATGGCGCTGACGCTGGCGCAGGAAGCAGTTGCTGGCGGACATCACAATTTTCTTCCGGCCATGCCGCACCGAATGTTCATGCTGCTGCCCTATCAGCACGCGGAATCGGCACTGGTGCAGGCCGAGTCGATCCGGCTTCACACGGCGATGGGCGTGCCCGAGATGATCAAGTATGCCGAGGGCCATGCCGAATGCATCGCGCGGTTCGGACGGTTCCCCAAGCGCAACGCAGCGCTGGGTCGAACCAATACGCCGGAGGAAGCGGAATATATCGCGACCCGCGAAGGCATGTTTTGAGGGACGATCATGGGGACTGACCGCAAGGTCGCGCTCGTCACCGGTGGCGGGTCGGGCATCGGCAGGGCAAGTGCGCTGGAACTTGCGCACGCTGGATCGGACGTCGTGGTGGCGGACGTCCGCCAACCCGAACTGGATAGCGTGGCGGATGAAATCCGGGCGATCGGCCGGGAAGCGCTGCCGGTCGTCTGCGATGTCGGCGACGAAACGGGAATGGCCGCACTGTTCGAGCAGGTGAAGCAGCGCTACGGCCGGATCGACCAGGTGCTGGTCAATGCCGGGATCAACGGGATGTGGGCACCGATCGAGGAGATGACGCCGGCCGAGTGGGACACGACGATCCGGGTAAATCTGCGCGGCAGCTACCTGACGATCCATCACGCGGTGCCCCTCATGCAGGAGCATGGCGGCTCGATCGTGATCATTTCGTCGATCAACGGGACCCGAACCTTCACCACGGCGGGCGCTACGGCCTATTCGGTGACCAAGGCCGGGCAGTTCGCAATGGGGCAGATGCTGGCGCTGGAACTTGCCCGCTACAGGATACGGGTGAACGTGATCTGTCCGGGTGCGATCCAGACGCGCATTGCGGAGAACACCTGGCGGCGCAACACCGAGGCGGCGCGGATTGCGGCAGTGTTTCCGAACGGGACGATTCCGCTGACCAACGGGGTGCGGGGGACGCCGGAAGACATTGCCCGCACGGTGGCGTTTCTGTGTTCCGACGCCGCGCAGCACATTACCGGAACGCCGATCTGGGTCGATGGCGGGCAGTCGCTGCTGATCTAGGGTTTCAGCCTGTCGTGCGGGACCAGTGCTCCCTTGTGGCCGATGACGATGGCGGCGAGGGCGTGCGCTTGCGCGGCCGCCTCGAGCGGCGCTGCCCCATGTATCCGCGCGGCGAGATAGGCGCCATTGAAACTGTCGCCCGCGCCGGTGGGGTCGACGCTCACGGCGTCCGGCTTCGGGGCAACCCAGCCGCGCGCCTCCTTGCCAGCGATGAAGGCGGCCTCGGCGCCATTCTTGACCACGACTTCCTCGGCGCCCCAGGCGAGATAGCGGTCGGCGACGGCTTCGGGAGAGGCGTCGCCGAAAAGGGCCTGCTCATCAGGGAAGGTCGGCAGGACGATATCGGCGACGATCGCGGCGGCACTGATGGTCGAGCCCATCACCTCGGCCGAGGTCCAGAGCGCGGGACGCTCATTGGGATCGAAGACGACACGCGCGCCGCCCTCGCGGGCGAGCTGCAGCGCCTTCATCAGGCGGCCGCGGGCGCGCGGCGCAAGGATGGCGAGGCTGATACCGGAGAAATAGGCGATGTCGGCACCCGCCAGCGCTTCGAAGAGCGCCTGGGGATCTTCGGCCATGAACCTGGCGGCGGACTGGCCGCGCCAATAGGTGAAATGGCGATCGCCATGCGCCTGGTGGATCAGATAGAGGCCGGGGCGACGATTTTCGACCTGCTGGATGTAGTCGATGCCGATGCCGTTTTCATCGAAGAACGCGGCCATCTGCTCGGAATACATGTCGTCGCCGAGCGCGGTGACGTAGTCGACGTCCCAGTCGTCCGGCAGACAGGCGCGGGCGTACCAGGCGGTGTTGAGCGTGTCGCCGGCAAAACCGAGGCGATAGAGGCCATCCTCCCCGCCCGACATTTCGATCATGCACTCGCCGACGCTGACGAACCGGGGCAAATCGAACTCCTCAAAATCGAAGGGCGGCCGTAGCCGCCCCTCTAACCCGTGATGCGCGTTACGTCTACTTCTTGATGGTGATGCGGCCTTCGACCTTGGCCTCGATGTTCTTGGCCGCTTCGATGTAGTTGATCACATCGGAGGCCATCAGATGCGCCGCCGAAGCGTCGATCAGCACATTGCCGTTGGAGAAGGCAGTGTAGCCGTCGCCGCCGCCGACCATGTAATCGTTGGTCGCGACCTTGTAGGTCTTGGCGGGATCCAGCGGCTCGCCATTGACGAGGACGGAGGTCACGCGATTGCCGGCCGCCTTGGTGGCATCCACCTCGATGGTGAGGCCGGAGACCTGCGGGAAGCGGCCCGCGCCCTGCTCGATCTGGCTGAAGCCGTTCTCGAGGCCGGCGAGCAGATCGGCACCGGTGAGCTCGGTGACCACGGTCTTGTTGCCGAATGGCAGCTCGGTGAAGACGTCCTTGCGCAGCAGCTTGCTGCCGGCAGGATAGATCTTGTCGCCGCGGATGCCGCCGCCATTGGTCACCGCCACGTCGGCGCCATTGGCGCCCTTCATCGCGTCGGCGATGATGTTGCCCCAGGCGCTCTCTTCGCCGCGCACGACCGCGCGGGTGGAGTTGAGCTCGTTGACGGTGGTGCCGATCTCGACGTCGAGCTCGGCCGACAGCTTGGTCGCGAGCTTGTCGACGACCGCCTGCGTGTCGGCATCGGGCTCGATTGTCGCCGTGTCGACGATGCGGAAGCTGGGGGTCCAGGTGACGGTGCGCGGGTTATCGCCCTCGGCCGGCGTCACGGTGACGTTGAGGTCGACGATGGGGATGAAGTTGGCCTCGGTCGAGGTTTCGACATAGGCGCTGCGGCCGTCATAACCGATGCGCAGATCGTGATCGTGGCCCGACACGATGAGGTCGAACTTGCCGCTGTCCTGCATCGCATAGTCCTGGTTGTGGGCGGTATGCGTCAGGGCAATGACAATATCGGCACCAGCGTCGCGGGCGGCCTGGGCGGCATTCAGCGCGGAGGCGACAGAGGGGGCGAACTGCCAGTCCTTGGTGGTCGCGAGCACCGGAGTTTCGTCGTCGGCGATCGGAATCAGCGCGACCTTGAGGTCGGTGCCGAAGGTCTTCATCACGGTTTCGGAGCCGAGCCCCTCGACCGGCTTGCCGTCGGGTCCCGCGATGTTGATGGCGGCCCAGGGGTATTCGGACTCGGCGAGGCGCTCCATGAACACTTCGGGGCCGAAATCGAATTCATGGTTGCCCGGCACGGCGAGATCGAAGGGGACCAGATTGGTGAGCTCGATCGTGTTGGCGCCGTAGTCGAGGCCCGACAGCAGCGAGGGCGAGATCATGTCGCCATCATGCAGATAGAGCGTGTTCGGGTTGGCGGCCTTCTCGGCCTTGGCGAGCGCGTTGAGGCGCGTGAAGCCGCCGCGCTCCGCCCCGCCGTCGAAGGCATAGATGTCGCCGACGCCCAGAACGGTGATCTTGATATCTTCCGCCGTCGCCGGCTGGACGGCGACCGCAAGGGCCGATGCGCCCAGCATGGCCACTGCGGCCAGCCGCAGGAGTGTCGATTTCATGATGGTCTCCCTGAAGTTCGTAGGCTTTAAGGAATTCGGCGAGCGGCCCCAAGTGACGCTCGCGCCGGGCCGATTATGACAGTTGTGCAGCAGGTTTCCAGAGAATTGGCGCGGGTGCATGCGATTGGGAGGGCACTCCAATGTTTCGGGGCGAGCGAACCTGCCGGGCCGCCCTTCGGCTCCCGGTTCTGGGGGGTGCTCCTTCCCCTTGGGGGAAAGAGCGGGCGAGGCGGGACC
>CAZASR010000082.1:396-12023 GCA_964487765.1 uncultured Devosia sp. | reverse complement strand
GATCAATGACGTTGCCTCGCGTCTTGCTCATCTTCTGGCCGTGCTCGTCGCGGACGAGCGCGTGGACATAGACCGTGTGGAACGGCTCCTTGCCCATGAATTGAAGTCCCATCATCATCATCCGGGCGACCCAGAAGAAGATGATGTCGAAGCCGGTGACGAGCACGTCGGTCGGATAATAGCGGGTGAGCTCGGGCGTCTCCTTCGGCCAGCCCAAGGTCGAGAACGGCCACAGGGCAGAGGAGAACCAGGTGTCGAGCACGTCCTCGTCGCGGTGCAGCGGCACCTTATTGTCGCTGAGCTCGGCGAACGGATCTGAAGCCTTGCGCGAGGCCCACACATTGGGATTGGCACGATCGCGCTGGATCTGTTCGAAGGCCGCGACGGCCTTCTGGAACTGACTCGATCCGAGACCGCCGGAGTGCACTTCCACGGCGCGGCCGTAATAGCCGATCGCCTGCTTTTTGGCTTCCTCCTCGGTCTCGGCGACGAAGGTCTTGAGTCCGGCGTCGAGCCTGCCGAATTCCGGATCGGTATGGATACGCGGCCCGTACCAGGCGGGTATCTGGTGGCCCCACCAGAGCTGCCGCGAGATTGTCCACGGCTTGATGTTTTCCATCCAGGCGAAATAGGTGTTCTGCCAGCTCTCGGGCACGAATTTTGTGCGGCCGGAGCGGACGGATTCGATCGCAGGCTTCGCAAGCTCCTCGGCATTCACGAACCACTGGTCGGTAAGGAACGGCTCGATGACGACCTGCTTGGTCTTCTCGTCGTGCGGCACCATAATCTTCTTGTCTTCTACCCAGAGCACGGCACCGAGGGCCTCGAGATCGGCGAGCACCCTCTTGCGCGCCTCGAACCGGTCGAGTCCGCGATATTCCTCGGGTGCCGCCGCATTGATGTGCGCTGACGGCGTGAAGATGTTGATGGGCTTCAGGTGGTGCCGCTGGCCGACCTCGAAATCGTTGAAATCGTGCGCCGGCGTGATCTTGACGGCACCAGAACCGAGCTCGGGGTCGGCATATTCATCGGCAATGATCGGGATACGGCGGCCGACCAGCGGCAGGATCGCGTATTTGCCGATGGCGCTCTTGTAGCGAGGATCGTCCGGATGGACGGCCACGGCAACGTCGCCGAGCATCGTCTCGGGGCGGGTTGTCGCAACAACGATGGTCTCGCTTGAGTCCTCGATCGGGTAGCTCAGGTGCCACATCTTGCCGGCAATCTCGATGTTCTCGACCTCAAGATCGGAGATCGCCGTCTCAAGAACGGGATGCCAGTTCACCAGCCGCTTGCCGCGGTAGATCAGCCCCTTCTGCCACAGTTCTATGAAGACCTTGCGGACGGCGTCGGAAAGGCCCTCGTCCATGGTGAACCGCTCGCGCGACCAGTCGGCCGAGGCTCCCAGTCGCTTGAGCTGGTTGATGATCGTGCCGCCGCTCTCTGCCTTCCACTCCCAGACCCGCTCGAGAAATTTTTCCCGGCCCATTTCGCGCCGGCCCGGTTCTTGCCGCTCCATGAGCTGGCGCTCGACGATCATCTGCGTCGCGATGCCGGCGTGGTCGGTGCCCGGCTGCCAGAGCACGTCCTTACCGCGCATGCGGTTGTAACGGACGAGGATGTCCTGGATCGTGTTGTTGAGCGCGTGGCCGATATGGAGCGAACCCGTCACATTGGGCGGCGGGATGACGATAGTGAAAGTCTGAGCCCCGGGACGCGCCCCTGCCCCGGCCTTGAAGGCATCGGCATCAAGCCAAGTCTGGTAGATGCGGTCTTCGACCGCGCCGGGTTCGTAGGTCTTCTCGAGCATGATGGCGTCCAGCGGCAGCGGCCCGCGGGACTCGACGTCTCCGGCGGGCGGAATGGGTTGTGGGTCTAAAGCAAAGGCCGAGGCCCGAAGTCAACTGGCGGGCGGTGGCCCGACCTACTTCACGCCGCGGGAAATCCTGGCGATTTCCTTTTCGACCATGCGCTCGACCAGGGCGGGAAGATTCTCGTCGAGCCAGTCCTTGAGCATCGGCCGGAGCATCTCGCGGATCATGGCCTCTACCGTCATGCTGCCGATACCCGTGTCGGCAAGCCCGCCGAGACGGGCCATGGCACCCTGCACGGCAGCATCGGTTGCCGGTGCGAGTAACTGCTCGGCCATGTCGTCTGACAGCGTCCGATCGGGCATAGGTGCCGCCTGGGCGACTGAGGCAGCCGGGCGCGGAGTTGGCCGAGGCGTCTCCGCCGGGGGCGGGGTGGGCTCGGGTGGACGCGCAGCCTGGGGCGCCGGAGACCGTGGGGGAACGGGGTCAGGATCGCCCTCGAAAGTCACGTCCTCGGGGTCGAGAAGCTCCGGCTCGCCCTTGAGTATCGGCTCCATCGGCTCGGCTTCCGGCTCGTCCTCATCGATCTCCGACAGCACCGAGGCAAAGTCCATGGCGACCGAGGGCGGTCGCTCCGGCTCAGCCTTAGCCTCGCGCTCGTCAGCGGCGGAAGCCGGCTTGGCGGGGATCATCTGGGAGGGCGACAGAGCAAGAGGCTCGGGCGTGGGCCTCGGCGAGGGCGAAGGAGCCTCAGCGCGCGGAGCGGAAACCTCTGTCGGCACCGGCCTCACCGGCGACGGCGCCACGGATGCATCGTCGTCAGCGATGATTTGCCGAATAGACGAAAGGATTTCGTCCATCGATGGCTCTTTGGGCGCCGGTTTATTCATGAAAGCCTCGTTCTAACCCGGACGAAAGGCGCGCTCACCGCACGATGCGCTTGATTCGTCACGCAATACTTTAACCGCAGAATGAGATTTGCGCGAAGCGCGGCCGCGACGCGTGCCGCATCTTCCCCAAGAAAGCTTGGAAACTCTGCGGGTTCAGCGTCAGAACGTGAGTCCGGCCAACTGCTTAGTCGAGCGCGCGGAGCTCCTGCCAGACGTCCTCGACCTTGGCGATGTAGTCCTCGCCCGTCTTGACTTCGACATCCAGCGACAGGTCGGCCGCGGTCAGGTGCCCGGTCGCCGCGACCAGCGCGAAGGAGGCAATGACCTTGGCCGCGTTAGCCTGGATGAGGCCCTCGCGGATGGAGGTCAGCTCCGATTGCGCGTTGAGGACGTCGAGTGTAGTCGCCTGCCCGACGTCGCGCGACTGCACCACGCCTTCGAGCGAAAGTTCACCTGAGGCGACGGCCGTCGTGGCGGATTCGATCTGCGCGTTGGCGTTCTGCAGCGAGCTCCAGGCCGAAATCACCGATTCCTTGATCTGGTCGCGGGTCGCCAGCGCGTCGACTTCGCTCTTGATCTGCTCGATATTGGCTTTGCGGATGCTGGCGCCGAAGCGGCCGCCGCCATAAATCGGGATCGACAGGTTGAAACCAGCGGTAACTCGCGGTGACGGGTCGTTGGGTCCGAGTGCCGTCCCCGGCCCGAGGACCGTGCTGCCGATGGAACTGGTGAAGTTAAGCGTCGGGCCGAATGCCGCATTGGCGGCGTCAGAATTGGCCTGGGCCGCGCGCACGCCAGCCTTGGCGGCCAGGATCGCCGGGTGCGAAGAGACTGCCTCGGAAATCGCCGCGTCGAGGCTCTTGGGCATCAAAGTCCCCAGCCGGTAAGTCGCGGACAGGTTCTTGGGCTTGTGCCCGACATAGCGCTCGTAGCTCGCCTGGCTGGTCTGGAGGCTCGCGACAGCTGCCTGGTAGGACGCGGTGCCCTGGGCCAGCCGGGCCTCAGCCTGCGAGACGTCGATCTTGGTTCCTTCACCGATCTCCAGCCGGTCCTTCGCGCTCTGCACCTGCGCCTGGTAGAACGTCACGTTCTCCTGGCGAAGCTGAACGAGCTGTGTGTCGCGGATGACGCCCATATAGGCCTGCACCACGGCGAGAAACACGTTTTGCTCGGAGTTCTGCAGGGAATAGCGGCTCGCTTCGGTGATGGCGCGAGCCCCCTCGATGTCGGCGTCGCTCTTGAAATTGTCGAACAGCGTCTGGTTGTAGCTGAGGCCCACGCTGACCGTGGGAACGCCCAGCGTGCTCGAGCCATCGAAGGTATAGCTGTTGTTGGCGGACACCGAGGCCCCGATATTGGGCAGCTTCGCGGACTTGGCGAGCGCGATGTTCTCGGCCGTCGACTTGACGTTCAGCAGCGCCGACAGAATCGAGGGATTGTTGACGTAAGCGCTCCGCAGGGCCTCACGCAGCGTCTCTGCGTGAGCCAGGGCCGGCAGCGAACAGAGTACTAAGGCCAGTGCGCCAGCACGCACACTACGAGAAAAAAACATCAACTGCCTCCAGCCCGGCACACTATGACGCGCAGTTGGGTCCGACAACTTATGCACACAAGAGCCTCTAGAATTTGTTGTGGGATTTACCGATCGCGTTGTGCGACGGCAACACATCCTGTGCGCAATTCAGGAACGCTGGGATCGCCTAGAATACAAAGGCCTCGTCCTGCCGCTGCGCCAGGGGCGGCAGTCGGGTGTCGAAGGTCGGCCGCGAGGCGATCGTCTTGCCGGAACGGGCAAAAAGATGGGCCACGGCGATCCGGCCGCTTTCGGAGATGGGCGCTACGAGCCGGCCTTCGGGCTTGAGCTGGGCGAACAGGGCATCGGGCACCTGTTCCACCGCCCCCTCGATCACGATGACGTCGTAGGGACCATTTGATTTCCCGGCGGTTTCGAGCGGCCCTTCGACCACCTTCACATTGTCGACCCCCAGCTCTTCGAGGCTCGAACGGGCCGTGGCAGCGAGCGCCGGCTCGTTTTCGACGGCGACGACCTCGGCGGCGAGCCGCGCGAGCACGGCGGCGGAATAGCCCGTACCGCACCCCAGATCGAGTACGCGTTCGAAATTGTCGACCTCGGCAAGCTGGATGAGCCTGGCGAAAGGCGCCGGCGCGCCAAGCTTGCGCCCGCTGCCCACGGGAATCGATTTGTCGATATAGGCAAGTCCACGCCACACCTCGGGCACGAACGGCTCGCGCGGTACATACCCCATGACCGCGAGCAGACGCCGGTCGGTAATGCCGGCCGTTCGAAGCTGATTGTCCACCATCACTTTGCGTGCGCGGTCGTAAGCGGTCATCCGATGCCCTGCTGAAGCATTTGCCCGTGCCGTCCATAGCGCCGCGGCAGGCGTGCGGCAAGCACGTGCCGGGCGCCGGCTATTTGACGATCAGCACCGGCATGCTGCTGCGGGCGAGAACCTCGCTCGCCTGGCTGCCGAGCAGCAACCGCCGGATGCCGCGACGCCCATGCGACCCCATGACGATGAGGTCCGCACCGACCTCTTCCGCGGCCTTTATGATGCCGTCCGAGGGGTGCTGCTGGGGGAGGTGGCGGGCCGAAATTTTTACCGAGGCGGCAGCCGCGGCGGTCTGCGCCTTGTCGAGAATGTCCTTGGCCTCGGCGGCCTTGGCCTTTTCGAGCTCGTCGAGGAGCTCGCTCGTGGAGATGGTAACGAGCCCCGCGTCGGGCGCCATGAACACCGAGGGTTCGGTGACCGTCACCACCTCGAGCCGCCCGGCCCCGTCGTGCGCCAGCGCAAAAGCATGCTCGAGAACCTTGGGCGTCAGTTCCGTGCCGTCAATGGCGACGATGATGTGCTTGTACATGAGATGCCTCCAACATCCTGCAATAGCTCGACTCTACACGGTCGCGGCCAGCGGTGGTTTGCGGCAGATCAAGGAAAATGCTGGAGGCCACGGCCGGAATCGAACCGGCATAGACGGATTTGCAATCCGCTGCGTAACCACTCCGCCACGTGGCCTCGCCAACGGCAGGGGTGCTATACGAAAGGCATTAACATAGCAACAATCCGGACCTGGCGCCGCCCTCCCCCACGCCCACCGCAGTTGAGATGTTGGAAAGCGCGGTACAAGGTAGCAAGAGTTTCGGCAGGAAAGCGCCTGAATGGCGGCAAGGGGCATGACGACGACCGCCGCCGTGATTCTCGCCGGCGGCAGAGGCGAACGCCTGGGGGGCGTCAACAAGGCCCTGCTGACCATCGCCGGCGAGCTTTTCGTCGACCGCGCCATGGCGGCCACGCAAGGCTGCTCGTCGCGCCTCCTCGCCGTCGGCCGCGGCCGGTTCGACGCGCCGGCCGAGCTGGAACAGGTCCTCGACCTCGACACAGAGTATGCCGGGCCGCTGGCAGGCGTCGCCGCGGCGGTTGACCGGCTGACAGGCGGTTCCACGACGTTGCTGTTCTCGCTGGCCGTCGACACGCCGCTGTTCCCGCGCGATTTCCTCGAACGGGCCCTGCCCCTGCTGGCGACCGCGCCGGCGGTCCTCGCCGCCTATGGCGCGCAGGACTATCCGACCAATGCGCTGTGGCGCCTCGACGCGCTGTCGGGCCTTCCCGCCGCGATGCGTGCGGGAACCGCGCCGCACAGCCTCAAGCGGCTCGCCGCCAGCCTCGGCGCGGCGCGGCTGGACTATGCGCCGCACAGCGATTTCGACCCCTTTCGTAATGCCAATACGGCGGACGATCTGGCAATTTTGCGCGCGCAGGCCGAGCGCGCCGCACGCGGCTAATTAGCCCTTGGCAAAGCAAATCAAACCCGGTACACGGGCGCCTGCCTTCGGGCCTGCCAACGTTCCGCGATAGCTCAGTTGGTAGAGCGTTCGACTGTTAATCGAATGGTCGCTGGTTCGAGTCCAGCTCGCGGAGCCACCGCCCACCGGCGAAACCCCCATAAATCCCAGACATTCCCAGCTCGCTCAACATTCAGCGCAACGCACTAGCGATATGCGGTGTAACAAACTGTGCAACTTGAGAGTTTGTGCAGGTCGACTTGGGGGGCGCACAAAGGGCGAACAGAGCCGTGCGTGTCACGGCGACGCGCGGCACACTGCCCTTTTTTGATCGGAACGGAACCGGCCTAAGCTGGTTTGCGGTCAGAACGGAGGCAAGCGTCATGTCCTTTGGCCAGAGCGCGGAATTGCTCGCGCGCATCCAGTTCGCGTTCACCATCTCGTTCCACTTCATCTTTCCGGCCTTTTCGATCGGCCTCGCGAGCTACCTGGCGGTCTTGAACGCGCTGTGGCTGTGGAAGCGGGATGGCGTTTACCTCAAGCTGTTCGACTACTGGAAGACGACCTTCGCGATCACCTTTGCGATGGGCGTCGTGTCCGGGATCGTGATCAGCTACCAGTTCGGCACCAACTGGGCCCGCTTCGCCGACAAGGCCGGCCCCGTGGTCGGACCGCTGATGGGCTACGAGGTGCTGACGGCATTCTTTCTCGAGGCCGGCTTTCTCGGCATTGCCCTGTTCGGCCGCAAGCGGGTCGGCGAGGGCCTTCACATGTTCGCCGTGGCCATGGTGGCGCTGGGCACGCTGATTTCGGCGACCTGGATCATTTCGGCCAATAGCTGGATGCAGACGCCGGCGGGGTACACGACCAACGAAGCCGGCCAGTTCGTGCCCCTCGACTGGTGGGCCATCATCCTCAATCCGAGTTTTCCCTACCGCCTCATCCACACGGTGCTCGCAGCCTTCCTGACCACGGCCTTTGCGGTCGGCGCCGTGGGCGCCTTCCACCTGCTGCGGGACAACACCAACCGGCAGGCAAGAACGATGTTCTCGATGGCGATGTGGATGGCCGCGCTGGTGACGCCGGTGCAGATTTTCGTGGGCGACCAGCACGGGCTCAACACGCTCGAACACCAGCCCGCCAAGATCGCCGCGATCGAAGGGCACTATGAAACGCATAAGGGGGCGCCGCTGATCCTGTTCGGCATCCCCGACGACGAGGCCGAGACGACCCACTATGCCCTCGAGATCCCCAAGCTCGGCTCACTGATCCTCGGTCATTCCTGGGACGCCGAAATCAAGGGGCTCAAGGCTTTCCCACCGGACGAGCGGCCACCGGCCTTCCTCCCCTTCTGGACTTTCCGCATCATGGTGGGGCTCGGCATCCTGATGCTCGTCACCGGGCTGTGGTCGCTATGGGCGCGCTGGCGCGGCAACCTCTACACCAACCGCTGGCTGCACCGGGCGGCGTTGGCCATGGGGCCATCGGGCTTCGTCGCCGTGCTGGCCGGCTGGTACACGACGGAGGTCGGCCGGCAGCCCTACACTGTTTACGGCCTGCTGCGGACGGCCGACAGCCTGTCGAGCATCGATCCCGAGGCCGTCGGCGCATCGCTGGTCGCCTTCATCCTCGTCTACTTCGTCGTTTTCGGCGCGGGCGTGTTCTACATCCTGAGGATCGTCAGCAAGACGCCCGAGGGCGAGAAGGCGGAACTCAGCGATGGGCCGATCCGCACCGCCGGCATCACCCCCGCCCAGCAGATGGAAGCAGGGGGCGGCAATGTTTGACCTCGCCTCCATCTGGGCCGCGATCATTGCCTTCGCCGTGCTTGCCTATGTGGTGCTGGACGGCTTCGACCTGGGGGTGGGGATCCTGTTTCCGCTGTTTCCCGAGCGCACAGACCGCACCACCATGATGAACACCATCGCGCCAGTATGGGACGGTAACGAAACCTGGCTGGTGATGGGCGGGGGCGGCCTGATGGCGGTGTTTCCTCTCGCTTATGCCACGATCCTGCCTGCCCTCTACGTGCCGATCATCCTCATGCTGCTGGGCCTCATCTTCCGCGGCGTCGCCTTCGAGTTCCGCTTCCGCACGCGGCGCTGGCGCACGATCTGGGACCAGGGCTTCGCCGCGGGCTCCATCATCGCCGCATTGATGCAGGGCATTGCGCTCGGCGCACTGGTGCAGGGCATCACCATCGAGAATCGCGAATATGCGGGCGGCTGGTGGGACTGGCTGACGCCGTTCTCGATCGTCACCGGGATCGCGGTCGTCGTCGGCTACGGGCTGCTCGGCGCGACCTGGCTCAACCTCAAGACGGTCGGCGACCTGCGGGAGCGTGCCAAGCGGGCCGCGATCTTCGCCGGTATCGGCACGCTGGCGCTGATCGGCGTGGTGAGCCTGTGGACCCCGTTCCTCGAGCCGATCTACTTCGAACGCTGGTTCCGCTGGCCCACCGCCTTCTTCTCGGCCTTCGTGCCGACGCTGCTGGCAGCCTGCGCCTTCGCCCTGTGGCAGGGGCTGAAGGCCGACAAGCATTTGCAGCCTTTCCTCGCGGCGCTCGGCCTGTTCGTGCTGAGCTTCGCGGGGCTGGGGATCAGCTTTTATCCCTATATCGTGCCGGGCGCGCTCACGATCGAGGAGGCGGCGGCACCCGACAGCTCGCTGGCCTTCCTGCTGGTCGGGGCGGTAATCCTCATCCCGATCATCCTCGCCTATACCGGCTATGCCTATTGGGTGTTCCGCGGCAAGGTCCGTCCCGACGAAGGCTATCACTGATGAGCGAACGCACCACCCAGCTGTTGTGGTTCGCCGGCATCTGGCTCGGCAGCGTCGTGACGCTGGGTATCGTCGCCTTTGCAATAAGGCTGATCCTCAAGGCGTAGCGTCACATCCTCGTCACTTTATGCTCCCACACGCCCCCCTCCCGATCGACAAGGAGATGCCTCATGCCGTTGTACGCCGCGCTCGCCGTCGTCCTCATGGCCGCCGCCTCGGCCGCGCTTGGACACGATACCAGGGATCTCGGCCGGGAGAATTCGGAAGCGTTCCTTGCCGGCGATATGGCCGCGGTGTGGCAGGAGATGACGCCCGCGATGCAGCAGGCTTTCGGCACGATCGACGAACTGAAGGACTTCCGGGCGCAACTGGAACATGATTTCGGTGAGGAAACCGAAGTGGTCAGCGAGGAGGTTAAGCCCGGCGGCGAGGACGTCGAGCTCTATCTGCGGACCTCAACCTGGTCCAAGACCGACGCAACCGTGCTGATGCAATGGGCTTTCGATGCCGACGAGAAAGTCGCCGGCTTTCTCGTCAAGCCGGTGCCGGTGCTGGCCGAGAGCCGGTTTCTCGACTACCAGACCAAGACAGAACTGCACCTGCCCTTCACTGGGGAGTGGCTCGTGGTCTGGGGCGGCAGGACGCTGGAGCAGAACTACCACGCCGCCGACCGGGCCCAGCGCTTTGCCATGGACATGCTGATCTCCCGCGACGGCGTGACCCATAGCGGGGAAGCCGGCAGGCTGGAGGCCTATTATTGCTGGGGCGAACCGATCCTGTCGCCGGGCGCAGGGACGGTGGTAGCCGTGACCAACGACCTCCCCGACAAGCCGATCGGCGAGACCGATCCACAGCATCCCGCGGGCAACCACGTCGTCATCGACCTGGGCAACAGCGAATACGCGTTCCTGGCGCACATGCAGGAAGGCAGCATCACCGTCAGCGCAGGCGAGAAGGTCGCGACGGGCGACAAGCTCGGGCTGTGCGGCAACAGCGGCAACACTTCGGAGCCGCACCTGCACATGCACCTGCAGACGACGCCCGACCTGACCGATGGCGAGGGGTTGCCGGCGCAATTCGTCGACTATGTCGCCAACGGCGAGACGGTCGCGCGCGGCGAGCCGCAGGCGGGACAGTTCATCCGCGCACGCTGACGGCAGCGGGCCTTCAGATCGAGTAGCCGAGCCCCCAGCCGAACATCTGCGAGTAGAGCCGCTCGGCCATCTGCTCGGGCGTCTCGGTCGCGCCATGCAGCACGACCTCGGGATGCTCCGGCGCCTCGAAGGGGCTGTCGATGCCGGTGAAGTTCTTGATCTCGCCGCGACGGGCCCGGGCATAGAGGCCCTTGGGATCGCGCGCCTCGCACACTTCGAGGGGGGTATCGACATAGACCTCGGCAAAAGCGACGTCGCCGGCGATCTCGCGCGCCAGTCGCCGCTCGTTGCGGAACGGCGAGATGAACGAGACGATGACGATGAGGCCCGCATCGGCCATCAGCCGCGCGACCTCGGCCACGCGGCGGATGTTCTCCACCCGCGCCTCCTCGGTGAAGCCGAGATCCTTGTTGAGGCCGTGACGGACATTGTCGCCATCGAGGATGTAGGCGTGATGCCCTTCGGCGGCGAGCCGCTTCTCGATGAGATTGGCGACGGTGGACTTGCCCGAGCCCGACAGACCCGTGAACCACACGATAGCCGGCTGCTGGCCCTTCATGCGGGCGCGCACGTCGCGGTTCACGTCGAAGGACTGCCAGCTCAGATTCTGCGCGCGGCGGAGGCCGAAATCGATGACGCCTGCCCCCAGCGTCGCATTTGAGATGCGGTCGATCAGGATGAAGGCGCCGGTGAGAGGGTTGCCCGCATAGGAATCGAAGGCGACCGGCTTGTCGGTGGCCAGCGTCAGGGTGCCCACTTCATTGAGTTCTAGCGTTTTGGCAGGACTATGCTCCAGCGTATTGACATTGGTGCGGAATTTCAGGTCCGTTATTGTTGCCGGAACGAGCTGGCTGCCGATCTTGAGCAGATAGGAGCGGCCCGGGAAGGCCGAGTCGTCGCTCATCCAGACCATGCGGGCCTGGAACTGGTTGGAATATTCCGGTGTCTGCCCGGGATGGGTGAGAACGTCGCCGCGCGAGACGTCGATCTCGCGGTCGAGCACGAGCGTCACCGCCTGCCCTGCGATCGCCGCGTCCAGATCGCCGTCCATCGTTACGATGCGCTTGATCCTTGCCGGCATGCGCGAGGCAGCCACGAGCACATCGTCGCCCACCTTGACGGTGCCGGAAGCGACGGTGCCGGAAAAACCCCGGAAGTCGAGGTTCGGCCGGTTCACCCACTGCAC
>CAZASR010000082.1:0-386 GCA_964487765.1 uncultured Devosia sp. | reverse complement strand
GTCGGAAGCGACTTCGATCGTCTCGAGATGGGGGACGAGTTGCGGCCCCTTGTACCAGGGCATGTTCGGCGAGGGGGCGAGGATGTTGTCGCCCTTGAGCGCCGAGACCGGAATGGCCACGAGGCTTTCGAAGCCGAGGTCTTTGGCGAAGGCGCGGTAGTCAGCCTCGATGGCGGCGAAGACCGCTTCGTCGTAGCCGACGAGGTCGATCTTGTTCACTGCGAGCACGACATGCTTCACGCCAATCAGCGACAGGATGAAACTGTGGCGCCGGGTCTGCGTGAGAACGCCCTTGCGCGCGTCGATCAGGACGATGGCGAGATCGGCGGTCGAGGCACCGGTCGCCATGTTGCGCGTGTATTGCTCGTGGCCGGGCGTGTCGGCGA
>CAZASR010000081.1:0-12085 GCA_964487765.1 uncultured Devosia sp. | reverse complement strand
CCTGCCGGTCGCCTTCCTTGATCTTGGGCCCGAGCGTGCCCGAATAGGCGCAGATCTCGTAGGTCTTGAAGAGCTTGAACGTGCCGGCGGTGGTGCGCTTCCAGACCTCGAACTCGTTGGACTGCTTGAAGATGCGGATCACCATCGCCTCGCCGGGCGACGATCCCATGTTCTTGAGCGCAGTGAGCGTCGAGGACTTCAGCGATTGCTGCGCGCGCAGCGACGACGATTTGGGCATGATGCCGCCGCAGCCCGCGAGAGCCAGCGTCGCGACCAGTACCAGCGCGAACCCCAAGAACCTCGAAATCGTCACGGCCATTAAGTCGAATCTGCCCCAAGCGATAGGAGCATGACTACACGCCCGTTGGTTACCGCGCAGTCACCACGGCGCAACACCACAACAATGTGAAGCCGTGGATCGGGCTCAGTTCAGCGCGCTGCCGATGGCCATGAACTTTTCGCGGCGCTCCTCGCGGACCTGGAGGCGCGATTTGGTGCCGGGAAAGTCGCGCAGGAAGGTCGCGATGGCGTCGGCGGTCGAGGCCATGACCGTGTCGGCGTGACGGTGCGCACCGCCGGGGGGCTCAGAGATGATGCCGTCGATAACGCCGAAGCCGAGCAGGTCCTGCGCGGTGATCTTCATATTGTTTGCGGCATCCTGGGCGCGTGCCGCGTCCTTCCACAGGATCGAGGCGGAGGCTTCGGGCGAGGCGACGGCGTAGATGGCGTTTTCGAGCATCAGCACGCGATTGGCCGTGGCAATTGCGATGGCGCCGCCCGAGCCACCCTCGCCGATGATGATGGCGAGGTTGGGCACGCCGATCTCAAGACATTTTTCGGTGCAGCGGGCGATGGCTTCGGCCTGGCCGCGCTCCTCGGCGCCGATGCCGGGATAGGCGCCGGCGGTGTCCACGAAAGAGACGACCGGGATGTTGAAGCGATCGGCCATGTCCATGATGCGGACGGCCTTGCGATAGCCCTCGGGCCGCGCCATGCCGAAATTGTGCTTGAGACGGGTTTCGGTGGTGTTGCCCTTCTCTTGGCCGAGAATGGCGATGGGGGCGCCGTTGAAGCGGCCGAAGCCCGCCTGGACCGCCGGATCTTCCGCATATTTTCGGTCGCCGGCGAGGGGCTGCCACTCGGTGATGAGGGCCTTGATGTAATCCGAGAAATGCGGCCGCTGCGGATGGCGCGCGACCTGCGTTTTCTGCCAGGGCGTGAGCTTGCGATAGATGTCGGCGAGCGCCTGATCCGCGCGGGCTGTGAGCCCGTTGATTTCGTCGTCGATCGAGACCGCGCGGTCGTCGCCGGACAGCGATTTGAGCTCGGCGATCTTGCCTTCGAGGTCGGCGACCGGCTTTTCGAAATCGAGATAGGACTGCATGCGGGCCTTCGGACATGTTGCGATGCGCGGCGGGTGTCGCCGCGCATCATGGCGCAAAGGTGGCGGCGGGTGCCGCCCGAGTCAAGGATGGCTCAGTTCGCCATGCCGGTGATCTCGACCTGTCCGGCGAGAATCGTCGGATCATTCTGCGCGGCGATGAACATCGCCATGGGAATGCCGTTGGGGTCCTTGGATGTGATGTTGATCGTGATCTCGCCCTTGCCGCCGGTGACGAATTCGCTGAGCGCCGCGCCGAGCTGACGCGCCGCATCCGTCGGCCCGATGAGCTGGATGGCGAGGCCTTCGGCGAAGCCCGCCATCTGCGTGCGGAAGGCTTCGACATCGCCCTGTCCCTGCTCGGCCGCGGCCAGCGGCCACAGGATTTCGCCCAGCCCGTCATCGGTGACGTCGATCGTCACGTCCTTGACCGTGAGCGCAAAGCCCGCGGCCATGGCGACATTGGGCTCGACGGCAAAGAGCTGTTCGGTGGCATTGGCGAAGGTGGCACTGACCGACATGCCGCCCAGATCGACCGCGGAGATGGCAAGCTTTTCGAGGTCGATGACGCTCGCCGCCTCGTCCCATGCCGCCGCCGCATCAAAGCCCATATTGACACCGGTGAGTCCGGCCGCGAGCAGCGTCATGATCTGCGGGTCGGTGGTGTCCTCGGGCAGCGGCACCTCGACGCCGATGGCCGAGACCGAGACGTCGGTCGGAATGCCGAGACGGTAATTGCCAAGGCTCAGATCGAAACTGGCGACCTTGGCCTCGACATGCTCGCTCGGGGTCGCCGGCGTGCCCAGGGTGGAGTTGCCGGGCGTTGCAGGCGTCGTGACGTCGACGGCGAAATCCGAGAAGGAGAGCCCGCCCCATGAGGGGATCAGGCGCCGCCAGTTGCTCTCGAACCAGGCTTCGCTGAGCTGGCCCGCCGCCGATTCGAGTGCATCGAGCGTGGGGTTGAAGTCGATCGGATGGAGCACGAACTCGCCCAGCGAAGCGGTGCCGTTCTCGCCCGCATCGACCGAAAGCGTTCCTACCTTGATCTCGGGATAGATGCCCGGCTCAAAACTGCCGGTGGTCGCACCGGCGAGCTTGATCGACACCGGGTCGTCGCCGGGGATGGTGCAATCGATCGCACCGACGGCGCCGCCGCCGCCGCGGAAGCCGCGGAACAGATCGACCGCGTAGCCCACGATGATCTCGAGCGCCTCCGGTGGCGGCTCGTCGGCATCCTTGTACTTCTCGATGACGCCGATGACATCGGCGAGGAGGACTCCGACCGGTCGTGCTTCGAGCGCTTCGGTGGAACTGCCCCCGAAGCTGCAGCTATAGAGCGGACCGCCCTGCGTGGTGCCGCCGGACACGCCGGCGGTATAGACGGGCGCGAGCGGCGCGTTGGGATCGCCCTTGACGATGCCGACGAATTCGAGCAGCCGCTTCATGTCGAAATTGTCGGCGCTGATGGCGCTGTAGGTCGTGGTCTCGCCTTGCGAATCCATCACGCCCGAGCCCACTGTCAGCTTCGTCACCAGCCCATCCTCGACCCCGTCGAGAACGATGTCGCGATAGGTCACGGTCGAGATGCCGCCGCCCGGGCCGTCCACGGTGAACACGAAGCTGAGCTCGGGGATGGTGATGCGCGTGGCGTTGAGCGTCGCCAGCTCATCGGCATGGCTGAGGAAATTGGCGGTGAAGACATCCTTGATCTGATCCTCGGACATCGAGGAATCGACGGCTTCCACGCTCGGTATCTTGAGCTCGAAGGCGAATGGCGCGTTTTCGGCCGGCGCGGCGCTCTCCTGTGCGATCGCAGGCAGGACGGGAGCGGCGAGACCGAGCGTTGCGGCAAGCAGGGCTGCCCTGGAGATGTTGAGCACGATGTTTCCCTCTGGATCGTGGTGGCGAACGATGGTGGCGGCTAGTAACGAAGCCTTTGTGGCATTTGCCTGTACAAGGTTCTGGTAAATTCGAGGCACTGAACCGGGCCTGAACTCTACCCGAGTTAGTGTACTACATATGTAGCACACCTTACTGCTTGTCAATTGTCGCTGGAGGATGTTTGAGCATCGAGATTGTCGGACATGCCGTGGTGAGCGCCGATGGCCGCATTGCCGACCGCAACCGGCAGATGCCGGAGGCGCTGCGCAACGACAAGGACTGGACGCGGTTTCAGGCAGCACTGGACCGCGCGGCACTCACGGTGCTGGGGCGGCTCGGCCATGAAGCCCACCCCAATCCCGGCCGGCGGCGCCTGGTGGTGACGAGCCGGGTGGCGCGGCTCGAACCGATCGACGACCTGGTGACGCTGTGGAACCCGGCGGGCGTCGATTTCCGCGACGTGGCGACCGAACTGGGGATCGTGGACGGCGTGGTAGCGGTCGTCGGCGGGCAGCGGGTCTTCGACTATTTCCTCCGCCGCTTCACGCGATTCGACCTGGTGACTGTGGACGGCGTGCTGCTCCCCGGCGGCATCCAGTGCTTCTCGGGGGGCTGGCCCGACGAGGTGCTGCCACAGGCCGGATTGCGGGTGGCGGAGCGGGAGATGCTCGATCCCGGCGTGCGGCTCGAGGTGTGGCGGCGCTAGCTCTTGTCCGCCAGCGGGTGGCGGGTTTCAACCAGCGTGCGCAGCTTTTCGTCGAGGACGTGGGTGTAAATTTGCGTGGTCGAGATGTCGGCGTGGCCGAGCAGCGTCTGCACGACGCGCAGATCGGCACCGCCCTGCAGCAGATGGCTAGCGAAGGCGTGCCGGAGAACGTGCGGGGCGACGCGGGAGGAGGCGATACCGGCGCGGCCGGCGAGGGCCTTGAGATCGCGGGCGAAGACCTGGCGGCTCAGGTGCCCCTCTTCGCCCGCCGCAGGAAACAGCCAGGGGCCGGGCGGCAGGGCCGCCGCCCAAGCGCGCACCGCATCGCGCGCGCTATCGGTGAGCGGCACGATGCGTTCCTTGTTGCCCTTGCCGCTGATGGTCAGGAAGCCTGCATCGCGCATCACGGCGGAGCGACGCAGACTCACGAGCTCGCTGACGCGCATGCCGGTGGCATAGAGCAACTCGAGCAGCACATAGAGCCGCAGCGCCGCCTGCTGCTTGTGTGGCGGCGCAGCCGCATTGGCCTCGGCCTCGGCGGTATTGAGCAGCCGCTCCACCTCGACGACCGAGAGAACGTTGGGCAGCGGCCGGCGCGTGCGCGGACTGGCGACGATGCGCGTAGGATCGTCGGACCGTATCTGGTCGGCGCACAGGAACCGGTGGAACTGCCGCAAGGCCGAGAGACGGCGGGCCGCCGACGAGGGGGCGAGGCCCTGCGCATCGAGCGAGCCCAGATAGGCGACGATGTCGGCGCGCTGCGCGGATTGCGCGGATTGCCCCCGGCCCGCAAGATAGCCCGCATAATCGTCGAGGTCGCGCCGGTAGGCGTCGAGGGTGTTGCGCGCCGCGCTGCGTTCGGCGCTCATCATTTCGAGGAAGGCGTCGATGAGATGGCCGCTCATTCGATGCCGGGAGGCTCGATGGTTTCGACGTTGGACGCCTCGTCTTCCGCCGCCTCCGCTTCCGCCGACGGGGCCGGCTCCTCGACGCTGCGCGGGGCGATGTTGACCGGCGCGGGCAGGTCGTTGACGTCGATGACGCCCGGACCTTCGGCCGGCACAAGCTCGCGCGCCGGAATCCTGATGGTGATGTCCTTTTCGCCCGGATCGACGAACATTGTGAGCGCGAACATCCCGGCAAAGGCGAGTCCGGCCAGCACGACGAGGACGATGAACAGGCGGATGAGCGTCGGCATGAGGTCCCCAAACTTCTGAAGGACTTTGTCCCGCGCTTCTATGGCATGATCAAGGGCGCGGCGTGGCAGACCGATAGCAGCATTGACTTTACCCTCCCCTAACGCTTCAAACGCGGCCCCTGGGGGAGCCTGCAAAATGACTGCCACGGCACCGCAAAAGGACGTGCACCGTGATGAGCTGAATGCCCTTCTCGCGGGCCGGCCGATCGTGCTCGTGGGCATGATGGGCGCGGGCAAGACCACCGTGGGCCGCCGGCTCGCGGCACGGCTGGGCCGCCACTTCGTCGACAGCGACGAAGAAGTGGAACGCGCCGCGGGCATGAGCATCGAAGACATTTTCGCAACCCATGGCGAGGCCGATTTCCGGCAGGGCGAGGTGCGCGTGATCGCGCGGCTGCTCAGGGACGCCGATCTGGTGTTGGGCACCGGAGGCGGCGCGTTCATGAACGGCGAGACGCGGGCCCTGGTGAAGGACTGCGCCCTGTCGGTGTGGATCAAGGCCGATTTCGAACTGCTGTTCCAGCGCGTGCAACGACGCTCCAACCGGCCGCTGCTCAAGACCCCCAATCCGCGCCAGACGCTGCTGGACTTGATCGAAAAGCGCTACCCGACCTATGCCGAAGCGGATGTCACGGTGGTGAGTACCGATGTGCCGCAGGACCAGGTTGCGGACGAGGTGATCGAAGCGCTGCTCACCCATCTCAGAGGACCGCAATGACCGAGCCGACCCGCGTGCATGTCCCGCTTGGCGAGCGTGCCTACGACATCCTGATCGGCGACGATCTGCTCGCAGGCGCGGGCGAGCGGCTGACGGCGATGTTCCCCGGCCGGCGGTTCGGCATCGTCACCGACAGCGAAGTCGCCGCGGCGCAATTGCCGCGGCTGGCGCACGCGCTCGACCATGCCAACGCCAAGCACTCGACCATCGTCGTGCCCAATGGCGAGGCGAGCAAATCGATCGCGCGGCTCAACGACGTGGTCGAGGGCCTGCTCGAAGCGCGGCTCGAACGCGGTGACATCGTGCTGGCGCTGGGCGGCGGCGTAATCGGCGATCTCGCGGGGTTTGCTGCGGCGGTGACGCGGCGCGGCATGGACTTCGTGCAGATTCCGACGACGCTGCTGGCGCAGGTCGACAGTTCGGTCGGCGGCAAGACCGGCATCAATTCGCCGCACGGCAAGAACCTCGTCGGCGCGTTCCACCAGCCCAAGCTCGTTCTCGCCGATATCAGCGCGCTCGCCACGCTGCCGCCGCGGCAGTTCGCGGCGGGCTACGCCGAAGTGGTGAAATACGGGCTGATCGACGACGAGAGCTTCTTCTTCTGGCTCGAGGAGAACCAGCCCGAGATCTTCACGGGGGGGGCGGCCCGCGCCGAAGCCATCGCCCGCGCCTGCGAGGCGAAGACGCGCTTCGTTTTGGCCGACGAGAAGGAGACGGGCGTGCGCGCCCTGCTCAATCTCGGCCACACCTTCGGCCACGCGCTCGAGGCCGCCACCGGATTCTCAGACCGTCTGCTGCATGGCGAAGGCGTGAGCGTCGGCATGGTGCTGGCGCACGGCTTCTCGGCGAAGCTGGGGCTGGCGCCGAGCCAGGACACCGGGCGCGTCGAGGCGCATCTGAGGCGCGCCGGCCTGCCCACCCGGCTCGCCGACATTCCCGGCGAATTGCCCGGCACCGATGTCCTGATGGACGCCATCGCGCAGGACAAGAAGGTCGTCCGCGGCGCCCTGACCTTCATCCTGACCCGCGGCCTCGGCCGGAGCTTCATCGAAAAGAACGTCGATCCCGAGGCGGTGCGGACATACTTGGAGGAAATGCGGTAGGCTTGATATTTATATCGATACTTATAATTCAAATGTTCGAAAAGCCACTTGTCTTCAGGAACACGACCTACAGGGACCTGTTGAGCTTTCCCGCTGACGTGGTGCGCGACGCGGGCTTCCAGCTTGGCAAGGTACAACTGGGGTTGGAACCCGACGACTGAAAACCGATGCCGTCCGTGGGAAGGGGCATCGTTGAGCTACGTCTATGGGATGCAAGCGGCACCTGTCGGATGATTTATCTCGCGAGGCTGGCCAGGGCAGTCTACGTGCTTCAATGCTTTCAAAAGCAAACACAGAAGACCGAGCGACATGACATCGACCTTGCGGCGCGAAGGCATCGGGAACTGATGGCGGAGACCGGCGATGGCTAATGAGCGGTTCGACAATGTCTGGGACGCACTTGAAAAGGACCCGGTCGAGCGGGAGCGCATGAAGCTGCTCGCGCAACTGATGATGACGCTGCAGCATCATATCCGCGAGCAGGGCTGGACCCCAGGCGGAGGCGGCAGCACATCTCGGGGTCTCCCAGCCTCGAATATCCGACCTGATGCGCGGGAAGATATCCCAGTTCAGCATCGATGCCGTAATCGGACTGCTGACGGCGGCGGGTGTAAGGGTGGAGTTGAAGACGCAACGCGCGGCTTGAATCAACGAGGCCCGCAGCTCGGCTGAACTGCGGGCCCCGGTTCCGGCGTCATCCCGGCGCCGCGAATGCGGTATTTGCCTCCGGCCGGGATCCAGATCGACTACAGACTAACCACTGGGCCCTGCCCTTGCGGGTCAAGGCGACGCCGGAGGGCGGACCGGTGGGCCCGCCCATCCCTCCCTGGCGAGGGGGAGGGAATGGCAAGGTGCTTGGACGGCTAATGGACCACGCCACTCATTCCGGACGCTCGCTTTCCGGACGCAGGACGCCGCTCGACGCACATCCGCAGGAACGCTGCTCGTGCAGCGCGACGGGTACGAAAATTCCGTGCAGAGACATCTTCATTGCGCCCTCCTGAAAGCTGCCTGCACGAACCCTGCTAGGGGTTCACAAGGGCGACAATTCGCTCGCAGTTTGACGCGGCCGCCACGGCGCCGCCGGAGTTCCGCCGCAAACTGGTAATGTTGACCCCCGACGCGTGATTTTCGCCAGAGCGGATCACGAGATAGGCATCACCATCTTAAGGCCGCAAACTTGAGTCTACTGCGCGGCGCTCCATATAGGCTACGGGATGCCGCAGCGGCTCAGGCCTGTGGAGAAGCTGGGGAAATCACCTCGATCGCGAGCGCATGGACGCCGCCTTTGATCTCGGCCTCGAGCGCGTCCATGATGGCACGATGCTGCGCGATGCGCGTGCCTGCGAGGGCCGCTGATGCGATGCGGATGCGAAAGTGGCTTTCCCCGCCGGGACGTGAACCGGCGTGGCCTTGATGTCGTGACGACTCGTCGATCACTTCAAGATGGGTCGGCGCGAATTTGTTCGAAAGTTTTTCGACAATCGCATCGCGAACGGGCATATGCGTACCCTCTTGGGCCATGGAGCGTTTCCCTCGGAACAAGCCAGCTTTCGGATCCGGAAACGCATTGATCAGAAAGCTTTAGATTTCGAAGCGTAACTAGGACTGATGAGTATCGATTCCAAGCTCTTCGACCGGATCCGCATTCAGCCGCGCACTCAGGCGCCGCAACCACCGCGTGACGTCCCCGACTGCGCCTGGGAGGGCTGCGACCAGCCCGGCCTCTACAAGGCGCCCAAGGGCCACCGCTTCGAAGGCGAGTATCATCACTTCTGCCTCGAGCACGTCCGGCACTACAATACGGCCTTCAACTTCTTCGCCGACATGACCGAGAGGGAGCGCGAGGCACATCTCTACCAGACCTCGCAGACCGACGGACGGCCGAGCTGGGGGCTGGGCACCAAGCCGGGCGCCTATAACGGTCCGCGCATGCCCAAGCGCGACCCCAACGCGCAGGGCACGCGACGCTTTTCCGATCCCCTGCATATCTGGGCGCGCTACCGGCGCGCCAACGCCACCGGTCCGCGCGCCGAGCGCGAGATCAAGCTGGGCGAGCATGACCGCCGCGCCTTCGAAGTGCTGGGCTTCAAGACCGGGGCCAAATCGGACGAGATCAAGCGTGCCTACAAGGCCCTGGTGAAGATCCACCACCCCGACGCCAATGGCGGCGACAAGACTTCGGAAGAGCGGCTGCGCGCCATCATCGCCGCCTATACGCACCTCAAGCAGAAAGGCTTCGTCGTCGCCTGATTGCTAGGCGGAGACGAAGAGCGGCGTCACCGAGATGCCGAGGCTCAGCCTGCCGCTCGCCGGCTTTGCGTCGCGTGTGGCGCCGAACACGTCCGAGATGTGGGCGGCGTCGTCCGTCCACGGCCACTCGATGAGCTTGGGCGGCTCGTCGTCGCCGGTGAACGGATCCGCTTCGGTCCAGAAGACATGCAGCGTACCGCGCTCACGCGTCACCTCCATCGCGACGATACCAAGGTCGGTCTCGATGCGGCGCACCGATGTCGCATCCGCCATGAGACGCGCGAAACGCGCGAACGCGTCGGCGGCGGGCTCGCGGTGCGCGAGCTCGCCATGCTGGAAATCCATCAGCGCGAGCTTGTCGCTGATGAAGCCCATGAGATTGAACGGATCGCGATAATTGGGCACCTCGGGCGCCAGGTTCCAGGCAACGGTCAGCGTGACGCCGCTCGCCATCGCCAGGAGGTTGCGCGTCACGATCTCGCGGCAGGCGATGCGGTGCCGCTTGGCCTCGAGGCCGGGCGGGCAGCCCTGCATGAACATCTGCAGCGTCGGCGGCAGCTCGGCCATTTGCGCATAGAGCGCGCGCATGGCGCGCCGGTCGGGCGTTTCGTCTGCCGTCGCGAGATCGGCGCTGTCGAGTGACGGCCCGGCGCCGGCGAAGGCCTCGGCCATAATCGGCTGCATCACGCCGTCGAGCTCGGGGAAGCCGAGCAGCGTCGGTCCGCCATACTCGCCGACGACGACGGGACGGTCGATGCCGTGGGCGCGCATCATGCCGCGCGCATCCTCGATATGTGCAGGAATGCGCTGCGGCGCGTCGTAGAGGTGGATGTCGAACAGGTCGAAAGCGTCGCCGGCCTTGCCCAGCACTTCATCGAAGAAAGCGCGCTGCTCGCTGCCCGTGTTGGAGCCGAGCACGTCGAAGCCGCAGCCGCCCAGGACAATCTTTGCGGTCGGGTCGGCATGGCTCACGGTTCTCGCGAAGACGTTGGCGAGCTCGGCATAGTCGGCCGCCGAGCCGGACCACAGGCCAGCATTGGAGGGCTCGTTGTTGCACTGCCAGTGAGAAACGGCGCCGCGGCAGCGGGACACCAGCGCGCCGAGGAAGAGCTGATAGGCGGCCATGTCGCGGGGTATCGAGGCTGGCAGGAAATCGGTGGGTTGCCGCGTCGCCCAGCGCGACACCGAAACGACAGTGACCCACAGCTCATCGCCCGACTGGAGCTGGCCGAGCAGCGCGTCGATCGCCGTCCAGTCATAGGTGCCCGGCTGCGGCTCGACTTGGTTCCAGGTGAGAAAGACCCGCACCAGCCGGCACCCGAGCTCCCGCGCCTGCGGCATGAAAATGCCCGGCGGTCCGAAGACTCCGTAGCTGATGCCTCGCACGATGCCGAGCCTGATCCCGTCGCCTGTCATTGCGCCCCTGTCGCCCCGGACGCCGGAGCACACAACTGGTGGACGCAATAACAGGCAGCGGTAGGTTTTTGTTCCGCCCTCAACGCCGGGCGCGGCGCTGCTGCAGTGCCTGCTGCACGTCATGGGGCGTGATACCGAGGTCGCGCAACCGGTGAGGGTCCATGCCGAGCAGATCGTTGAGGGCGATGCGGCGCGCGCGTTCGGCACGCCATGAGGCGACGGCGCGGGCTGCGGCGGCGAAGGCCTGGGCGACGCGATTGGGGGCCGCGATCGGCGGGCTGGAAACGAACTCGACATCGTCGCGGAACAGGGTGGTGACGGTCATTTCAACATTCTCCATCGGGTTTGCGAGGACTGCGATCCATCGCGCCTCGCCTTCACGACGAGCCGAACGGCGCGCGATCGACAGCGCGGGTGGGATTTTTTGAGACCCCCTCGAAAATCGGCGGAAAGAGCCCTAAATCCGGGCATTCGGGCCCGAAAACCGCGTCAAAACCCGCCCCTACCCTCGCGGAAACGATGCTGCTATAGAGCCCCCACCCTCAAGGGCAGCCGAGGCGCCCTTAACTCCCCCTAGAGTCCCACGAAAATGGCCGAAAATACCAATTTGCCGAACAAGGAATATTCTGTCCGCGAGACCTTCGGCATCGACAGCGACATGAAGGTGATGGGCTATGCGGAAGCCGATCCGCACACCCCGCCCGTCGACGAAGACTATTTGTTCGATCGCAACACCACGCTGGCGATCCTCGCCGGCTTCGCCTTCAATCGCCGGGTGATGGTGCAGGGCTACCACGGGACGGGCAAATCCACCCATATCGAGCAGGTCGCGGCGCGCCTCAACTGGCCGCTCGTGCGCGTCAATCTCGATGCCCATGTGTCGCGCATCGACCTGGTGGGCAAGGACGCGATCGTGCTCAAGGAGGGCAAGCAGGTCACCGAATTCCGCGAAGGCATCCTGCCCTGGGCCGTGCAGAACAACATCGCGCTCGTCTTCGACGAGTACGACGCCGGCCGGCCGGACGTGATGTTCGTGATCCAGCGCGTGCTTGAATCGTCGGGCCGGCTGACGCTGCTCGACCAGAACCGCGTGATCACGCCGCACCCGGCCTTCCGCCTGTTCGCGACGACCAATACGATCGGGCTGGGCGATACGTCGGGGCTCTATCACGGCACGCAGCAGATCAATCAGGGCCAGA
Source organism: uncultured Devosia sp. (assembly GCA_964487765.1). Lineage (GTDB taxonomy): Bacteria > Pseudomonadota > Alphaproteobacteria > Rhizobiales > Devosiaceae > Devosia_A. Next base: position 230 of record CAZASR010000081.1, on the reverse strand, counting down.
TGGACCGCTGGTCGATCGTCACGACGCTGAACTACCTGCCGCACGAGAAGGAAGTCGACATCGTGCTGGCGAAGTCGCCGCATTACCGGGGCTCGCCGGAGGGGCGGGAGACCGTCTCGAAGATGGTGCGCCTCGCCGACCTGACGCGCCAGGCGTTCATCAACGGCGATCTGTCGACGGTGATGTCGCCGCGCACTGTCATCACGTGGTCGGAGAACGCCGAAATCTTC